>CAZUFB010000045.1:0-17053 GCA_964619775.1 uncultured Coriobacteriaceae bacterium
TGTCGGACGAGGCTCCCCGTCCTCCAAACGGCCGCGTCCCTGCGGCGTCCGGGGAAAGGCGTCCGGGATGGGTGGTACGGGGTCCGGCTGCCTGGCACATGGCTTGCAAAGTCGTGGCAGAAAACGCGCCGAGTGCGTGCCGTTCTCGCGCCTCGGCCTTCCGCAGAATCCGTCGGCACCCCTTCCTGCCGCCCGCCGCGGCGGCTTGATACGCTATCGTGTGTGGTGACCGACCCGGCCCACTGCGGTCCTTCCGCAAGAAAGCGACGTGCGCATGCCAGCGACCGGCCCCAACCTCCTGCCCGCCGCGCCCCCGCTCACTCGGATGCCCTACGTGGCGACGCAGCTGCTCGCCGAGCTGGGCGAGTCTGAGACCGAGCTCACGGCGCGCGCCGTCAAGCGCATCCGCTCGTCGTTTCCCGTTCCGGTTGAGCAGGAGGTCCTCTGGGCCGACGTCGCGTTCGGCACGCGTCCCCACGGGCTGGTGCTCACCGACGCCGGGATTTTTTTCAAGGACGGCCCGGCCGACGACGACGCCGGCGACGATGACGAGGAGGAGGGCCTGGGCAGCTTCTTCGCGCGGAGCCTGCGCGAAAGTCCCGTGGGCACGGCGCTCGCCACGTGGGGCGCCGGCGACGAGGGGGAGGACGGCGACGAGGGTCTCGTCGAGGAGGAGGGCACGGGCTACCGCTATGTGCGCTGGGAGAACTTCGACCCCGCGCTCGTCAGCCGCAAGGACGGCCGCGTCACCATCGGCGGCGCTCCCTTTATGGACCAGGCACGCTTCCGGCGCCTCGCCAACGGCTGCATCCGCATCACCAACCGCCGCGTGCTCATGCGCCGCGCCGGCAAAAAGGCCGCACGCGGCGTGCTGGGGCCCGACGCCCCGGTGCGCTCGGTATGCCGCTCCTCGGCGGCCAGGACGTTTGGCTGGTGCTTCGACGAGGAGGGTTTCTACCGCTTCTTCGGCACGCCGTACGGCGAAGAGGCTCCCTGGTACGTGGAGGTGCCGGCGGACCAGTACGATGCCGTGCTGCAGCGCATGCGCCGCAAGATAGCCGACGGGTGGGTTCCCGGGCTCGACGACCCCGACGCCGCCGGCGCGCTCGTGCGCCGCGGCGCGTTCACCTACCTGCAGGCGGCCAACCTGGCGAAGACGGGCCGGGTGCCGGGGGTCTCGTTCAAGCCGGCGACCGGGTCGGTGGTGGTGGCCGGCGGCTCGGGCAGCCTGGGGGAGAGGCTGTCGGCCTGGCTGGCGGTGCGCTCGGGCGGCGCGGTCGCCCCCGACGGGGCCGGTGGCCACGTCGGGGGCGTGGTGGGCGCGGGGGTCGTGGGCGAGGACGGCAACCCCGGCGCGCCCACCGACCTGGTGGCGGCGGCCTTGGCCGATGGGGCCGCGCGCCGCCCGGGCGACCCGATGGGCGCGGCCAAGGCCAACGCGGTGCGCCTCGTGGCCGGCAACGCCGCGTCGGCGGCGGGCTACACGGTGGGGTCGGTCGGGGCGCGCGTGCTCGCCACCGCCGCGGGGGTCACGTTCGCGCCGGTGGCGCTGGCGGCGAGCTTCGTGCTGGGCAACGCGTGCGGCAAGGCGGGCGCGCAGGCCGTCTCGATGGCGAAGGATTTGATCTTCGAACCGGAGGAGCGCGTCTACGCCCGCCTGCTCGACGGGGTGTTCGCCAACGTGGTGTTCGAGCATGCGCTCACCGACGCCGAGCTCTCCGCCGCCGGGGTCCTCATGGGCAAGGTCGACCCGCGCATGTTCCAGGCGCTGGGGGCCTCCCTGCGCGAGACCGACCGGCAGGAGCGCGAGCTGCGCGCGTTTCTGGAACCGCTGTGCGCGGCCGTGCGGAGGATGTAGCCCGCGGTGCCCGGGTGCGCCCGGCCTTTGCGCTGCCACGTCCGGACTGTCCCGCCCCGGCGCCTCGTCCGGTTGACGGCGTCCGGCGCGTTGCCGATACTTGTAATAATCGGTCGTCCTGCGCAAGGAGATGATGTCCCGATGCCAGCCGCACCGCCCGCCTCCGCCGACCTGGCGCGACGCCCGTACGTGCTCTTCGACTTCGACGGGACGCTTGCCGACACCAAGCCGAGCATCATCGCAACGGCGCGCGCGACGCTGGCGGAGTGGGGGATGACCGACGAGGAGATGGGCGACCTCAACCGCCTCATCGGGCCGGCGTTCCCCCGTGCGTACACCGACATCTACGGTCTGTCCGCAGGAGACGCCGAAGAGCTGACCCGCCGCTACCGCGAGCGCTACGCCCGGCTCGGCCGCGAGGCGCACCCGTTGTTCGACGGCATGGCCGACCTGCTGCGCGACCTGGTCGCGGCGGGCCGCACGATTGCCGTGACGTCGTCGAAGCACCAGGAGCTGGCCGAGAAGATGCTCGCCGAGGAGGGTGTGCGGGGGCTGTTCGCGGCCGTGGTGGCGCAGCGCGACCCCGCCCGCGCCGACAAGCCCCACCTGGTGTGCGAGACCCTGGAGGTGCTCGGCGCCCGGCCCGATGAGGCCGTGATGGTGGGAGACCGCTTCTACGACGTCGAGGGGGCTTCGGCCAACCGGGTGCCCTGCGTGGGCGTGCTGTTCGGCTCTGCGGCGCGTGCCGAGCTTGAGGACGCCGGCGCCGCCGCCGTGGTGGAAAGCGTCGCCGAGCTGCGCCGCGTGCTGCTGGGATAAGACGGCTTCGGGAGGGGCGCGATGCGCTGCGCGACCGAATACGAATCCCCGCTCGGGAGGCTGACGCTGGCAAGCGACGGCGTGGCGGTGTGCGGGCTGTGGATGGAGGGGCAGAAACGCCACGGGGCCGGCCTGCCGGGCGACCCCGCCCTGGTGCGCGACGACGCCGCGCCGGGCTTCGACGCGCTACGCCGGTGGCTCGACGCCTACTTTGCCGGGGAGCGCCCGTCCGTCGCCGACGTGCCGCTGTCCCTGCACGGCAGCGCGTTCAGAAGGGCGGTGTGGCGCATCCTGGTCGAGATTCCCTACGGTTCCACGACCACCTACGGGGCGGTCGCCGACAGGGTGCGTTCCGAGCTGGGCGCGGCCTCGCCTCTCGCCGTGGGAGGCGCTGTGGGGCGCAACCCCGTGTCCCTCGTGGTGCCGTGCCACCGCGTGGTGGGCGCCGACGGAAGCCTCACGGGCTATGCCGGCGGCCTTGAGCGCAAGGCCTGGCTGCTGAGGCACGAGGGCGTCGAGGTGGACGCGGCCCGCATGCGCGTCGGGGCGTGCGGTGGAAAATCGGCGGGGTAGGCAGACCAAAAGGCGGCGAGGCGACGGCCGTACAGGGCGCTTTTGCATACAGCTGAGCTGTTTCTGTATATAAAAAGGGCAGGCAAGGGCTGCATCCATATAAAGCCGCCCGGGCACACGCGGCGATTTCTCCGTGTAGCCCGGGCGGCCTTTGTCGGTGGGGACGGTCTGGCGGTCGGCGGTTAGGCGCTCAGCACCGACCCGTCGGCCAGGGTGATGGTGTAGCCGCCGTACTCGATGGTCCCGTCGCCGTCCACGCTCGTCGCCGAGCAGTCCCCGGTGAGCGTCCAGGTGCAGCCCGACCCCACGGTCACCACGACGTTGTCGTCGACCGCCGTGCCGCCCTGCTCGTTGTCGACGATGGTGACGGTGCCGGTGAAGGAGCTGCCGTCGGCCAGCTCCATCGTCAGGGTCGAGATGCTGTCGACCACGATGTCCCCTTCGAGGGTCTGCCCGCTCAGGGTGAGCTCCATCTGGCCTCCGTTGCTGCCTGCCGACCCCCAGCCGCGGCTCGCGCTGTTGCCGCTGATGCGCATCAGGCACCCTTCGGAGTCCTCGTTGACGATCTCGACCCCCGAGAGGGCCACGGTGCAGTGGGTGTTGGTGACGAAGAACACGTCGCCGTTGTTCGAGGTCAGCGACCCGCCGGTCATCGAGAACACGGAGGTGCCCACCTCGGCGTCGCCCGACATCGACTGGTAGATCATCACGTTGTGCACGTTCTCGTCGGAGCTGGTCCCCTCGGTGTCGCTCATGTTGCCCGACACGATGCAGTCGGTGAGGGCGATGGAGTTCTGCCCCTCGATGACGAGCGCCTCGGAGTTGTTGGCGATGAGCGTCGCGTTGGCGACCGAGACGGTTGCCGTGGAGTAGACGGCGGGGGAGTTGTAGCCGTTCGTGGTGTAGTCGCCGCCGTCCACCTCGACGGTTCCGCCGCCGCGGTCCGAGCGGATGGCCGCCGACGAGCTGCCCGACGTCTCGATCGTCAGGTTCGACGCGACGGTGGTGCCGCCGCCGGTGGTCTGGATTCCGCCCGAGTTGTCGGCCGTGGTGGTGATGACCGTGTCCGAGACCTCGACCCGCGTGTCCTCGCCGTAGCTGAAGATGCCGTTGCCGTTCTGGGCCGAGGAGGTCACCGTGGCGCCGACGATGGTGACCTGCGCGCCGTTGGTGGCGAGCAGCGCGGCGTTCAGGCCGTAGAAGTCGCCGTCCTCGGTGTTGGACGAGCTGCCGGCCGACTTGTCGACGGTGATGCCGTCGAGCGTGACCGTGGCCCCGTCGACGCGCAGCGCGTTCTCGTCGTCGCCGGTCGAGGTGTACGTCTCGCCGGTGTAGGTGCCGTCGGTGTCGATGGTCGTGGCCGCGGTGCCCTGGGTGACCTCGCCCGAACCGCCGAAGCCGCTCTGGCCCTCGGGCTGCCCGCCGCCCATGCCGTCCGTCACGACGGTGACGCTGGCGGCCGAGCCGTCGTCGTTGAGCACGATGCTGAGGATGTCGCCCACGGCAAGGTCGTCGACCGACCCCTCGGTTTCGCCCTCGGATCCCTGGGTGGACACCGTCGCGCCCGAAAGGTCGACCGTGGCCGTCTCCCCGTTCTCGGTGAAGGAGCTGCCGCCTGCAAAGCCGCCCTGTCCGGCGTCGCCGTCCGCAGGCTGCTCGCCTTCGGAGATGTCGGGCGGGGTCTCCCCGCCGTCCTGGTCCGCGCCCTGGTCGTCTGCGGGCTGCTCGCCTTCGGCCGCCTCGGGCGGGGTCTCGCCGCCGTCCTCGCCACCGCCCTGCGCGCCCGGGTCGCCTTCCATGTCCCCCATGCCGCCTGCCGCGCCGCCGTCGGCCAGCTCGCCGAGCGCGAGCTCGACCGTGCTGCCGTCGATGGCGGTGATGCGGCCCACCAGGGTCTCCTCCTCGGCGGCCTCGTCGGCTCGGGCCGATGCGGCCAGCCCCAGGCCGGCGATCGACGCCCCGAATGCGGCGAAGCAGGCCAAGGCGGTTCTACGGGTCATTGTGCGTGATGTGCGTTCCATACATATCTCCTCTGGTCCGTTTGGTGTGCGACTGCGCATGTGCTTGCCGTGAACGCGGCGGATGCCGCGACGGACGGAACGCCTTCATGGTGGCACGCGCCGGACCGGGCGGTGTGGAGGAGGGCTGAAAGGGGGTGCGAAAGGGTCGGGAGGCCAAAAAGTTGAGCGAGCCCTGAAAAGAGGGAACACCGGGGTCCCGCGGCGGACGGGCTCGCCTTCGTCCCTGCTCGGCCGTGGGAAAAGACCGCTGCGCAGGGACTCTGCGGCGGCGTGCCTGACCGCAGTCACGCGCCCGACGTCCACATCGCAGGATGCCCACGCGCAGGCGCCCCGGGCGGAAAAGGCCGTCCGGGGCGCCTGCATGCGTATAGGGACGGCGCGTCCGCGGCCGGCGGTGCGTGCCAGGGGACGCCCGAGGCCGGCCATGCGGCGGGAGCGGCTGGCTGTGCGCGTTCGGGGCGCCTTCAAGAAGGCGGGAGCGGCCGGGCCGCCCGGCGCCGCCCGGCGGGCGCTATACTGTGAGCCGCGGAGTCGCGGCCGTCCGCCGCGCCGCAACGCCAAGGGAGGTGCCCATGCCGTCCAGCAGCCCGGACAGCCCAACGTACATCCGCGGCAGAGGCCCGCGCCGCGGCGCGTCGGCGGAGCCTTCCGACGGCATGCGGACGGGGCTGGCGGGGGAGCCCGCCGAGGCCGGCGCGCTCCTCGCGCTTAAGGGGCGCGACGGCGACCGCGACTGGCAGTTCGTCTACGACGGTTCCGTCGCCCCGGCGGTGAGCAGCAACCGGGTGTCCATCTACCGCGGCACGCTGCTGTGTTCGGGCATGTTCCCGCGCGCGGCGGTCGCCAAGGTGTTCAACGTGCGCGGCGGCGGCCGGTTGAGCGCCGTCAAAAAGGCAGGGATGGCCTTTGCCAGCGGCGCAGGCCCGGCGTTCTGCTATTCCAACTGCGCGCTCGACGGAGGTTTCGGCGGCGAGGTGCTTGTGGAGCAGGACGGCGGCGTCTCGCTGCGCGAGGTGCTGGCCTGCCCCGGCACCGCGGTCCCGGGCCCCGCGGCGGGCAAGCCGCTGTTCCCCGACGGGGCTCCGCGCGAGCCGGTGGTGCGCAAGGTGTTCTTCGACGTGATGGCGCACCTGCGCGCCCTGCACGCGGCGGGCTACGCCCATTGCGACGTGCGCCCGGGCAACGTGGTGGTGCGCCGTTTCGGCCCGCGTCCCGACGACGTGCGGGCCACGCTCATCGACTTCGAGTCGCTCGAGGAGCTGGGGGCGGGGTATCCCGGCTACGTCAACGAGTACTTCGCCGACGCGCGGCGCTATCTGGGGCGCGACCCGCTGCCGCTTGAGATGGACGTGTACTACGCCCACATGCTGCGCGCCCAGCTGCTGGCGGGGGAGGCGGCGTGCACGCCCGATGTGGCGCGTGCCTGCGAGGAGGCGCTTGCCGGCGCGGGCGGGTCGCCTGCGTTCGCGCTGGCGGGCGCGGGGGAAGGCGCCGGGGGCCGCCGGCTGCGCGGCGCGGGGCCGGGAGACTTCGACGCCCTGGCGCGCGGGCTCGACCTGGTGCCGGTGGGCGACCTGGCGCTCGACAAGGTGCCGCGCCTCGCCGCCGCATGCGGCTACCTGGACTACCTGGCGTGCCGCACCGTCCGCGAGGACTTCGAGGGCGGCGACCGGCTGGTGGGCGTGAGCCTGCAGGCCACCGGCGCGTCCCTGAGCAGCGCCGGCGAGCTGGACCGGCTGGCGGTGCTCGCGACCAGGTGCCTCTACGAGCTGCGCGACGCCTGCGACGGGCGCGTGGACCTGGCACGCTTCGAGCGCTGGGCGCGCGAGGAGGGCCACGCGCTGCCCGACGTGCGCGCCCTGGGGTTCGCCGACCTCGAGGGCGCGGTGCGCTGCATCCGCGACCGCGGCAAGATACCGGGCATCGAGGTGGACCACCGGGGCGACCTGCTGCTCGTGTCCGAGCAGGTCCGCGCCAAGCAGCGCATCAACCGCACGGGCAAGGACCGCATCGCCGGTCGGGCGCTCGACCTGATCCGCGCCTGCGTGGACGAGGGCCGCGACTTCCGCGAGGCGCGCGCATGCAGGCCGCGCAGCGTCTACGTCGACGGGGGCTCCACCACCGAGCCCGTCGTCGAGGGGCTGTGCCGGCTCATCGAGGCGGGGCGCCTGGCGGGGCTGCGCATCGTCACGCCCTCGGTGCACCATGCCTGCCGCATCTCGGAGTGCTTCATGGACCTGGGGTACGACGACCGCTTCGACGACGTGGCGCTCTACATGGCCGGAGGCCTGGTGCGCCCCGGCACCCAGTCCACGGTCTCGCAGGCGCTGGGCATCAAGAACCAGGTCGCCGTGCTCGCATCGACGCTCGGGTCGCGCTCGGGCGGGCTGTCCCGCCGGCGCTTCGACCTGGCGCTGGTGGGGGCGAGCCGGCTGGGTTCCGACGGATCGGTGACGGTGACGGGCGGCGTCTCGGCCGAGAACAAGCGGCCGGCGCTCGAGGCCCACAGCGTCTACCTGGTGCTCGACGGCACCAAGCTCCAGGATCCGCCCTTCGCCCACGAGGTGGCGAACCTGGGGCGGTCGGGCAACCTGCAGGTGATAACCGACGCGGACGCCTCGAACGAGGTGCTGCGCGCCCTGCAGGGGCGCTTCCCGGGGCGGGTGCACACGGTGTAGCCCGCGCGAAGCCGCCCTCCCGCGCGCCCGCCTTTGGCCCGCGAGGGCCCGGATTGCGCAATTCGGTTTTCCTCTGGCTGGCAAAGTGTTCGGCAAGCCGCAGGGCGCAAAGCGCGCTCCGCGGCGTCCGAACGCCACGAGCAGAAGGGAACCGCCATGACCGCTTCCGAAACGTATGCAGGCACCGGGACGACCTCCCCCGTCGCCGACGCGGTGGACTGGGACGACGTCTGGGACGCCGACTGGGTCGAGGTCGAGACGGGCCTGTCCGCCGACGCCCCCGGCGACGCGGCGGGCCAGGACAACGCGGTCCTCACCAACGTCGACATCGTGTTCGTGATCGACGCCACCGGGTCCATGGCTCCGTGCATCAGGCAGACCACCGCCGTGGCGGCCGACCTGCTGCCGCGCATCCAGGAGGCGCTGGGGGCCAAGAAGCGCCGCGTGGACCAGCTGCGCACCAAGGTCATCGCCTTCCGCGACTACTACTGCGACAACGAGCCGATGGTCCAAAGCCAGTTCTACCAGCACCCCGGCCAGGAGGCCGCGTTCCGCGCGTTCTTGGACGGCCTGGAGGCCACCGGCGGCGGCGACGCGCCCGAGAACTCCCTGGAGGCGCTCTACGAGGCCATCAAGAGCGACTGGGTGGACACGGGCGCCAAGCGCCGCCACATCGTCGTCCTCATGACCGACGCCGCGCCCCACCCGCTCGACCACCCCAAGCGCGCCTCCGCCAAGGGCTATCCCGCCGACATGCCCAAGAACCTCACCGAGCTCATGCTGGCGTGGGACGACGGGCAGGGAAAGCTCAACAGCAACGCCCGCCGCATGGCCGTCTTCGCCCCCGAGGACAAGGTGTGGCGCGGCATCGCCGACACCTGGGAGCTGGTGAGCTACATGCCGTGCCGTGCGGCCGCGGGCCTGGCCGACGCCGACATGGACGTCGTGGTGAAATGGATCGCCGAGAGCATCTAGGCCTGCCATGGAGACGCTGAAGGGCTACACGCTCGTGGGTTCCTGGCGCACGACGCCCCACGGCGCCGTGTGCCGGGCGACCCGCGGAGGCGAGCGCTATCTGGTCAAGCGCTTCCCGAACCGCTACCCGGGCGCCGAGCTGGCGGGCTACCCGCGCGCCTTCCTCGGCAAGCTCGCCGAGGCGCAGCGCTGCTGGCGCCGGGCCGAGGGGCTGTGGCAGGCGCTGGGCGGGGCCCGGGCGGCGCGGGGCAACCTCAACGTGCCCGTGGCGGTGTTCCGGCACGGCGGGTACGTCTACAAGGTGGTGCGCTTCGTGCGGCGGGTGCGCGTGGGCGGCACGGCGCTCACGGTGGGCACCATGCACCGGCTGCTGACGGGGGAGCAGGTCGACACCGTGCTGAGGTCGATCCTCGCCCAGCAGGCGCTGCTGGAGCGGGCGGGCGTCGTCCACAACGACTACAAGCCCGAAAACGTCATCCTGACCCAGCGCTCCCCCGGCGTCTTCGTGGGCTGCGTCATCGACTACGACAGCGGCTTCTTCGCCGGCCGGCCCCCGGTGCCGCAGGACGTGGTGGGCGCGCTCGAATATGCCTCGCCCGAGCTGCTGCGCTACCTTGCGCGCGACAAGTACGACCGCCGCCTGGCGGAGCGGGTGGGGTGCGCTTCGGATGTGTTCTCGCTGGGCGTGGTCTTCTACGAGTGCCTCACCGGCAGGCAGCTGTGCGACGAGCTTTGGCGCTGGCCGGCCGAGCGCATCCTGAAGCGGCTGCCCGTTGACCTGGGGGCGTTGGACGAGCGCCACCGGCGGGTGGTGCGCGCCATGCTGCACCCCGACCCCGACAGGCGACCCCGCTCCCTCGACGCGCTGCGGATGCTCGCATAAGGATGGCGCCGCGCGGCGCCGCAGGCACCATCGGTTGAAAGGAGGGCGCCCCATGCCCGTTGAGATCGGCCCCTACCGCGTCGAAGGGGAGCTGCGGACGGTCGGCAACGGCCAGGTCGCCGTGGCGCAGAGCACGGTCGACGGCAAGCGCTACTTTCTCAAGGTTTTCGACAGGTACGTGATGCCCACCGAGGAGGCCCTGGCGACGGGGCACCCGGCCGCCCTGCGCCGCCGGTCCCGCTTCGAGGCGTACCAGGCGCGCATGGAGGAGATCAACCGCCTGCTGCGCGGCGCGTGCGGCAAGACGGCCGGCCTGGTGACGGCGGTCGAGTTCTTCCGCGACGGCCACAAGCTCGTCAAGGTCAACGAGCTCGTTGACTTCGACGACCGCCCGGCGGCCGAGCTGCACGAGGCGTACGGGCGCGAGGAGCTGCTGCGGGTGTTCCGCAGCGCCCTGGTGTCCGTGCAGACGCTGCACGGCCAGGGCATCGTGCACGGCGACCTGAAGCCCGAGAACATCTTCGTGTGCCGCGAGGACGCGGAGGAAGGGGACGGGGCGGGCGTCCCGGTCGGCCGCGTCAGCGACTTCGACGACAGCTTCTTTGCCGACGAGGTGCCCGACGCCTGCGACGTCACGAGCACGGTGGAGTACTACTCGCCTGAGCTCGCCCGCTATGTGAGCCACGCCGAGGACGGCGACCCGCTGGGCAAGGCCGGTTCGGAACTGGCGCTCGCCGTGGGGCGCGCCCACGACGTCTTTGCGCTGGGCCTGGTTTTGCACGTGTACCTGACGGGTGCGCTGCCGCAGGCGCGCGGGGGAGGCTACGTGCACGAGGCCCTGCTGCGCTACGGCGACGCCGGGGTGAGGCTGGACGAGGGGCTCGACCCGCTGTGCGCCGCCCTGGTCCGCTGGATGATCCGGCGCGACCCCGCTGCGCGCCCCCGGACCTGCGCCGAGGTGCTGAACGCCCTCAACGCCGGCGGGCGCGGCGTCCCCACGGTGCGGCTGGCCGTGCGCGCCGACGACGCGGGAGTGCCGCTGGAGGGCATGCGGGCGCTTCTCGAGCTGCATGGGTCCCCGGTCGCCCGCTGCCGGGGCGACCGGGACGGCGCGGCGTTGCTGGCGGGGTACGACGTGTCGCCCGACCGCTACACCGTGGCCGTGCGCGGCCGCGGCGCGGACGGCGGGCGGCTGGCCGCGGCGCGGGACGTGCCCTGCCGCCCGTCCGACGGCGCCGAGGTCCCGGTGTTCTTCCACTTTGCGGGAGGGGAGCTGCGGGCGGTGGACGGGAACCCTCCCGTTCCCGCTGCGGGCGAAGGCGCCGGCGGGGGCGTGGCGCTCGGCGTGGAGGTGGTGCGCGCCGGCGGGGCGCCGCTGGCCGGATGCGAGGTGCGCCTGCGCTCACGCGGCGGCCTGAGCGCGCGCGGCACGACCGACGGGCGGGGGCGCGCGGTGTTCCGCGGCGTGCCGCGCGAGCCGGTGCGCCTTTCCGTGCGCGGCGCGGGCGGGGCGGCGCGGGCGGGGGCGCGCACGGTGGCGCTCGACCTCCTGCCCGAGGGGCGCGCCCGCGCGGCGGTGCGCGTCGAGCTGGCGTCCCCCGCGGAGCCCGACGTGGTTTTCGAACCGCCGCGCGACGGCCGCTACGTCTCGCTCACGGCCGTGGGCGGCGGCCGCGTGCTCATCGGCCTGGTCGACGGCACGGCCATGCGCAAGCCGCTGCGCGAGCTGGGGCTCTACGGGATGCGCGAGTACATCGAGGGTCTGGCCGCGCGGGGATAGGCCGCGCGGGGCCGCCGGGCCCGTCAGTCTGTTGGGAGGTTCGTCCATGATCGAGGCCGCAACGCTGTACATCGAGGCCGTCGCCGGGTGCGGCGAAGACGCCCCGCCCTTGGCGGGGCCGCGCTTCGGCGGCGTGTTCGACGGGTTGGGCGGGGCGGGGGCCGCGCCCCTGCGCCTGGCCGACGGCCGCGTCGTGACCAACGCCTACGTCGCGTCCCGGGTGGCGCGCTCCGCTGCCGCGGAGTTCTTCGAGGCGTCGTGGGCGGGCGCGCAAGGCGACCCGCCGCAGGCGTACGCCTACGGTCCCGCGAAGGCGGGCGGCGAGCCGCTCGTCGGCTTTGCGACGCGCCTGCACCGCGCGGTGTTCGGCGCGCTCGACGGCTACTACGAGCGTGCCGGCTGCCCCCGCTCGGCCGTGAGCAGCGCGGTGGTGCTGCCCACCACCCTGGCGTGCGCCGTCCTGGAGGAACGCGGGGACGCGGTGCTCGCGACGGCGCTGTGGGCGGGCGACTCGCGCGTCTACGCCCTCGACGCCGACGGGCTGCACCAGGTCAGCGAGGACGACCAGGCGGGGGAGGCCGACTACTTCGACAACCTGCGCATGGACGCCCCCATGAGCAACAAGGTCAACCTCAGCGAGCCGTTCTACCTCAGCGCCCGCACCGTGGTTTTGCGCGCGCCGTGCGCCGTGATCTGCTGCACCGACGGCTGCCACATGTACTTCAGGCACCCGCTGGGGCTCGAGCTGCAGCTGCTGCGCAGCTTCTGCACGGCCGCGACGCTCGACGAGGCGCTCGCGTCGCTCGAGGGCCACTACCGGGCGACCGCCCAGGACGACTGCTCGATGACCGTGCATGTGGCGGCCGACGGCTACGGGCGGTTCAGGGAGGCGGCGCGCCGCCGCTACGGCGAGTTCGCCGCGTTCTACGCGTCTCGCCCGGCGCAGGAGGCCCGGCATGCGGGCTGCGGGGCCGGGGAGCCGGCTTCCGTTTCCGCCGGGGACGTGCCGGGGGAGGTCGCGGGGGAGTCCGCGCCGGGCGGCGCGCGCGTCCTCCTCACGGCCAGGCGCCTCGTGCGCCGCAGGGGTAAAAGCCGGCCGCGCCACCGCGTCCTGCGCGGCCGGCATGCGCTTGCGGTGTACCGTCCCCTGCACGCGGAGCCCGCGCCAGGCCGGCCGGCCGACGCGGGGGAGGCCCCGCATCCCGTGCGCGACGTGCGCTGGGAGGCGTACAAACCGGGCTACGAGCGCTTCTTCTCCATACCGCTCGTCCGTACCGACCTGG
Organism: uncultured Coriobacteriaceae bacterium; assembly: GCA_964619775.1. Taxonomy (GTDB): domain Bacteria; phylum Actinomycetota; class Coriobacteriia; order Coriobacteriales; family UMGS124; genus CAZUFB01. Next base: position 12,871 of record CAZUFB010000045.1, read on the forward strand.
CGGGAAGGCTCATCCGATGAGCGTGCCTGAGCCGGCCGCCCCGCACCCGCGGCCCACCGGGCGCCTCACGGGGCGCGTCCTCGCCGCACCGGCGGGCCCGCTCGCATGCGACGTCTGCTCGGTAGGGGCGGGCCCGGTCAACGAGGACTTCGCCAAGGTCGGCTTCCGGTCGTTCTGCGTGGCAGACGGCGTGGGCGCGGGCGGCTGCGGCGGGGCGTTTGCACGCGCCGCCTGCAACGCGGCGGTCGGGGCGGCCGACGGCGGCGCCTCGGCCGGCGCGGCGGCCGGCGTCGCCGCAGAGGAGGTCGCATGCCTGCGCGTCGCCTGCGACCTGGCGAAAGGCGGCGCGGCGCTGCTCGCGGGGGTGGTGGGCGACGGGGCCGTGTCGCTTGCCTGGATCGGCGACGTGGCGGCGTTCGTGCTGCACGACGGCGAGCTGGGCCGCGTAGGCGCGCCGCACCGCTCGGGAGGCCGCCTGACGCGGGCGGCGGGGGCCGGCCGCGCGGACCCCTCGTGCGCCGAGGTGCCGCTGGCCCCCGGGGACCGTCTGGCGGTGTGCACCGACGGGGTGTGGGACCACCTCCCCCCGGGCGAGCTGGCCCGCGTGCTTGCCGGGGCGCCCACCCCGCGCGCCGCCGCGGCGGGGCTCGTGCTCGGCCGCGGCTCGCCCGACGACGCCACGGCGTTCGTGTTGTTCGGCTAGGGCGCCTTGCAAAACGCCGTGTTCCGTTGCACCCGGGCTCGTGCGCCCCGCGTGTCCCGTTTCGCCCTCAAACGCATCGCTCTTGCGCGCCCCGCGCGGCGGTTCCTCGGGTTGTCCCAGGGTGCGCCGCGGGCTGCGCGGGCGCGGGGCGTGTATGATGGACGGGACCGCCGCGCCGCGGGCCGTGCGCGGCATCGCGCCGCGCCGCCCGTTTCCGTACCGCCGCCGAGGGCAAGGGGGCCGCGACCGCATGAAGGAGCACTGCTATTCGGGCTTGGAGGGGCTGTGCCGCTCCCTCGCCGCGCTTGCCACCGCAGATCCCGGGCACCCGGTGTCCGAGGCCGTCTTCGGCCGCGACGTGTTCAACGGTTCTGCGCGCTTCGACACGAACTACGGCGTCAGCCGGACGTGGCGCCTGGTGCCCGTGCGGCGCATCGGGCAGTTCATCCTCGCGTGGACGCCCCCTTCCGAGGTCGCCGCCGTCAAAAAGCGGCTGGCGACCTACGAGCGCGGCGTCTACGCGACCTACGAGCGCCGCGCGCTCGCCGCCTGTGTGGAGGCGCTTGCGGGCGAGGGGGACGGCGACGGGGACGACGCCCCCACCTCGCTGCGCGACGCGCTCGCCGCCCTGCCGAGCCCCGTCGCCGCCCTGCGCGACGAGGTGATTCCCGCGGTCGTCGACGGCTTCTTCACCGAACGCTACCCGCTGGCCGCGATCAACTCCTTCCAGCGCGACATGGACCAGCTGCTCGACCGCATCGTGCGTCTCGACGACTTCGGCCTGCGGAAGCTGCTCGCGCGCCTCGTCGCCGCGGTCGTCTTTGGCCCGGGCCACCGGCTGGCGCTTTCAAGCGACGTGCTGGCCACGGAAAGCCCCGACGACGACCCGCTGCCCGTCGCGCCCGCCGAGGCGCGCCGCGTGGCGCTCACCCAGGCGTTCGACGCGCGGATGGCGGTGGTGGGCGCCTCGCTGTCGTTCGACGACGGCTGCGCCATGTTCGTGGGGCGCTCGTCGGACGTGTGCTCCTATCGCGAGCGCCTGGACGCCTGCGCGGGCTGCGGGCGGGTGGCCGAGCTGGTGCGCGCCCTGGACGCCCAGGTGTTCCGCCTGGCGGACGACAACCGCGCGGTCTCGAACGTGCACGGCGTGGTGTTCAACAACGGCGCGGCGTGGGCCTACTGCGACCTGGGCTCGTCCAACGGCTCGGTCATCTGCGGACCGGACGGCGACCTGCTTGCCGACCCCCTGCGCGTGCTGGCTCCAGGCGACCGCCTGGTGCTCGGCACCGGCGCGCCGTGCTTCGATGCGACCGACTACTGCTCGGCCGCGACGCTGGTGTTCTCCGAGCGATACGACGGTTAGGCCGCCGCGAGACGGCCAGGCGCGGGGCGGGGCCGGAAGACGCCCTTGCCGGTGGGTTGGTGCAGGCGAAAAGGCCCTCCGGTGGGCATGTTTCTTTACCGTGAATGCCGCACGTCCGGTCGAGCCCGCATGTGCGCCCCGCCCGCCCTACCGGCCGGCTTTCTCCTGCGCCTGGCACCCCGCCTTCCTATAGGCCTTGGCCACGTAGCCGTGCGACGAGGCGGCGTCGCGCAGCTTGGTGAACATGAGGCCGAGCACCACGGCGGCGATGGCGAGCTGTGCGACGTCGATGAGCGCGAAGGTGCCGGTGATGGCTTGCGCCTCTCCCACGACGGGGATGCTCAGGTCCATGAGCGAGAAGAACAGCGCGTTGGTGGCCGCCGCGCCCATCTGGCGCACGGTGTTGGCGGTGGCTGCGCCCTGGGTGAAGCGCCCGTTGCCGAGCTGGTTGATGCCCCAGGTCACGAGCATCTGGTTGAGGCAGGCCACGCCGGCGAAGCGCAGCGTCTGGTAGACGATCGGCATCCACAGCGGCGAGGAAGGCCGGAGCGTGGCAAGCAGCCCGGTGGCGCTGACGAGCAGGGCGAAGCCCACGGCGGCCACGCCGCGCGGCCCGTGGTGGTCGAGCATGCGCCCGGCGGTGGGGGCGAGCACCATCATGACGACGGCTCCGGGCAGCATCGTGAACCCGCCGAGGGTGGCCGAGTAGCCCTGCACGTTCTGCACGTAGAGGCACACGAAGTTGTTGATGGCCACGACCGATCCCTGGATGGCCATGACCGACAGGCAGGCCAGGGCAAACGGCCCGCAGCGGAAGGCGCGCACGTCGAGCAGGGGTTCGTCGATGCGCAGCTGGCGGCGCACGAACACGACGCCCGCGGCGGCCCCCACGGCGAGCGGTGCGAGGGTCGGCCAGGCGGCGATGCCGAACGTGCCCATGTTCGAGCAGCCGCACACGATGCCCATCGCCATAAAGCTGCTGAGGACGAACGACGGCAGGTCGAGGCGGTGGTCGCGGGGGTGCTCGGGCATCGACCGCAGGAGGCGCCAGGCAAGCACCATGCTGAGCAGCGCCATGCCGCAGGTGACCGCAAAGATGCTGCGCCAGCCGATGGTGTCGGTGAGCACGCCGGCCAGCACGGGCCCGACGGCGGGGGCCACCGCCACGGCCATCGCCGCCACGCCGGTGGCCTCTCCGCGCTTGCGGTAGGGGAAGATGCGGAAGGCGACGACCTGCACGAGCGGCACCACGATGCCCGCGCCGCACGCCTGGATGCACCGCGCGGCCACGAGCACCGCGAAGTTGTGCTGCACCGCGCCGAGCAGCGCGCCGGCGGCGAAGATTCCCAGGGCGACGGAGAAAAGCGGGCGCGTGCGGTGCTTGGTTATGAGATGGGCCGAGAGGGGCATGGTGACGCCGAGGAACAGCATGTAGGCGGTCGTGAGCCACTGGCCGAGGTTGGCGGAGATGCCGAACTCGGCCATGATGACCGCAAGCGAGGACGTCATCGTGGTCTGGTTGAGGGCCGAAGCCATCTGTCCCAAGACGAGCACGCCCAGGGTGACCCACGCCTTGCGCTCGGTCATGCCGGGCGGGAAACCGTCGTCGGGATCTGCTACGGCGACGCTGCGCCCGGACGGGGGAGGGTCCGGCGTGTCCGTGCCGCCCTGCGCGAGCTGCGTCCCGTCGTGCTTCGTGCCCATGGCCAAATCGCCTTCTGCTCTGCCCTTGTGCCTGCTTGTGTGCGGCGGCGGCAACGCGCCGCCGTGCAGCAGCCACGGTAGCACTTCTTGGCGAAAACCCGTGCCGGCCAATCGGGCCGCATTCGAGTCACAAGGCTTCTGACCTGCTTGTTCCATATATATTTCACACTTGGGAGTTTTCGGAAAAAAGTTCTGGACATGCAAGCGACGTTCTGTGTAATATACCACCCGCAGCGCCGCGAGGGGCTGCAAGAAACCCTTCAGTGGGGTGGTAGCTCAGCTGGTTAGAGCGCCGGCCTGTCACGCCGGAGGTCGCGGGTTCGATCCCCGTCCATCCCGCCACTTGAATGCCTGGTAGGGCGGCCGATTCGGTCGCCCTATTTGTATTGCGGGCTATACGCCCATCGCCAAGT
>CAZUFB010000046.1:0-16939 GCA_964619775.1 uncultured Coriobacteriaceae bacterium
CGAGGCCGACGGCGCGGTCTCGGAAGAAACGCTGACAACGTGGGGGTAGACCGAGATGCGGATGGCCGTGCGCCTCTCGCCGTCGATCTCGATATCCTGGAAGGTCGGCGCGCACAGCACGTCGACGCCCGACGGGATGAGGAACCCCCGCGCGATTGCAATGGCCTTGACGGCCTGGTTGACCGCACCGGCGCCTACCGACTGGATTTCGACGGGCAGACCGTCCTTGACAAGCCCGGCGATGGCGCCGGCGACGCTCGCAGGGGAAGACTTACTCGACACCTTTAAGTAATCCATCAACGCTCCGTATGGATGTGCTGCACCGCCTGCCGTGAGACGGGCAGGGTGCGGCGCACAGAAGACCGGTGCTGGGTTCCGTGCGGGCACGGCACAGCAGCCCCTCGCTCGAGGGGGTTGAGGCTGAATGTATGCCACTTTAACCGCTAACCTGCGATTTTAAATGATGAATACGTATAAGGAAAGACGTCCGGGCAGCTCAAGGGTGGCCAAGGATTCAAAACAACGTCATTTTTCCTCATACGGAGGGACACCGGGGCATCGTGCGCGCAAGGCGCTACCATTCCTTTTCGATGGGAAAGGTCACGCTCACCGCGTCTCTGGTCACGCGGATCTTGGGCTCGCCCGCAAGCGAAAGATAGTAGCGGTCGGCAAGCGTCCGAAAGGCGTGTTCGAGGCTGCGCGAGAAGTCGCGCAGGTCGTCCGAGGTCACCTTGAGGCCGCGGCGGTCCTTGAGCAGGTCGACCGGACCGGCCGGGCCGCCGTTTGCATGCAAAACGGCGGCGGCCAGCGGCGACGGCGGCTCGAGCTCGCCGTTGAGGATGCGGTAGCAGGTGCGCTCGGACACGTCGATGCCCAGGCTTCCGGCCTCGGCGGCCATCGAGCGGGCGTCGCCCGTAAGTCCCGGACGCATCCAGACCGGCACCGCGGGGTCGCCCTCGCGGTAGCGGCCGGCACGCACGTCGGGGTCTCTCGCGGCGCATGCCACAAGCGACGCCAACACCTCGGCCGGCGTGCCGAGGTAGACCTTGACGGCGGGCATGCAGTCGAGTGCGAACTCGACCGCGGCGCGCACGATGTTGTGCGGGCCGCGCACCACCGCAGGGTCGCCCTGGTCGTCGCGGCCTATCTGGGGCCAGGTCGACTGGTCGGCACGCTCGGGCAGCTCGGTGCAGTCGAAGGCGGCGACCAGCGACGTCCCCAGGCCGGTGCCCGAGGCGCGCACTTGCGCCTCCACGGCGTTCTGACGGATCGAGAACAATGCCATGCCTCGGCCGTGAACACCCCAACGGTCCATCGACACCGTGTCGAGCTTGGAGGTCACGCGCGCCTCGAAGACGCGCTCGGCCATCGCAGGGGGGATGCCCGAACCGTCATCGACGCACACGAGCGTGCGGCGGTCCCCCTCGCGCAGCGTCGCGAGCCACACCGTGCGTGCACCGGCGTCGCGGGAGTTGCGCAGCAGTTCCACGACCGCGTCCTCAACGCAGCGAATGTCGTGCTTGGCCTGGCGACGCTCGGCTTCGGAGACGCGCAGGCGCACAAAGCCGTCGCCCAGGCTCTCCTCGACGCGCAGCGGGGCCTCCCCCACCACGCTCGCCACGAAGTCGACAAGGTCACCGGCGCCTTGCGGCGTACTGCCGTGTTCGACCACGCAGTCCCCCCTTTCACACGAAAACGGGGACGCCCGGCGGCGTCCCCGCATACCCGGCGCATGTGGCGCAGACCGCATCCCTACTTGGCCACGTCGGTGGCGCGGCTCTCGCGGATGACCACAACCTTGACCTGGCCGGGATACTCCATCTTCTCCTCGATCTCGGTTGCGATGTCGTGCGCCAGCACCACCGCATCGGCGTCGGAGACCTCCTCGGGCTTCACCATGACGCGGATCTCGCGGCCCGCCTGCATCGCGTAGGTGCGCTCGACGCCCTTGTGCGCGTTCGAGATCTCCTCAAGCTTCTCAAGGCGCTTGATGTAGGCCTCGGCCGACTCGCGGCGGGCGCCGGGTCGGGCGGCGGACACCGCGTCGGCGGCCTGCACCAGGATGTCGAGCACGCTCGTGGGGTCGACGTCGTTGTGGTGCGCCTCGATGGCGTGCACGATGGCGGGTTGCTCGCCGTAGCGACGGGCAAGGTCCGCGCCAATCACCGCATGGGGACCCTCCACCTGGTGGTCGATCGCTTTTCCGATGTCGTGCAGAAGGCCGGCGCGCTTGAAGGGCGCCGGGTCGAGACCGAGCTCGTCGGCCATGATCTGGCACAGCTGGGCGACCTCGACCGAGTGGTTGAGGACGTTCTGGCCGTAGGACGTGCGGTAGCGCAGCGAGCCGAGCGTGCGCACCAGCTCGGGGTGCAGGTCGTGGACCTCGAGGTCGAAGCACGCCTGCTCGCCGGCTTCGAGAACCTTGGCGCTGACCTGATCGGACGCCTTGTTGAACAGCTCCTCGATGCGGGCCGGGTGGATGCGCCCGTCGGCGATGAGGTTCTCGAGGGTGACGCGCGCGATCTCGCGGCGCACCGGGTCGAAGCTCGAGAGCTGCACGGTCTCGGGCGTGTCGTCGATGATGAGGTTGACCCCCGTCATCTGCTCGAAGGTGCGGATGTTGCGGCCCTCGCGGCCGATGATGCGGCCCTTGAGGTCGTCGGAGGGGATGTGCACCGTCGTGAGGGTGACCTCGCCGACGTGGTCGGACGCGCAGCGCTGGATGGCGGTGGAGAGGATGGAGCGTGCCGTACGGTCGCACTCGAGGCGTACGCGCTGCTCGTTCTCGCGGATGATGGCCGCCGACTGGCGCGTCACGTCGTCGCGCACGCGATCGAGCAGCTCGCGATGGGCGTCGTCGACCGACAGCCCGCTGATGCGCTCGAGTTCGGTGGTGTGGCGCTGCACGAGGGCCTCCGCCTCGCGCTGGCGCCTCTCGATCTGCCCGGCCTCGCTCGACAGCTGGTGCTCGCGCTTGTCGAGCGAGTCGCTGCGGCGGTCGAGCGACTCCTCGCGCTGAAGCAGGCGGTTCTCGCGCTCGCGCATCTCGTTGGAGCGCTGGCGCTGCTCGGCATCGCTGGCCTGCTTCTGCTTGAGGATCTCCTCGTCGGCCGCTTGCTTGATGCGCAGGGTCTCCTCCTTGGCACTGAGGACGGCCTCCTTCTTGATGGTCTCGGCCTGCTTCTGCGCATCGTTGACGACCTGCGATGCCTCGGTCTTTGCCTGGCTGAGCTTGCCTTTGGCGTTGTTTCCGGCAATCAGCAGGCCGAGGGCGACACCGCATGCGACCGCGACCACCGCGACCACCGCACAGACTACGATGGCGATAGGGTCCATGTCATACCTCCCGGCTTCTTCGAAAAGGGTTCGTTGCAGGTGCGACGTGCGGTCACATGCCGCTCGGCATACAAGCCGAGCCGCACGTGACCGTCCGGCATCGTGAGGTCCGCGTAACGCTCAGTGAAGTTTTGAGACGCACCGATAATCAAAACTCGCATAAACGAGGAAAGTCACAAATGCATATCCGATTGTAGGGTTTAACCGGGGTTCGGGCAAGGCGGGAGCACTCGTTCACATGAATCTGCAGGAATGCAACGCAAGCGTCCGTCGTCCATGACAGCCCGTGGAACTGCCGGGCAAGGCGCGCGAGGGCGATGCACGCAAGGGACACGCGGGCCCGAAGCGCAACGACGCTCGGCGTCTAGGCGCGTCGAGGACGCCGGACGACAGGGCGGTCGGTCAAATGCGAAAGCCGGACTGCAAGACGCAAAAAGAACCCGGTCGATGGCGCGGCGTTCTGCGGGGCGCCTTACACGCGGGCGCGCAGCACGGCACGGCCGCCGGCAGGGTCGTCCACGCGCAGCGCGGACAGGCGGGCGCCCGGGGCGCACCGGGACAGCTCTGACAGGACGAAGGGCCACAGCCACGCTGCGACTCTCTCGGCAGACAGGGGGCCGGGGCCGCCGGGAACCGACCCGTCGGGCTCGGGAATGGCCCCGTCGAGCGCGGCTACAAGTGCCTGGACGGCCTCCCGCAGGCCCGCAAGTCCCCAGGAACCGTCGGAAGGGGCCGCGGCGCACACATGGAACCGCCAGGTACGCCCCACGATACCCAGGTCGTTCGCCGCAACGGCGGCGCCCAGTTCGAGCAAGGACAGCGACGCGGAAACCTCAAACTCACAGACCGGGCCCGCAAGGCGGGGCGAAGAGGCCGCGCCGGCGGCCGTGGCGGAAGACACGGGCACGGCGGGCACCCCCTGCCGCACGGCGCCCTCGCCGGCCGCCCCCTCGAAAACGGCGGGGTCCGACGACGGAAAGCGAAACGCTATGACGTCGGGCCCGCAGGCGGCCATGATGCGCGCAGGCGACGGGGCCGGTTCCTCGGAGACGGGCGTCCCGTCGATCGCCACCAGGTAGTCGCCGCAGGCGACGCCCGTGTCGAGCGCCAACCCCACCAGTTCGCGGGCAAAGGGGTTCGCCGTGCGGCCCACGCTGTCGAGGACCCATGGTCCGGCCTGCTCGAGCAGGCTGTGCGCCTCGCTGTAGAGCCCTTCGAGACGCGAATCCTTCACCTGGTACATCCCCACAAGTTGGCGCACCACCGGCTCGCTGTCGAGCCGAACGGTGACGCCGGAGGTCTCGAAGGCGGACGCCATATGCGCCAAGGCGTTGCGCAGGCCCCACACCAGCCCGCGGTACTGGGCCTCCTCGGGCGAGACGGCGCCCAGGTTGGCCCCTCCGAACGCAATGCGCTCGTCTGCGGTGCCGGCCAAGGCCTCGGCTGCAGCCTCCTCGGTGCGCAGCACGAACGCGCAGGCGGACACCCCGTCCACGTTCGCGCCCGACGAGACGCTCAGCACGAGGCCCATCAGGCGCCGCCCCCGCCGCGCACCACGAGGATGCGCCCGCACACGGGGCAGGTCGCGACGTCGGGCCCCGTGCGCAGCGCCTCGATCTGCGACTGCTGCATCTCGACCCCGCACCCGGTGCAGCCCGACGAGCGCAGCTCGGAGACACCTACCCGGCCGTGCGCCTTGCAGCTCGCACGGTAGCGCTCGAGCCATTCCTGCGGCAGGGACTTCTCGAGCTCCTCGCGCCGGGCGACGAGCGCGCGCAGGTCCTCGCGCAGCCCGGTCGCCGTTTCCTTGAACTTCCCCACCAGCTCGGCCTCGCGGGCGTCGAGGCGCTCCTTGATCTGGCGCGCCTGATCGAGCACGCCCTGGAGGCGCTCGATCTCGGCCTTGACCTTCTTCTGGTTGAAGTCGACCTTCTCGAGGCGCTTCGCAAGGCGGTCGAGCTCCGCGTTGTTGTTCTGGACGCGCCGGAAGTCGGAGGTCTGGGAGTTGTCGAGGTTGACCTCCTCCACGTGGCGGGTTAGCGTCGCACGGCGGCCGTCGTTGTCCTCGGCCTCGATCTGCTGGTCCTTGAGCAAGCCGACGATCTTGGTGGTGCGCCGCGCAAGCTCCCTCTGCTTTGCGCGCACCTCCTGGATCTGCGCGGTCTCGGGGATGGCCTCCAGGGCCTTGCGGTCCCGCAGGATGCCCAAGTCAACCTGCTGGAGCTCGAGGAGGTCATGTGCAATCTGCATGTGTCAGCTCGCTTTCTTGTCGACCGGGCGACGTCCTGCGCCCGGCACCGCGCGCCCGCAGCCCCTGCGGCCGTTCGTCCCTTGTGCCCGTGTCTTGGAACATCTTCTGAATCGTCCTAGGGTAGTCCGCAGAACTGCCGAGCAAAGTGCGCGAGAGCGATGACGCGTACGAGGTACGCGAGCCTGAAACGCAACGGCGCTCAGCATCCTTGTGGACTGCCATGGCAGATTCCCGACACCCCGGCAGGATCTACGGGGAACCACGACGGCCTCCCCGTCACCCGCACAATGTCGTCCCCCGGGACCCCCGCGGCCTCCAGGCGCTCGGCCAAGACGTCGACGAGCGGAAGCTCCGAGAAGTCGTGCCCTAGGATTATAACCGCGCACCCCCGGGCTGTGAGGTCGAGGGCGCGGTGGTAGCCGCATTCCCCACAGACCACCACGTCGCAGCCGGCCGCCAGCGCGTCCTCGCCGCACCCGCCCAGGCTGCCGGTGAAGAACGCCGCACGGCGCACGGGGCGGGAAGGGTCCCCGTAGACCTGCGCGACGCGGCCGAAGGCGGAGCGGCACCGCTCGGCGAACAGGCCGAGCGCGACCGGCCCGCCCAGGTCGGCGGCCGAGCCGAGGCGCCCCTGCTGCTCCGTGCGGCCCGCCTCGATGCCGCAGCGGGCGTCGAGGCCGAGCAGGGCAGGGAGGCGCCTGGTCGCCTCCGGGGAACGGTCGAGGTTCGTGTGCATAGCGACGCAGGCGACGCCGCGGGCGACGGCCTCCCAGATGCACGCCGCCGCAAGCGGCGCCCCCGACGTCTCCGGGGCGATGCGGTCCGGCATCTCGAGGCACACCGGATGGTGCGTCACGAGCAGCGTCGCCCCCTGCTCCGCGGCGGAGCGCACCGCCGCCGCCGTCGCGTCGAGCGCCACGGCGACCTTGCCGGCCTCGGCGTGCGGGTCTCCCACCATGAGGCCGGGACGGTCCCAAGGTTCGGCCCACGCGCGCGGGTAAGCCTCGAACAGGACCTGCTCGACCTCGCCGACGGTGGCGGGGCGGCCGGAGGCCGGCGCCGCCTGCACATGTGCATCGGACATCGCGTCCACGCTCCTTCGTCTCGAACATCGTCCCGGGCCGCCCGCACGAGCCGGGGCGGTCGGACCGTCCCCAAGGGGTTTCCGGCTAGCCGAGGGACAGGCGCCTCCACCCCCCCTCGGCCGTGGGGACGTCGACGCCGCGGTAGCCGACCTCGTAGGCGAGGCGCAGGGCCTGCCCGACGGACGCCCCGACCCTCGAGCGGCGGTGCGCGTCGGACCCCACGGTGAGGGGCACCCCCGCCCGAAAAAACAGCGCCAGCAGCTCGGGGTCGGGGTAGATGCGCCCCACCGGCTTCTCGAGCCCCGCCGTGTTGAGCTCCACGTGCACCCCGGCCTGCGACGCGGCGTCGGCAGCGCCGGCATAGAGGCGCGCGCGCAGGGTGCGTCCCGGCAGACGGCCGAACTTCGCCACCAGGTCGGGGTGGGCCATCGACGAGAAACGGCACGGAGAGAAGCACGCCTGCGCCCACACCTCGAAGTAGCGCTCCCACACCGCGTCGGTGCCCCGCTCGTCCCAGTACGACAGGTCGCGCTCGTCGTCGATCCAGCGGCCGTCGAGCATGTGCACCGAGCCGAGGACGAAGGCCGCCCCGACCGCCCACCGCGCCACGTTGGCCTCGCAGCCGGGGTAGTAGTCGGCCTCGAAGCCGAACACGACCTCGACTTCGGGCACCAGCCTGCGGGCGCGGGCCACGTCGGCGGCGTAGGCGGGCAGGTCGGCCTCGGCGACCGACACCTCGCAGGCCGGGTCCATCTCGTGCGGCAGCGTGAGGTGGTCGGTGCAGCACAGCGTCGCCAGGCCCAGATCGCGTGCCCGCTCGGCGTTCTCGAGCACGGTGGAGGTGCCGTCGGAGTAGGTGGAGTGGGTGTGGCAGTCGACGAGCTGCACTCTCAGCCCCTCCTTCCAGGCACCGGCCGCCCGGCGCAGGCGGCCTCGAGCGCGTCGGCGAGGCCAGCGCACTCCGCAAGGCCCGTGCGGTGGTCGAACGACAGGCGAAGCGCGCAGAACGCCAGGTCGCGCGGCACGCCGAGGGCGGACAGCACGTGGCTCGGCTCCAGAGAGGAGGACGAGCAGGCCGAACCGCCCGACACCGCGAACCCCGCCTCGTCGAGCGCGAGCACCAAGCCCTCGGTCTGGTGCCCCGGCACGAGCAGGTGCACCACGCCGGGCAGGAAGCGCGCGTCGCGCGGCCCCTCCACCGTGGCCCGGGCGACGGGGGCCTCGCCGCCGCAGAGCCGCTCCGTCAGATAGGCCGCAAGGCCGCGCAGATAGGCGGATCGCTCCTCGAGGTGGTCGAGGGCGTCGCGGGCGACCGCCGCAAAGGCGAGTGCGCCGCGCACGTCCTGGGTGCCTGCGCGCAAGCCGCCCTCTTGCCCGCCGCCCTCCACGAGCGGCTCCACGGGCGTGCGGGCCTTGAGGTAGAGCGCGCCCACGCCCACCGGGCCGCCGAGCTTGTGGGCGGTCACGCTCGCCGCGTCGACGCCCAGGGCGGCCACGTCGAAGGGGGCGTGGCCGAACGCCTGAACGGCGTCGGTGTGCACGGGCGCCCCCGCCCCGTGGGCAAGGCGGACGGCCTCGGCGAGCGGCTGCACGGTGCCCAGCTCGTTGTTGGCCGCCATGATGCTCACAAGGGCCACGTCGGGGCCGAGCATCCCCGCCAGAGCGTCGAGGTCGACGACGCCGGCGCGCGTGGCGGGGACGCGCTCCACCCTGAAGCGCCCGTCCCCGGCCAGGCGCTCGGCGGGATCGAGAACCGAGTCGTGCTCCAAGGCAAAAACGAGCACCCGGTCGCGCGCGCCGTGCGTGCGGGCCCGCACCCCTTCCGCGACGCCGCGCACCGCGAGGTTGTTCGCCTCGGTGCCGCCGCTTGTGAACACCACCTCGGACGGGCGGCGCGCGCCCAGGGCGCGCGCCAGGTCGGCGCGAGCGCCCTCAAGGGCCTCGAAGGCACGCCTACCCGGCGTGTGCAGCGAGTTTGGGTTGGCGCCCGCCCAGGGCTGCGCGTCGTACGCCGCCAGGGCAGAGCGGCAGGCGTCGTTCTGGGGGCTCGACGCCGCATGGTCGAAGTATCCTTCCACCTTGGCCGTCCACCGCCCTACCGCGCCGCGGCGCCGGCCGCGCGCACCGCCTCGAGCGCCGCCAGGGGATCGTCGGCGCCGAAGACGGCCGAGCCGGCCACGAGCAGGCGCGCGCCCGCCCCGCAGGCAGCCGGCGCCGTATCCTCGTTGATGCCGCCGTCGACCTCGACGATCGGCGAGCAGCCTAGGTTTGCGCACAGGTCGCGCAGCTCGGCGAGGCGCCGCGGCGTCGAGCCGATGAACGACTGCCCGCCGAATCCGGGGTTCACGCTCATCACGAGCACGAGGTCGACCTCCTCAACAAGGTCGCGCAGCGCCCACACAGGGGTCGCCGGGTTGACGGCAACCCCCGCCAGTGCACCGCGTTCGCGCACGTGGCGCACGAGGCGGTTGGCGTGCGTGAGGGCCTCCACCTGCACGGTGGCGACGTCGGCGCCGGCGTCGAGGTACCAGTCGATGCTCTCCTCGGGGTTGTCTACCATCAGGTGCACGTCGAGCACCAGGTCGAAGCGCCTGCGCAGACCGGCCAGCACGCCGGGGCCGATTGTAAGGTTCGGCACGAAATGGCCGTCCATGACGTCGACGTGGAGTGCGTCGGCCCCCGAGGCTACAAGTCCCACGCTTGACTCAAGGTTAAGGAAATCAGCCGACAGAATCGACGGGGCCACCATCACCCGGTCCTCGAACAGCGCTGAGCGATCCAAAGCATGCACCTCCATGCCGTTGCAGTCGTCTCGTCTTGACCGTAAAGGCAAGCTTTACTGTGTGGAACTTTCGTCCGGGCACCCGTCGAGACCGTAGAGCTCGGTGCGCGGCTCGCGCGCGTAAAGCCCGGCGACGACCGTCTCGATGGACACCCCGCCGTAGAGCAGATCGAAGACCGCGTCGGCCAGGGGCACCTCCACGCCCAGGGGGGCCGCAAGCTCGCGGACGCTGCGGCAGGCCCGCGCGCCCTCGACCACCATGTGCGTGCGCGCCTCGAACTCCTCGAGGGTCTCGCCGCGCACGAAGGCCGCACCGAAGGTCTGGTTGCGCGAGTGCTCGCTCGTGCAGGTTGCCACGAGGTCGCCCATGCCCGCCAGGCCTATGCAGGTCAGGGGGTTGCCTCCACGTGCGGCCACAAGGCGGCCCATCTCGGCCAGACCGCGCGTCATGATGAGCGCGCCGGTATTGTCGCCGAGCCCCATGCCCCGCGCGATGCCGCAGGCGATCGCGACGACGTTCTTGTAGGCCGCGCAGATCTCGACGCCCACGACGTCGTCGCTCACATAGGTCCTAAAGCGGTCGGCGTGGAAGAGCCTTTGGAAAAAGCCGGCGCACGCCGGGTCCTCGGCCGCGATGACCGCGGCGGCGGGGAGGTCGAGCGAGACCTCCTCGGCGTGGTTGGGGCCCGACAGGCACGCGATGCGTCCCGGCCCGCCCAGCTCGTCGCAGGCGATCTCGGTCATAAGGAGGCCGGTCCCGGATTCGACGCCCTTGGTGAGCATGATGACGGGAAGGTCGTCCCCCACATGCGGCGCGGCGGCGTGCAGGGTAGCGCGCAGAGCGTGCGAGGGCACGACGAACACCGCCCCCTGTGCGCCCGAGAGGCACGAGCCTAGGTCGGTGGAGGCCGAAACGGTCTCGGGCAGCTCGCAGGAAACCAAGTAGCGGGGGTTGCGGTGCCTCTCGTTCACCCCGCGCGCAACCTCCTCGCCGCGCGCCCAGAGGGCGACCTCGCGGCCCTGGTTGGCAAGGTGGCGGGCGACCGCCGTTCCCCAGGACCCCGCTCCGACGACGGCGACCTTAGTCATCGCTTCCTTCTCCCTTCTCACTCTTCTTGAACGAGAACTTGCTCTCCTGCCCGCGCGCAAGCTTGACGATGTTCTTGCGGTGCGCCCAGACGACGAGCAGCGCCACCAGTGCGACGATGGCGACGAAGGCCGCCGAGGGGCGGCAGACGAAGGCCGCCAAGAACGGCAGGCACACCGCCGCCGCAACGCTGCCGAGCGAGACGTAGCGCGTCGTGACCGCGAACAGCAGGAACGGCACGAACAAGCAGCCGGCGACGGGAGGCATGAGCACCAGCGCCCCGCCCAGGCCCACCGCGATGCCCTTGCCGCCCTTGAAGTGCAGGTAAGGCGTGAAGACGTGGCCGAGCACGCAGAACAGGTAGACCAGCGCCATCGTCCAGTCGAACGCCGCGCCGGGAACCACCAGCGAGAAGCCGGCGCCGGTGCCCACGAAACCGACGAGCAGGTAGCCGACGAAGACCGAGACGGCCGCCTTGAGCACGTCAAACAGCAGGGTGAGAGCCCCGGCCTTGGCTCCGGCCGCGCGCACCACGTTGGTGGAGCCCACGTTGCCCGACCCCACCGTGCGCACGTCGACGTTGGCAAGCCGCGCGCCGACGATGTAGGCGGACGGGATACCGCATACCAGGTACGCGACGATACACGCGACGCCGCACATCACATACACGAGCATTGCTGGCTCCTGCCTCTTGGTTCGCCGGACGGGCGCTACTGGGACTTGCGCTTAAACCGCAAGCGGATCGGCGTTCCGACGAAGTCGAAGCGGTCGCGCAGGCGGTTCTCGAGGTAGCGCTCGAAGTTAGATGTCACCAACTCGGGCATGTTCACGAAGAACGTGAAGGCCGGCGGGTTGTGGCCGGTCTGCGTCACGTAGTTCATCTTGAGGCGCTTGGGGCCCTTGGTGACGGTGTGGCCGAACTCGCGCATCTCGGTGAGCAGCCTGTTGAGCTGCGGGGTGGGGATGGAGCTGGCGCGGGTCTGCTTGGCGGCGTCGAGGGCGTCCCACACG
The DNA here is from genome assembly GCA_964619775.1 of uncultured Coriobacteriaceae bacterium. Classification (GTDB taxonomy): domain Bacteria; phylum Actinomycetota; class Coriobacteriia; order Coriobacteriales; family UMGS124; genus CAZUFB01. The sequence continues at coordinate 11,553 of CAZUFB010000046.1, forward strand.
CGCGAGATCGAACGGCCCGTGAGCGCCGAGATGCGCACGACCGGGGCGAACGACACAAAATGCAGGCGCGTCGCGACATCCTCCTGCAGTTCCTCGCGGCGCACGGCGTTGTCGACGAGGTCCCACTTGTTGAGCAGCACCACGATGCCGCAACCGGCCTCGTTGGCCATGCCGGCGACGCGCTGGTCCTGCTCGGTGACGCCCACGGTGCAGTCGACGACGAGCAGGGCGACGTCGGCGCGCTCGATGGCGCGCTGGGCGCGCACGTAGCTGTAGAACTCGAGGTCCTCGGAGATGACGGAGCGCTTGCGCATGCCGGCGGTGTCCACAAGGCGATAGGTGCGCCCCTCGCGCTCCACGATCGTGTCCACCGCGTCGCGCGTGGTGCCCGCGACGTCGCTCACGATCGCGCGCTCAGCGCCCGCAAGCCTGTTGAGCAGAGACGACTTGCCGGCGTTGGGACGCCCCACGATGGCGACGCGCACCTCGTCGGCCACGGACTCGTCCTCGAACGACGGCAGGCAGGCTACCACCTCGTCGAGCAGGTCGCCCACGCCGTTGCCGCTCTCGGCCGAGATGGGCCTCGGGTCGCCCAGGCCCAGCGCATAGAACTCGTAGGCGGCCCCCTCCTGGACCACGGTGTCGCACTTGTTCACCGCGAGAAACACCGGCTTGTCGCTGCGCTTGAGGATGCGCGCGACGTCCTCGTCCTCCTCGGTGACCCCGGTCTTGGAGTCCACCATGAACACGACGGCGTCGGCTTCCCGGATGGCGGTGACCGCCTGCTCGCGGATCTTGTCCTGAAAGGCGTCCTCGCTCGCTCCGACCTCGATGCCGCCGGTGTCGCACAGCAGGAAGTCGACGCCGTTCCAGTCGGCGTCGTGGAACGTGCGGTCGCGCGTGACGCCCTCGACGGAGTGCACGATCGCCTCGGGGCGCCGGGTAACGCGGTTGACCAGGGTGGACTTGCCCACGTTGGGGCGCCCCACCACGGCGACGACGGGTTTGCTCATGTCGGTTCCCTTCCCACGCCGCCGCCCGCCGCGCGCACGGGGGCGCGGCGGGCGGCGGCGGTCAGTTTCATTGGAGGCCGTGCAGGCCCGATGCATACCTGTACGTTAGGATATCATGCGCAGGACTGCAGGCGGGACCGCACGGCGTTTTGCCCCTCCGCTCTCACAGGTCGCCCACGCGCCCGGCGATGCCCCGCGGGGTCGCGCGCAGCACGAGCGCCCGCCCGCCTCGCTCGCGCAGGCGTGCGCACAGTCCGTCGGCGTCCATGCCGTCCAGGGTGAGCCGGTCGGCGTTGAGCATGATGTCGGGCAGGGCCACCACGGTCCCATCCAGGTCGTCCGGCAGCTGGCCGAGCACGTCGCAGGCCGTGAGCAGCCCCGTGACGTTCACGTTACCGCCGAAGTAGCGGTTCTCCACCGCCACGACCTCGGCCACCGGGGCCAGGGGGCTGCGCGCCAAAAAGCCGCGCACCACATCGGCCGCCGCGACGCCCGACACCGCCAGCAAGCGCTCCCCGGCCGCCTCGAGCCGCGCGCGGGCCTCCTCGAACCCGGCGCACAGGGCATCGTCGGCGAGCACCCCGTCGGCCTCGTCGAGAAACGAGCGGACCATCCCGATGCCGTCGTGGTACTGCGGGTAGCCGTCGTACTCCTCGGCGGGGGGCGGGTCGAGCCGCGCCATGAGGTAGAACTCGTCGGCGAGCTGGTAGCGCGTGCGGCCGGTCGCGACGCGGCTGCGCAGCTGGAAGGGGCGCACCGCCTCGACGACGGCACGGGCCCGCGCCGGGTCGTTGAACGATGCGTTGAAGCGGTCCTGGAAACGCGTGAACCCCAGCGGCACGATGCCCAGCGAGGTCACCGTCGGGCGCGCCTCCACGAACTCGAGCGTGCGCAGCAGCTCGTCGCCGTCGTTTTCGTCGGGCACGAGCACCACCTGGGCGCGGATCTCGACGCCGGCGGCGAGCAGCTCTTCGAGGACGTCGAGCCCGCGCTGGGCGTTGCGCCCCATGAGGCGCGCGCGCACCTGCGGCGTCACCGCGTGCAGAGACACGTTGAGCGGCGAGAGGGCGTGCGAGACGATGCGTTCCACGTCGTCGGGCCCTACGTTGGTGAGCGTGACGAAGTTGCCCTGCAAAAACGACAGCCGGTAGTCGTCGTCGCGCAGGTAAAGCGTACGGCGCATGCCGGGCGGCAGCATCTTCATGAAGCAGAACGTGCAGTCGTTGCGGCACAGGCGCATCCCGTCGAAAACCGCCCCGTCGAAGGAGACGCCCCAGTCCTCGCCCCAGGCGCGCTCGAGCGTGCACTCGAACTCGAACTCCTGCGGGGTGCCGGGGTAGGCGACGCCTTCGAGGTAGGCCTCGGGGCCGTCGGCCTCCCAGTCCCAGTCGATCATGTCGCGCAGCTCGCAACCGTTCACGTGGGTCACGAGCATCCCAGGCTCCAGGCCCTCGCGCGCGGCGGGGCTGCCGGGCGCCACCTCCTCGACGCGCGCGCCGCGCCACGGGCGCCGTCCACGCGCCGGGCGCGCCTGCGCCGAGGACGCCGGGGGCTCGTAGGGATCGAAGCCCTCAGCCACGGCTGGCTCCCTCCCCGCCTTCGCCCAGCAGGAGCCCCAAGGCGGCGACGACGGCCTCAACCTGATCGGCGGGGGTCGACGCGCCCGCCGTGACGCCCACGCGCCGCGCACCGGCGAACCACTCCCGGCGCAGCTCGCACGGTTCCTCGATGTGGTGGGTCACCGGGCAACGCAAGCAGCACACCTCGGCGAGGCGGCGCGTGTTGCCCGAGTTCTTGCCGCCCACGACAACCATCGCGTCCACGTCGCCTGCCAGCTCGCGGGCCGCCTCCTGGCGCCGGACGGTGGCTGCGCAGACCGTGTTCACGACGCGTAGCTCGCGCACGCGGGGCAAAAGGGCCCCGACCACCTCGGCGAGCAGGCCCTGCGACTGGGTGGTCTGCACGACGACGCCCACGCGCTTGCCCAGGCGCGCCCCGTCCAGGTCGGACGGCGCGGCGGCCACGAGCGCCCCCTCGCCTGCCCGCGCGAGGATGCCCTCGACCTCGGGGTGGCCCGCCTCGCCCACGACGACCACCTGGTACCCCTCGCGGGCCAGCTCTGCGGCACCGTCGTGCGCTTTTTTGACATGGGGGCAGGTCGCGTCCACCACGTCCAGGCCCAGCGCGCGGGCGCGCTCCACCACCTGCGGGGCCACGCCGTGGCTGCGGATGACCACCGTCGTGCCCTCCTCGAGCCCCTCGACCGAGGAGACGGGGGTGACGCCGCGTGCGGCAAGGCGCTCCACGACGAGCGGGTTGTGGATAAGCGGCCCGAGCGTATGGACGCGCAGCCGGTCGACGGAGCACTCCTCCACCATCCGCAGCGCCCGCTCGACGCCGTAGCACGCGCCTGCGTGGCGCGCGATCAGGACCTCTGCCATACGCCTCGCACCTCCTCGACCGACAGTTCCGTGGACCGCACTAGTCCTTGCCGTGCTCGCGGCGCAGCGCCGCGCGCATATCGTACACCCGCCCCATCGCCGTCTTCTCGAGCGCGTCGGCCTTCGCGCGGCGCGTCTCGCCGGGCAGCGCGTCGAGCGAGACCGGCATGCCGAAACGCACGCGCACTTTGGCGGGTCGGCAGACCTTGAAACGCTTGTGGGGGTTGATGAGCTCGCTGCCGTCGATGGCGATCGGCACCACCTCGCAGCCTGCCGTCTGGGCGATGATCGAGAAACCGCCGTGCAGCTCGGGGCGCTCGTGAGGGTCCCAGACGCGCGTCCCTTCGGGAAACAGCAGCACGTTTTCGCCGCGTTTAAGGGCGTTCACGGCGCGGCGGATCGCCCTCATGTCGGCCGTGCCGCGTTTGAGCGGGATGGCCCCGACGCGGCTGAAGAACCACGTCACGAAACGGTTCTTCCCGAACTCGCTCTTATAGAGCGGGCGCAGGATACAGTCGTAGCGCAGCGACATCGCCATCAGCAGCGCCGGGTCGAGCATCGAGGCGTGGTTGGCCACGAAGACCCGTCCTTTGGAGCCCGCCGGTCGGCGCTCCTTGAAGGGGTTGGGGCCGTCGCAGCTCCAGCGCCAGTAGAGCTTGCTCCACAGCCACACAACGCGCTTGGCAAAGTCGACGAACAGCCGCGTGCGCAGCGGGAACGACGCGAAGGCGTTGTCGAAGTAGTCGTCGGCCGTCTTGAAGGACGGCCTGACGGGTTTGTCAGCGGCCATGGCGCACCCCCTCGTCCCCGTCGGGACCCCCGCAGGCGCCGCGCCGGGCGGCGACGAGCGCTTCGACGCGGGAGACGACCTCCTCGACGTCCAGCCCCGAGGAGTCGATGGCCACGGCGTCGGGGGCTGCGGCGAGCGGGGCGACGGCGCGCGACGAGTCGGCCCGGTCGCGCTCGACGATCGCGGCCAGCACGCGCGCCTCGTCGGCGCCCTCCCGCAGGCCGGGCGCGCGCAGGCGGTTCTGGTCGGCCCGCCGGCGCGCGCGGGCTTCGGGCGAGGCGGTGAGGAAGACCTTGACCTCGGCCTCGGGGAACACCACCGTGCCGACGTCGCGCCCCTCGGCCACGGCGTCCCCCGTCCCGGCGAGCGACCGTTGGCGCTCGACCATGACGGAGCGCACGCCGGGGTGGGCCGACACCTCCGAAACCGCCGCGTCGACGGCGGGGGTGCGGATGGCGTCGGTGACGTCGCGCCCGTCGGCCAAGACGGTCTGCGAGCCGTCCGCGGCGCGGCCGAACGCGACGTCGAGCGCGCGGGCGAGGGCCTCGAGGCGCGCGGCGTCGTCGAGGAGCACGTCCTCCTCGAGGGCGCGCAGCGCCACGCAGCGGTACATGGCGCCCGTGTCAAGATAGATGAAGCCGCAGTCGCGCGCGATTGCGCGGGCGACCGTTGACTTGCCGGACCCTGCAGGTCCGTCGATGGCGACGATCATGCTCGGTCTCCCTCCCTGTCCTGCCTGTCGCTGCACGTCGGGCGGGCCCGCCTGAGGCTGCGCGGGTCCACGCCGTAGCGCGTGCCGGTGTAGGCGCCCTCGTCCACCGCGGCGCGGAGCGCCTCGACCTCGCCGGTCGCCAGCAGCCGCCACGCCCCCGGTTCGAGCCCATCGGCGCCGAGAGGCCCGAAACGTACGCGGTCGAGCCGCAGCACCGGATGGCCCACCGCCGACAGCATGCGCTTCACCTGGCGCTTGCGTCCTTCGTGGATGGCAAGCTCCACGAGCGTCTCGAAGCGCCCGGGCCGTCCGCAACGCGAGCGAGCGGCCTCCTCGGGACCCAGCACCCGGCAGCGTGCCGGGGCGGTCGGCCCGTCGTCAAGCTCCACGCCGCACCGCAGCTCGTCGAGGTCGCGCGCCGAAAGCAGGCC
>CAZUFB010000047.1:0-16331 GCA_964619775.1 uncultured Coriobacteriaceae bacterium
CCCGCTAGCCCGACAGCCTCCCTTTCGCGACCCTACAGCGTCTCGAGGTCGGAAATGATGGTCTGGGCCGCGACGATGCCGTTACCGTAGGCGATGCCCAGCGAGGCCCCCTCGTTGTCGTAGTAGGGGTTGGTATAGAGGCTGCCGTTGTCGACGCCGGCGACGTACAGACCCGGGATGACCTCCTGCTGCGGGGTGACGCAGCGCGAGTAGGCGTCGCTCTTGACGCCGCCGAAGGTCGTCCAGATGGAGGGCTGGTACTCGAACACGTAGTACGTGTCGCCCGACATCTCCTTCATGAGGTAGCTGCTCTTGTAGAACAGCGTGTCCTCGCCGGCGGCGGCCATCTCGTTGTACTCCGCGACCGTGGCCTCGAGGTTGGTCAGGCCAAAGTGCTCGGCGGCCTCGGCCAGGGTCCCCTTGAAGCACCAGTCCTGCTCGATGGCGGTCTCGATGTCCTCGGGCAGGGCGTCCAGCACCACGTCGGTCAGACCGGTCTGGCCCACGTACCAGTCCTCAGGGTTGCCGTAGTACTCGAGGATGCCCTCGGTGGACACGGAGTCGACCATGGCCTGGTCGGCCACGGCGTAGTACTTGGCCACGCGCAGCGACATCTCGCCGCCCTGGGCAAGCGGGCGGTCGGACAGCCACTGCTCGTTCATGAAGCGGTCGCCGTTGGGGTCGACGATGAGGCCGCCGTAGATGGCAAACTTCTGGGCGGAGCTGGCAAAGGCCATGGCCGAGCCAGCGACGTCGTCGATCTTGGAGTTGGCGCCTCCGAACTCGTTGCAGCACAGGCCCCAGTTGCGGTCCGCCACGCCGCCGGCGGCAAGGATCATGTCGTAGCCCTCGCCCACCGACAGGGTGTTGCACAGCGGCCAGATCTCGATGTCGCCGAAGTGCTCGCGCAGCATCTCGTCGTTGCCGGCGTAGCCGCCGGTCGCCACGAGGACGGCCTTGCACGTGTACTCGACGGTGCTGTCGTCCTCCATGTCGCGGGCACGCACGCCGGTCACCTTGCCGTCGGCGTCCTGGACAAGCTCGTAGGCGGCGCGGTTGGTCTCGAAGACGCCCCCGTCGGCCACGAACTTGTCGACCAGCGGCTGGAAGCGGCTGACGCCCGAAACCTGGTTGCCGTCGGCGTCGGCGAAGTTGTGGCGGGCGCGGAAGCCCATGCCGTACGCGTCGATGCGCAGGCCCATGTTCACACCGTTGTCCATGAAGTTGTCGACGACGGCCTGGCCGACCTCGGTGACCCTGTGCAGCAGGGCGGCGTTGACGGTGCCGTGCGAGTACTCGTACTCGTGGTTGAAAAGGGTCTCGACGGTAACGGTCGCGTCCTCGGCCGCCTGCACGGTGGTGTCGGCCAGGGCGGGGCCGCCCGCCAGGGCGCCGTTGGCGACGCCGCAGGAGGCGCCCTTCTCGAGCAGGATGGTGCTCACGCCCGCGGCCTGCAGGGTGAGGGCGGCCTGAAGGCCGGCGGCACCGCAGCCGCACACCACGACGTCGGCCGTCTCGGCGGCGTCGGCGTCGGCAGCTGAAGCCTCCTCCTCGGCGGCGTCGGCGGATTCGGCCTCGTCGGCAAGAGCCAGACCGGGGACCAGGGCGACCGCAGCGGCAGAAGCGGCTGCCGCCTTGGCGAACGAGCGACGGGACAGATCGATTGCCATGGTTTGCTCTCCTATCACACGGGTCCTTGCGCGTGTTCGGCATTCGCCATGCCGGCGCGCGGCGTGTTTTCATGATGCCTGCAACCACCGGGCAAGAAATCGCGCGCTTCTCGAAAAAATGGGTGATAAGGCATCTCACCCTCGCTTCACCCATCTATCATCGCAGGTACGCACGGTGTAAACGGACGTCAGAACTGTGGGGAGCCTATGGAGAAGACGCCTGCGGAGCATCTCGACCAACCTCCTGCGCCTCTCGAACGGGGGCGCCCTGTCCACCTGTTCCCGTTGCGTTTTCTGGGCATGGGCGTCTTCATTGCATGGTTGTGCTGCACGCACACTCACGGCGTCTTCCCGCTGTCCGGAACACCCACGGACGCATGGAACCTTGTGGACTACGGCATGCGCATCGGCGACATCGCCACGTTGCTCGTGCTTGCGCTGGCCTTTGGCGGCCGGTCGCTCGTCAGCGCGCACCGCAAGCTCTCAGTCGCGCTCGTGGCGGTCTCCATCGTCTGCGCACCTCTCGTCATGCTGTGGGCAATACCGGCGGGCAAGCCCGAACCGCTCATCTTTGCCCTCTCCGTCATGACGGCTCCCGGCGGTGCGGTGCTTCTGCTTCTTTGGGCCGAGATATACGGGCAGCTGGGCCTTCCCAAGGTCATCCTCTACGGATCGATGTCGTGCCTTGCGGCGGGAGGCGTCAGCCTTGTGGTCTACCTCATGCGCGAGCCGTTCGGCACCGTCGCCGCCGGCCTGCTGCCGGCCTTGTCGCTGGCCTGCGCTTACGCAAGTCTGCGCATGGCTCCGCACGAGCAGGCTCGCCACACGCTCGTCCATCGCAGCGCCGCCGTTCCATGGCGCCTCATCCTCGTGATGGCGCTTGCCGGATTCGTCAGCAGTTTTTACGGCAGCCTCATGCTTCAGAACGACGCCCTCGGGTCGTTTCACCGCATCCTGGCGACGACGCTGCTCGGCGCCGCCGTCCTCGCGTGCACGGTGTTCCTAAAGCGAGGGTTCGAGCTCCGCCTGCTCGCCTGTGCCGTCGTCCCCACTGCGGTCGCCGCCATAGTCCTGATGCCGCTTGTGGGGCATGAGGGGGCGGCCGTAACCTCGTTTCTGGCGAAGTTCAGCTACGTCGGCTACACCCTGTTTGCTTTGGCCGTGCTTGCCGGCACCGTGTACCGTCTGTCGATCCCGAGCCTGTGGATCTACGGCCTGGCGCGGGCCAGTTCGGAAGGGGCGATGTTTGCGGGCATCCTGGCATGCCGCGCGGTGCGCGACAACCCGTCGGCCGTCGGAAACCCCGCATTTCTCTGGGCAGTCGCCGCGGTAGGGCTGGCCGTCGTCATCCTCTGCGTCACGCTATGGCGCAACGAGAGGGTTGCCACGTCGGGCTGGGGCGTGCTCACCGAGGAAATCCGTTCGGGCAACCGCAGCGAGAGCTCCCAAGAACGCCTGTTGCGCATCTGCGGCGAAGCCGCCAGGCGGTTCGGGCTGACCCCGCGCGAGAAAGACATCCTCACCCTGCTCGTTCAGGGAAAGACCGCCCGCGACATCGAGGGCGATCTGCTGCTCACCCAAAATACCGTCAAGACGCACATCAGGCATATCTACACCAAGCTCGACGTCCATTCGAAAACCGAGCTGGTGGAGACGTTCGAGAAATGGTAAGGAGAACGGGAGGGGCGCAAAACAAGGACGAGCGGAGCGGTGCCGGCTTTTATACCAGCAAAGCCAAAACGGCATAGGCGAGTGCGGGCCCATACGGAACGCGCAGGGCACGCGGAACGCTCCGGCCGCACCCGGCTCGCAGCTCCTCCGGTGAAACCCGAACAGTCGGCGTCCCACCGCATCGATACGCTTTGACCCGGACGAGCCCTCTCGGCCGGACGCAAAACAACACGGCCCAAAGCCGCGCCTGCATCCAGGCAGAACGCGACTTTGGGCCGTTGGCGGCCTATCGGCACCGGTGCCGGGCCTTCCGGGACAAGCCCGTCCTCATCGGCACCGGCAGGTTCGCGGGGAGGTTACTCCTCCTCGGCCTCCTCGGTTTCCTCAGTCTCGGCATCCTCCTCGGTCTCCTCGCCGAGCAGGGTGGTCTCGAGATCCTGGAGCATGATGTCGAGAGCCTCGATGCCGCCTTCGGCGGTGTACCACACGGCCGGGTGGTCGAGAATGACCAGGTTGCCGTCCTCGACGGCGCGGGTGCCGTTGATGAGCTCGTTGTCCATGACCTCGGCGGCAAGCTGGGCACCCTCGGTGCCGATGGCCGTGTCGCGGTCGAGGATGAACATGTAGTCGGGGTCGAGCGACACGATGGTCTCGAACGACGACTCGTTGCCGTGGGTAGAGGTGACGTCGCCGTCGGCCAGGTTCTCGAAGCCGATCTCGTTGCTGATGATAGAGCAGCGGCCGTCGCTGCCCAGCAGGTTGCAGCTGCCGCTGGTGACCATGCCGACGATGCAGGTCTTGCCCTCGGCGAACTCCTGCAGGGCGGCGACGCGCTCGTCGAACTGGGCCATGAGCTCATCGACCTCGTCCTCGGTGCCGAACATCGTGGCGATGTTGGAGGCGTTGGCACGAATGCTCTCGATGACGCCGGTCTCGGTGTCGGTCGTGATGTAGATGACGGGGGCGATCTCGCTCAGCGCGTCGTAGGAGCCCGAGAGGCGGCCGCCGATGAAGATGACGTCGGGCTCGCAGCCCATGACCGCTTCGAGGTCGGCCTCCTTGATGGTGCCGCAGTTCACGACGCCGTCGGCCTCGACGAGGTCGACCAGATAGTCGAGGCTCGTGGAGGCGCTGCCCACGATGCGGCCTTCGGCGCAGCCCATGCTGTTGATGATGTCGAGCGACGCCATGTCGAGGATGACGATGCGCTGGGGGTCGTAGGGAACCTCGACCTCGATCTCCTCGCCGTTGCCGTCGAGGCTCTTGACGGTCACGGTCTCGGGGGTCTCCTCAGCGGCGGCCTCGGCCTCCTCCTCGTCGGCGAAGGCGACCGATGCCAGCGGGGCAAGGGCCCCCACGAGGCCCAGGGCGGCGGCACCCTTGACGAACGCGCGGCGGTTCAGAGCGGTCTCGAACATGTGGAGCTCCTTATCTCTCGGACGTCTTGGGACGTCATTGAACGACGGGGTTGCGCGGCGGCGCGGCCGGCCGTGTGGCCGGCGGCGCCGGTGCTAGTAGTAGATCGACAGGGGGCGGCCCTTGATCTCGAGGATCTCGAAGTCGACCTTGTAGATGTCGGACAGGTTCTCCTTGGTGATCACCTCGTCGACGGTGCCGAACTTGGCGATCTTGCCGTCCACGAAGGCGCAGATGTAGTCGGAGTAGAACGCGGCGTAGTTGATCTCGTGCAGCACCAGGATGACGGTCTTGCCCAGCTCGTCGCACAGCTTGCGCACCGTGCGCATCATCTTGGTGGCGTGGTAGATGTCGAGGTTGTTGGTCGGCTCGTCGAGCAGCACGTACTCGGTGTCCTGCGCGATGACCATGGCGATGTAGGCGCGCTGGCGCTGGCCGCCGGACAGCTCGTCGATGAAGCGGTCCTGGAACTCCTCGAGCTCCATGTAGGCGATGGCCTCGTCGACGATGCGGGAGTCCTCCTCGGTCACATGGTTTCCCGAGTAGGGGAACCGCCCGAAGGTCACCAGCTCGCGCACCGTAAGCTTCATCTGGATGTTGTTGCTCTGCGTGAGGATGGCCAGCCGTTTGGACAGATCCTTGCTCTTCCAGTCCCCGATCTCCTTGCCTTGGAACTCGACTGTCCCGTCGTCGTGGGGGATGAGGCGCGACACCATGCCCATCACGGTTGACTTGCCCGCGCCGTTGGGGCCGATGAACGAGGTGATCTTGCCCTGGGGTATCTCGAAGTTCACCCCGTCAACCACGGGTTTGTCGCCGTAACGCTTGGTAAGCTGCTTGGCTCGCATGTGCCGGTTCTCTCCTTGCTGATCGGGTCTTGCGATAAGCTAGACGCTCTTGGACGTAAGGATGAGGTACAGGAAATAGGCGCCGCCGATGACGGTGATGAACACGCTTACGGGGACGGAGTAGGAGAACACCTGCTCCACGAGAAGCTGCCCCGCCACGAGCACCACCATGCCGAACAGCACCGACCCCGCCACGAGCAGGCTGTGCCGGTAGGTCTTGAGCAGCTGGCGGGAGAGGTTGGCGATGATGAGGCCGAGGAACGAGATGGGACCCACCATGGCGGTGGCGACGGCGATGGCCAGCACCACGCCCAAAAGGAGGCGCTTGATGGTGCGGTCGTAGTCGACGCCCAGGTTGATGGCCTGCTCCTTGCCCAAGGTGATGACGTCGAGCAGCGCCAGGTCGCGGCGCAGGAAGAAGATGATGGCGGCGAGCACCGCGATGGTGAACACGATGATGGACGAGTTGATGTTGCTGAAGCTCGCCACAAGGCTGTTGAGCAGCGTGTCATACTCGTTGGGGTCCATGACGCGCACGAGCGTGGACTGGATGCTGCCGAAGAACGACGAGAGCACGGTACCGATGAGCAGCACGTAGAGCACGTTGTAGTTCGTTTTCTTGAACAGGTAGCTGTAGATGAACGTCGCCGTTATGCCCATGATGACGATGTCGACGCCAAACGCGAGGTTCGCGTTCGCCGCGATGACGCTGCCCGTGCCCGCGACGAACACCACCGCCGTGTGGATGAGCGTGTACATCGAGTTCATGCCCAGCAGGCACGGCGTGACGATACGGTTGCGGATGATGGACTGGAACACGAGCGACGCCCCGCCGATGGCGAAGGCCGCGATGAGCATCGCGACGAGCTTTGGGGCGCGGATCTTCATAGAGTAGGCAAAGAGGCGCTCGTTGGAAAAATTCACATTGACGAACATGTAGGCCGCCACAGCCGCGAGCACGAGCACGCCCAGGATGACGAGCTTGCGGATGTTGGCACGGTAGGAGGCCGTGAGGACGGCGCGGGTACCCTTGGCGGCGGAAACGGCCGGGGTGGCTTTTGCCGAAGTCGTTGAGGTGTCCATCAGGCGTCCGAACCTCCCTTCTTGGACGCGGTTTCGCCCGCAGGGGCCGACGACGAGGCGGTCGAGACGACCGGGCAGCCGCCGATCGAGCCCGGGCCGCCCGAGGCGGTGGCGCTCGACAGGCGCACGGCGCGACGGCCGTTCTTGAGGCGGTAGAGCAACAGGCCGATGAAGATGGCGCTGCCCAGGATGCCCACGATAAGCTCGATGGGCAGCTCGTAGGGGGAGATGACCGTGCGGGCGATGAGGTCGCACGCAAGCACGAACAGCGCGCCGAACAGGGCCGTGTCCACCAGAGTGCCGCGAATCTTGTCGCCCTTGAACATCGCGACGATGTTGGGGACGATGAGACCGATGTAGGAGATGGACCCGACGTTGACCACCACGGCCGCCGTGATGAACGCGGCGATGGTGAGGCCCGAGAACAGCACGAAGTTGTAGTTGACGCCCAGGTTGGTGGAGAAGTCCTTGCCCATGCCCACGATGTTGAAGTGGTTGGCGAAGACAAACGCGATGACGACGAGCGGCACCACGAGGAAGAGCATCTCGTAGCGCCCCTGCACCACCAGCGAGAAGTGGCCCACGAGCCAGGTGGACAGGGCCTGCGTCATGTCGTACTTGTAGGCAAGGAAGCTCGTGATGCCGCCGATGACGTTGCCGAACATGATGCCCACGAGCGGCACCATGACCACGTCCTTGAACTTGATGCGCTGGATGAACCAGACAAAAATCCACGTGCCCAGCGTCGCCGTGGCGAAGGCAAACACCGCACGGCCCATGAGCGACGAGCCCGGCCAGAACAGCAGCGCGAGCAGGATGCCGAACTGGGCCGACGAGATGGTGGAGCCCGTGGTGGGCGAGACGAACTTGTTCATGCAGAGCTGCTGCATGATGAGGCCGGCCACGCTCATGCCGATGCCCGTGCACAGGATGGCGAGCAGGCGCGGCAGGCGCGAGAGCACGAAGATGCGGACTTGGTCGAAATCGCCGGACAGGACGCCCTCCAGCGTGACGTCGAGCACGCCGACGAACAGCGACCACACGCTTACGGCGACGAGCACCACCGCAAGGATGACGGTGGGGAGGTTCCTGCGGATAGAGGCGGCCACGCTACGCGCCCCCCCTCACGCACGCACGGCGCACGGCGCCGGCGTGCCAGCGCTCGAACAGCCCGAGCGACGCCTGCAGCTCGGCGCGGGCGGCATGCTCGTCGAGCTCGGGGTTGTCCGCGCGCTCGAACGCGACGCAGCGGTCGGCGACCTGTGCGGCAAGCACGTCAAAACCGGGCAGGGTCGCCGCCGGAGCCGCGTCCCGGCCAACCAGGCATTCCTGCGGGGCGGCATGCGTGCGATGGCACGGGCACCGGTCGGCGTGACGGGCATGGCAGGCGGATGCGGCCTGCGCGGCCTCGTAGTCAACCCGGTCGCCCCAGTCTGCCGCCGCAGCCAGCGGAAGGCCGGGCGTCTGGCAGTATGAGGCGCGCGCATCGCAAGGGTTTCCGAGCATCGCGCTCCTTTCGGACATGTGCAGACACGGAACAGGCGGCCGGCACGCCTCGGCGTGCACGGTGAGAGTTAGTTTAGAGATACAATCCGGTCACATGTATGTCCGAGTTAGTTGGGGATGACATTTATTTTACAATTGCTCCATACGGGGGAAAACGCGCCGCACGGCGGCGCAGAAGGGCACCGCCCCCGCGTCCTTCCTATTCCCGTTCCCCGTACACGCGGCACACGGCCCGTGCACGGTCAAGCAGCACGGAACGCAGGCCGTCGGGCTTGACGATGTAGGCGTCGTCGCCGAGGAGCACAAGCAGCCCGAGCAGCCACTCGTAGTGGAGGACATGCGTGGCGACCAGCACAAAGCCGCCGTCGAGCCGCTGTAGCTCGTCGGCGTCGAAGGCGTCTATCACGCGCCAGGCGGCCTGGGGAGCCACCACCATCTCGAGCGGCTCGAAGCGGCAGAGGTCGCCGTCGCCGGGGGCGGTCGCCGCCGGCTCGCGATGGCGCTCGGACGGCGCGAAGGTCTCGTCAAGCACCTCGACCCGGGCGATGCGCGTCAGGCGGAACACCCGCATGCACGACCTCAGGCGACACCAGGCCACCAGGTACCACATGCGGTTCTCGTTGACGAGGCGCACCGGCTCGACTATGCGTTCGGTCGACACGCCGTCGTACGCCGTATAGGCGACGCGCACGCAACGGCGCTCGCGAATCGCGGCGCGCAGGTCGTCGAGCCACTGGACGGGTTCGGACGCGTCGTCCCAGGGAGAGAGGCTTACGTCGCTCGACGAGACGTCCGTGGAGGCAAACACCCCGGACAGCTTGGTCAGCGCGCTTTGGGCCGGGGCCCCGGCACGCAGCTGGGTCATGACCTTGACGCCCAGCAGCACCTGCTCGCGCTCCTCGGGGGTGAGCACCGCGCTCGTGAGATAGGCCTCGGGCATCAGCGAGATGCCGCCGTGCGCACCTCGCTCGCTGCGCACGGGGACGCCCGCGCCCACCAACGCCTCGACGTCGCGGCGGACCGTCCTCTCGCTCACCTCCAGACGCCGTGCAAGCTCGCCCACCGTAAGGCGGCCCTCGGTCTGCAGCAGGTAGAGCATCTGGAACAGACGGTCGAACTTCAACGCAAGATCCTCCAAAACGCCGCACCGAACATCGGGTCAGGTTAGCACAGCAGGAGGTTGCCCGCGACGTGGTTTTGCACGGACGCCGCAGGCGCACGGAAACGGCCCGCAAAAACGGGCCGGGCGCAGGCGCGGGCGGCGCGGCGTCTGCAGCTGCATGCGCCCGGCGGCCCGCCGCGTCAGCACGAGGCCGGCTCCCCGGGCCGCCTCGCAAGGTCGCCGAGGCTCTCGAGCATGCGCTTGCGGATGGCGCGGATGTTCTCGGGCAGCTCCTCGAACGCGACGCGGTTGGGGGCGTCGGCGTCGCCCGCCGCCACGGCCGTGTCGTAGTACCAGCACTTGTACTCGATGGTGTCGAGCGTGCGCTGCAGCTCGGCCATCTGGGCTCGCACCGCCTCGCGGCGCTCGTGGAACATCGCCTGGCGATGGGTGCACGCCTCGTCGCCCGCCTGGCACCAGTCGATGAAGCGCTTGATGTCCTTGATGGACATGCCGGCGCGCTTGAGGCACTCGACGACCTTGAGGTGCTCGAGGTCGCGGTCGCTGAACACCCGGATACCGCCGGAGGTGCGCTCGACGGCCGGCAGCAGGCCCTCCTTGTCGTAATAGCGCAGCGTCGACGCCGCGATACCGGTACGCTGGGCGACCTCGCCGATGGAGTACGGCATGGGAACTCCTTAGGAAATGTTGCGGAACCCGGCGCAAGCGGCCTTTTGGGGTCGCGCGCTGCGAAGGTTACGCGAGGGCGGCGTACTGCTCGTCGTCGACCGGTTCGAGCCACTCGTTGGAGGCTCCCTCGGCGGGAACCGCGATGGCGACGTGGCAGAACCAGCTGTCCGCCGCGGCACCGTGCCAGTGCTTGACTTCGGGCGGGATGTTCACGACGTCGCCGGGATGCAGCTCGCGCGCCGGCTGGCCCTCCTCCTGGTACCAGCCGCGACCTGCAGTGACGAGCAGAATCTGGCCGCCCTTGTGGTGGATGTGCCAGTTGTTGCGGCAGCCCGGCTCGAAGGTGACGTTGGAAATCCCCACACCCTCAGAAGTGAGCGGGTTGAGGTAGCTCTGCCCGATGAAGTACTGGGCGAACGCCTCGTTGGGGTTGCCGAGACCGAATATACCGCCCTGGTCGGGCGTGAACGTCATAGTGGTGCCTGCCATAGCAAAAAACCTCCCGTCGCTGGAAATCGTCGAACCACATGGTACGGGAAGATTCTGATACCTAAAGCTGGCTTTAAGTCAAGGGTGAGAACCACGACGCTTCTTCAGGTTGGGGGAGCCGGCCGAAGCGACCCTGCGACAGGCGTCGGGATGCCTGCAGGGCCGATTGTCCCGCAACCAATACCGAGCTGGGGTTTTACCCGCCCTACCGGCTCCACGACGGCCCTTCCGGGTCGCCGGGCACCGTCTCGCTACCCCGCGATCTCCTTGAGGCCACCGATCTGGTCGATACGGACAGCGAGCTTGACGGGGCCCTTGCGGCGCGCGGAGGGGTCGGCCGGCGCGACAAGCACCCAGGCGTCGTCGCAGTCAAGCACGGTCACGCGCGCAGTGGACGCGCCTCCGAACGAGGCCATCCCTTCTCTTAGAAACGATTTCGAAAGTCTTACCCACACCAAGCCGCAATTCCTGCGCATGGCTGCGGGTACGCTGCTTTTCGACGCGCCGCACGACCGTCTCCTTCTTGGTGAACGTGTCGGGCTTGGTGCGCTCGTACTCGTCGCGCGCCAGGTCGTCGAGGCTCACGCGATAGAGGGCCGCCAGCTCCGCCGCGCGGTCGAGCACCGGCGCACCCTGGTCTGCCTCCCAGTTCGCGATGGTCTACCGCGACACGCCTATCGCATCGGCAACCTGTTGCTGACTGTAGCCGCAACGGCTGCGCAGCTTGGCCAGCTTCTCGCCCAGCGTGGACAACAGAGCCTCCTTTATCCGTCCCCGGCCGGGCAAACCGCCCGGCCGGGGAAACCGTCTCCGTCGCCCACTAGTTTGCGGTATCGCCCGCGCCAAGGAAAGTAAGTTTACTTGACACGGGAGGTAAATAATCTGGCAAAAGGGCGACGCAGGACGACGGGAGAACCACCGTGGGATCGGGAAGCTCGCACAAAGGAGGCGACGTGCCGCCGTCGCGTGCCAGGATGCCGGGCCGCGCCCGGCCGCGGCACGCCAAACCGCACGCGCCAACCGGCCGGGCCCGGTCCTTACAGCGCGCGGCCCACGTCGTTGCCGCTGCGGATGGCCAGGGCGATGTTGAACGGCTCGGAGCAGTCGCCGATAGCGTAGGTCTCGGCCACGTCGACCTCGTCAAGCAGGCCGGTGTTGGGCAGCATGTCGGCCGCATCGACAATCGCGTCGCAGGCAACGGCGTATTCCACGCCCGCCTCGGCGCTCGACACGGTGATCTGCCCGTCGGAGGCGCCGGTTATCTCGGCGCTCGTGTAGACCTGCATGCCCAGGGCGTACAGCGCCGTCGTCATGAAGCGCATGGCATGGTGCGACTGCTGCTTGTCCAGGTCCTCGGTGGCGCTCGGGGTCACCATGGTCACGTGCTTCTTGTGCACGGTCAGCCAGAGCGCGACATCGAACGCCTGGGCGTTCGAGCCCCACACCACCACGTTGTCCCCCAGGTCGGAGAACATGAAGTCGTCGATGGAGACCACGTTGGCGCCGTCGACCTCGAGGGCGCCGCGCAGGCCGCCGCAGGCGAGCACCAGGGCGTCGGGGGCCTCGGAGGCGACCAGGTCGGCGGTGACCTCGGTGCCGGTCACGACGGCCACGCCGGCAAGCTCGAGCTGGCGCTGCAGGTAGCTGCTGAGGTCGTCGAGGTTCTCGTGCGGGCCCTTGACGGTGCCGGCGAACGCCAGCAGGCCGCCGAGCATGCCGTCCTTCTCGTAGAGGGTCACGCTGTGGCCGCGCAGCGCCGCGACGCGGGCCGCCTCCATGCCGGCGGGGCCCCCGCCCACGACCATGACGTCCTTGGGGGCGGCGGCGGGCTCAAGCTCGTAGGTGGCGGGACCGTTCTCGGTCATGACGCGCTGGGTGAGCGCGTTCACGCGGCAATAGCCGTACTGGCGGTTGAGCTCGTTGGAGCCGATATGGCAATGCAGGCACCGCGTGCAGGGGGCGATCTCGTCGATGCGGCCCTCGCGCAGCTTGTTGACGTACTCGGCGTCCACAGTCAGCGGCCGGGTCATCATGAAGAAGTCGGCCTTGCCGTCGGCAAGCGCGGCCTCGAAGAAGTCGGGGGCGTGGGCCGGGTCCATGAAGGTCACGGTCCCGCAAGGGACGCCCAGGGTCTCTTTGTACTGCTTCACCACGTCGAGCAGCATGCCGGCGCCCGAATGGCTGCCGTCGAGCTTGCCCTGCCAGTGCTTTGAGAAGTCGTACTGGGTGCCGTAGCCCGTGGCCCCCTCGACGCCGTTGAGGATGAAGTAGAGGTCGCTGCCGAACTGGCAGGGGTGGTTGCCGAGAGGACCGAGGCGCAGGTGGAACGAATCGGCCCCGGCCTCCTCCATGCACTTGCACAGTGCGATTCCCTCCTCGACCGTGGTCGCCTTGTTGCGGCCGACGGTGAGGGTGTTGTCGAGGTCCATGAGGGTGGCGTTGTTGTCGAGGTTGTCCTGGTCCTCGATACAGTTGATGAGGATCTGGACCACGAAGTCCTCGCCGAGCTCCTCCTTGACCATCTGGATCCACTCGGTCACAAAGCGGGCACGGTTCTCGATGGTGGCGTATCCGTACTCGTCGGTGCGGGTGTTGTAGAAGCGGCTGAGAAACTGCTCTCCCTGGTTGAAACCGGCGGCGTTCATCTCGATCGCCTCAAAGCCCATCTCCTTGAGGCCCTTGGCGACGGTGAGACCGGTCTGCTGGATAGCATGGATCTGGTCGACGGTCATCTCGTCGTCGCCGACACCGCTGCCGAAGGGGGCCCACTGGAAGCCCAGATGCGCCCCGTATTCGGCGCAGGCGGACACGAGCCGCTGGCCGAATTCAAGCCCCTCCTCGGTCAGTTCGCTGGTCTCGGCGTCGAAGAACGGGGCCTCGCCCTCGACCCAGATCATCTCGACGCCGCCCTTGGCAAAATTGAGGTAGTACTCGAACAGCTCGTCGGTGAGGCCGGCAAGGTAGGTGGCCGACCCCGCGGCCGACTTGACCATGCGGTGATGCAGCTCGATGGGGCCGAGGTTCCATGTGGAGAAGAGCGTGGTCTGGGTGAAGTCCTCGATGGAGTTGGTGCGATACCCGGTGTCCTGCGGGTTGATCGACGCGGTGTAGAGCAGGTCGTCGGACGAGGAGGCCGTCTCGCCCTCGGCATCCGACGCGTCGGGGTCGGCGTCCTCGACGGCCTCGTCGGCCAAAGCAGGTGCGGCGGCCAATGCGGTGCCCGCAAGCGCGGCGCCCGCCGCCCCCACGAAGGCGCGGCGCGAAACATTCAGTGCGTTGTCCATGTCCTCTCCTCTTCCCGTTGGATGCGGCGCTGGCGGTTACAGCGCCCGACGGCGACGAAACCTGCGTCGCACGACAACGACAGCATGGCGGGAACAGACGGAAAAGTCACTGCCCCTTGAAGTGTGAAGGGTCGCCGAACTGGGTTTTTGCGGGCAAAAAGAAAATCGGGCGGCAGGGTCCGGTCACGCCTCGGAAGCGGGGGCGTCCTGCGAGCCGGCATCGAGCAGCGCCAGGATCTCCTGCTTGGAGTGGACGCCGAGCTTGCGGTAGAGGTTTTTCTTGTGGGTGCGCACGGTGTTGTCGGTCAGACCGAGACGCGTGGCGGCGGTCGGAGAGTCGAGGCCCGCCAAGACGAGCGCCAGCACCTCGGACTCGCGCGGCGTGAGACCATAACCGGCCGCAAGCGCCCGCGCCTGGCGGTCGAACAGGAGGTGGGCGTCGGCGGCAAGGGCGGCGGGGTCGTCTGGTTCGGCAACGGGTGCCGACGAGAGCGCGGGGCGACCGCCGGCGGTAGCCTTGCGGGCATCCTTCTCAGGGGCGCGGCGGCGCGCCTGCACGGCAAGCGGCAACGACAGCGCGTAGATGCACACGATGACGACGATGAAAAACACCGGCGTCGCGGTTCCGTCGCCCCACTGCTGCAAGGCGTACCCCACCGCGGTTCCCAGACCGAGCAGCATGTAAGCGCAACCGGCCACCAGGCCGTACGCAACCAGGGTGCCGCGCGCGCCGCCACCCGATTCCTGCGCGCAGTGCACGATGGCCACAATGAGCGCGAGCTCGAACACGAAATACGACAACCCGGCAAACGACGAGGTGAAATCGTTGGCGACAACCGAGAACACCACGAGACCCGTCGCCACCACCGGAAAGGCGACCTGGTAGAACACAACCGGCGAGACCAGACGGCCCCGCACGCGCCACACCGCAAGAAGCAGCACGGCCACCGCCAACATGCAGGCGAGCGACTCGAAAACGAGCTCGGAGGTCTCGCGCACGGCGGCGAGCGTCAGCGTGCGCGAGACGCCCGTGACGAAACCAAGCGAGGCGAGACAGAGCATCGTGGGGCCCCAGTCCGCAAGCAGGCCGCGCAGGGACAGGCCGGACGGTGCAGCGGAAGCGGGTGAAACGACAGGGTCGGAGACCGGACGGGACAGGCCCGCAGCCGCGCGGTGCAAGCAGGCTTCGACGCCAACCAGCGCCGCGAACGAGGCGCATGCCGCCGCGCCCGTCACACCGTACGCGACACCGAGGGACAGAAACGAACATGCCATGGAGAACAGGGGGAACGCCACGCACGCCCCCAGGACGGACGGCGCGAGGAACCGCTCGCCGACGCGCGCAAACGCCGCCTGCCAGGCCAGCATCGCAAGACCGGTGCCCGCGCCCGCAAGCACCGCCGCAAGCACAAGCGGCGCCGTCGACCCAACGCCTGCGAGGTGCAAGACTCCCAGCAAGGCGATGCCGCCTATCGTCCCCGCAAGGCCGCCGGCACCGCACAGACGGCATCCCCATGAGGCCCATGCCACCGAACGCGCAGACGCGACCGCCGACACGGCGAGCACGACACCAAGCGCAGCGACGCTCGGGACGCTGTAGAAGACGCGGATCTCGTCGACACCGAACACGCCGGCGTTCAGGAACGCCCGACCCCACAGCATGAAGTCGACCGCGGTGAGAAACAGGGAGAAACCGACCGCGGCCAAGACGGCCGTGCGCCGCGCACCCGGCCTCTCAACCCCGTTGTCCCCGCTCCCCTGCATGCCCCGCGTCCGCCCCTCAAACACCTCGCCACGCCGTGCAAACTGTAGCAGGTTCGGCAACGATGCGGAAACGCCTCCCTGCAATCCCAGGCACAGAAGCGCTACAAGGCGGGCGCCGCAAGGCGAACTCTTCGGAAGGGTCCGCGCCAAACACGGAACAAGGTCTGACGGTAGCGAAAGGCAGGCTGGCGACAATCCGCCCCGCCAAGCACTGTCATCCTAACGCGCAAGGAGTGGCGGTTTTTGCAAGCATGTGGGCCGCGCGTACAGCCCTCCTACAGCCAGAACGGAGTCGTGCCGTTGGACCCCGGATAAAATGCGGCACTCCCCGTCGTGAACGAGGTCCCCGTCCCGCCCGGCCCGAACGTCGTCACCATGTTGCCATTGCGAAACGACGTGCTCACCCCGTTCGGGCCGATCGTCGTGGCCATATTGCCGCACACAGTAGTCGACGACACACCGCTCGGGCCGATCGTCGTGAACGACCCTCCCAGCGCGTTCATGCTCCCCATTCCCGTGGTTACCCCGTCGGGGCCAAAACTGGTAAACCCGTGATTTGTGCTCACGGTAGTCCGAATTCCGTCGTCTGACATCCAAAAAGAACTCATACAAGGCGAATTGAAGAAACCCATGGGTACTCCCTTCGGCGCCTTTTCTGGCCACCACGACCGTACAGGCATCTCAACACCGTGTTTGCAGAAATAATATCACGGCTGCACAGCCGGGGGAACGGGCGGCGGAAGCCCGCATCGGGCTGCGGAGCCGCACGCACCCGTACCAACATCGATTCGACGCATGCGACGGCTGC
>CAZUFB010000048.1:0-7927 GCA_964619775.1 uncultured Coriobacteriaceae bacterium
GCGCCGGGCCGGTCAGAATCTGCCGGGTGCTGCCGCTGCGGTAGTAGTAGACGCCTTTGCAGGAGATGCCGATGGGATACGGCGGTACGTCAATTTCGATGTATTCCTTGCCATCCTCGTCCAACAGGTTGACGCTGACAATAATGCCCATCGCATCCCGGATTTTGTTGGGAATGTCCTCCAGCAGCTTGCGGGCGTTGGGCGGAAGGGGCGGGCGCCTACGAACCGGGGAGGGCGCGCCGCCGGCTCGGCCTTCTGACCGGGCGCGAACAGGGGCGCGCGGATGAAGGCGCGGGCGCTGTGCGAGCAGGGCTTGACGCAGGCGAGTGACGGGCGCATCCGGTTTACGCAAGCGCCCCGCACGGTCGAGCGGCCGTGCGGGGCGCGTCGTTGTGCCGTCGCGTCGTTTGGGGCAGGGCCCGCCTACCCCTCCAGCGGCCGGTGGCAGGCCGCCAGGTGCCCGGGGCCCACGTCGCGCAGGGCGGGCGGCTCGGCCTTGCAGCGCTCGTCGGCGAAGGGGCAGCGCGGGTGGAAGCGGCAGCCGCTCGGCATGTCGATGGGGCTCGGCAGCTCGCCCTTCACGAAGGTCTTGGTCTCCTTGACGCGGCTCTCCTCCATCGAGGGGGCGGCGTTGAGGAGCACCTGGGTGTAGGGGTGGCGCGGGCGGTCGTAGAGCTCGTCGGTCGAGGCGGTCTCCACGACGGTGCCAAGGTACATCACGGCCACGCGGTCCGAGATGTAGCGCACCACGCGCAGGTCGTGGCTGATGAACAGCATCGACAGGTCGAGCCGCTCCTTGAGGTCGATGAGCAGGTTGATGATCTGCGCCTGGATCGACACGTCCAGGGCCGACACCGGCTCGTCGGCGATGATGAGGCGCGGGCGGGCCGCCAGGGCGCGGGCGATGCCGATGCGCTGGCGCTGTCCGCCCGAGAAGGCGCTCGGCAGGCGGCCGGCCTGGTCCTCGGAGAGGCCCACCAGGTTAAGCAGGTGCGCGATCTGCGCGTCCGCCTCGCCCTTGCCGCAGATGCCGTGGTGCAGCAGGACCTCGCGCAGCACCTGGCGCACGGTCATGCGCGGGTTGAGCGACGAGTAGGGGTCCTGGAAGATCATCTGGATGTCGGTGCAGCGCTCGCGCAGCTCCTTCTTGCCGAGCGCCGCGAGGTCGGTGCCTTCGAACACGACCTTGCCCTCGGTGGGGCGGTACAGGTTGATGATCGTGCGCGCCAGGGTCGACTTGCCGCAGCCCGACTCTCCCACCAGCCCCAGGGTCTCGCCCTGCGCCAGGGTCAGCGACACGCCGTCGACGGCGGTGAGGTACTTGCGCTCCTTGCGCAGCATGGCGTCGAACACGGTGTGCTTCAGCGGGAAGCGCTTCGACAGCCCGGTCACCTCGAGCAGTTTGGCGCCGTCCTGCACGGTGGCCGCTCCGGCCTCGGCAGCGGTGGTCTTGTCCGTGCTCATGCCGCACCTCCTTGCTGGGTCGCGGGGTCGGGCGCGCCGTCCGTGCGGGTGCGTCCGGCGGGGTCGGCGCGGTGGCATCGCACCTGGTGGCCCGGCGACGCGAGGGTCATCTCGGGCAGGGTCGTGCGGCACGTCTCGGTGGCGTAGGGGCAGCGCGGCGCAAACGGGCAGCCGGCGATCTCCTGGGCCAGGTTGGGCGGGGCGCCCTGGATGGGCTCCAGGCGGCTGCGGGTGTCGTGCTCGGCCGGCAGCGAGTTGATGAGGCCCTGGGTGTAGGGGTGGCGCGGGTCGTGCAGCAGGCTGCGGGTGTCGGCGACCTCGACGATGCGGCCGGCGTACATCACGGCCACGTGGTCGCACATCTCGTTGACCACGCCCAGGTCGTGGGTCACCAGCAGCACGCTCATGCCGAGCTGCTCGCGCAGGCTGTTGAGCAGGGCGATGATCTGGTCCTGGATGGTCACGTCCAGCGCCGTGGTGGGCTCGTCGGCCAGCAGCAGCTTGGGGCGGCTGGCCAGGGCGATGGCGATCATCACGCGCTGGCGCATGCCGCCCGACAGCTCGTGCACGTAGTTGTCCAGGCGGCTTTCCGGCGAGGGGATGCCCACCAGGCGCAGCAGCTCGACGGCCCGCTCGTGCATCTCCTTCTTGGACAGGCCCTCGCGCCTCAGCGACTCGTAGAACTGCTTGGACACCTTGGTCACGGGGTTGAGCGAGGTCATGGGGTCCTGGAAGATCATGCCGATCTCGCGGCCGCGCACCTGGCGCACTTCGCGCTCGCCCATCTTGACGATGTCGCGGCCCCGATAGTTGATGGAGCCGCCCACGATCTTGCCCGACTCGGGTATGAGGCGGATGAGCGTGCGGGCGGTGGTGGACTTGCCGCAGCCCGACTCGCCGACGAGGCCGAAGGTCTCGCCCTCCTGGATTGAGAAGGTGACGTCGCTGACGGCGCGCACGCACGCGCTCTTGGTCTGGTAGAACATGCTGAGGTCTTGGACCTCGAGGATGGTGCCGCCGGCTGCCGATGCGGTCGCCGCGCCGCCGTTCGGCGCGTGCCCGCCGGTGGAACGTTTTGCCATGGTCGTGTCGCCTCCCCTCTAATCCTTGGTTCTCAGCAGGTCGTTGAGGCCGTCTCCGAGCAAGGAGAAGCCCAGGCCCACCACGACCATCACCAGGCCGGGCAAGGTGGTGATCCACCAGGCGGTCGAGATGAAGCTCTTGCCTCCCGAGATGATGGCGCCCCACTCGGGGGTGGGGGAGGGCACGCCCAGCCCCAGGAAGCTCAGCGTGGCGGCGCTCATGATGCACATGACGATGTCAGAGGCCAGGTACACGATGGAGCTGCTGATGACGTTGGGCAGGATGTGGCGGAACATGATGGTCAGGTCGCTGTAGCCCAGCGTGCGGGCGGCCTGCACGTACTCGGAGCCCTTGGCCACCAGCACCTCGGCGCGCACGAGGCGCGTGTAGGGCGGCCAGCTGACGATCCACATCGCGATGATGAGGTTCGAGACGCCGTTGCCCAGGATGGCGACGATGGCGATGGCCAGCACCATGAAGGGGAAGGCCACGAACACGTCGAGCACGCGCATGATGAAGGCGTCGAGCTTGCCGCCGTAGTAGCCGCACAGCAGGCCCAGGAGCGATCCCACGATAAAGGGCAGGCCGGCCGACGCCACGCCGATGAGCAGGTCGAGGCGGGTGGCGTAGATGACGCGCGTGTATACGTCGTAGCCGTAGTTGTCGGTTCCGAAGAAGTGCTCAAGGCTGGGGGCCAGCAGCATCTCCGACGCGTTGATCGCGTAGGGGTCGCCCGAGGTGAACAGGCTCGGGAACGCCGCGACGAGGCAGGTGAACAGCACGATGACGGAGCCCACGACGAGACTTGGGCTGCGGCGCCAGATGGGTACGTGCCCCGATTTGCCCTTGGCCCGTTTGACGGTACCCTTGACGGTTGCAGTGTTCGCGCTCATGCCTCATCACCTCCCAGCTTGATACGGTGGTCGAGCACCGAGTAGAGGATATCGGTCAGCAGGTTCACCACAAGGGTGATGATGACGAAGACGAGCACGCACGCCTGCACGACTGCGTAGTCGCGCCCGGTGACCGCCTGCACCAGCAGGGCGCCGATGCCCGGCAGGCCGAAGATGTTCTCGATGACCACCGAGCCCGAGAGCATGCCGATGATGCGCATCGAGAGCAGCGTGGCTGTGGGGATGAGGGCGTTGCGCAGCACGTACCCGGTCGAGATGACCCAGCCCGACAGGCCCTTGGAGCGCCCGAAGTCGACGTAGTCGGCGTTGCGCACGTCCACGACGTTGTTGCGCACGTTGCGGATGATGACGGCGATGGAGGTGAAGGCGAGCGTGAGGCCCGGCAGGAAGAGCGACCAGATATGCTCGCTCCACGTCTTGCCCCAGCCCGAGGTGGGAAAGAGCCCCAGGTTCACGCCGAACACGATGAGCAGCATCAGGCCGATCCAAAACGACGGGGCCGCCAGGCCTATGAGCGCGAACAGGCGGACGACGACGTCGGGCAGCTTGTCCTTCTTGACGCCGGCCAGATAGCCGAGCGGCAGGGCGATGACGATCGTCATGACGGCGGCCATGATGGCGAGCATGATGGTGACCGTCATGCGGCTCGAGATGAGCGAGGACACTGAAATCTTGTAGATGGTCGAGGTCCCCAGGTCGCCCTGGAACAGGGCCGAGACCCAAATGGTGAACTGCGTCCACAGCGTTTCGTTGAGGCCCATCGATTCTCTCAGGGCTTCGAGCACGTCAGGGTCGACCTTGTCTCCCAGCGTTGCGAGGGCCGCGTCGCCGGGCAGAAGGCGCATCAGCAGGAATATCGCAATCGCCGAGACGATTAGCACGGGGATCATCTGCAGGATGCGCTTCAGTATGTAGCGCAGCGTCTCCATATCCTCGCCTCCTTTCTCGAAACTCCCCCTCCTGCGGGGCTTGCACGTGCGTCATGGCTGCCTTTGCGGCCGCGG
The DNA here is from genome assembly GCA_964619775.1 of uncultured Coriobacteriaceae bacterium. GTDB lineage: Bacteria > Actinomycetota > Coriobacteriia > Coriobacteriales > UMGS124 > CAZUFB01. Next base: position 4,466 of record CAZUFB010000048.1, read on the forward strand.
AGCTTTCTCCCGAACACAGGAGGCCGCAGCACGACCGGTATCGCGCTGCGGCCTGGTCCTCCTGGAGAACGCGCTATCGGATGTGGGTTGCAGCCCACGGCAAGATCCTACGCCTCCTTGGCGATGTTCTCGAAGCGGTAGTTGCCCATCGGGGTCTGCACGAAGTTCGAGACGTCCTTGCGGACGCAGTTCTGCCACGGCACCGACATGATGGGGATGAAGATGGCCTGCTCGCGGAAGCCCTGCTGGATCTGGCAGTACAGGTCCTTGCGGGTCTCCTCGTCAAGCTCGACGGTGGCCTGGTTGTTGAGCTCCTGCATGTCCTCGGGCTGCTCCATGCCGGAGTAGTAGCCGTTGTTGACGCTGTAGTCGAAGACGAACTGCATGAGGGAGGTGGGGTCGGGCACGTCGTCGGACCAGCCGGAGATGACCACGTCGAGGTCCAGCTCGGTGCGGGCTTGGCTGTAAGCCGTGGACTCGCGGGTGTCGAGGTTGAGCGTCACGCCGATTTCCGCCCACTGCGCCTGCAGCACCGTGGCGATGCCCTCGTAGGTGTCATTGCCGCCGCGCAAAAGGAGGGTGATCTCGAAGCCGTCGGGATAGCCGGCCTCCTCGAGCAGGGCCTTGGCGGCATCGACGTCGGCCACGGGGGGCTCGAGCGAGGTGTCGCAGTACTGCGAGGTGGCCGAAACGATGGAGCCGGCGGTCTCGCAGTAGCCGTAGGAGACCATGTCGACGATCTCCTGCGCGTCGGTGGCCTGGTAGAGGGCCTCGCGGACGGTCTGGTTGGAGAGGTACTCGTTCTGGGTGTTGAGCGAGATCCAGTACGTCATCGTGGCGGGGTCGGGGTGCGGCTCGCAGACGTCGTCGTTTTCGAGCTGCTGCATGCTCGAGAACGGCACGTCGGTGGCGGCGTCGATGTCGCCACCCTGGAGCTGGATGACGCGCGAGCTGTCGTCGGCGACGACGCGGAACTCGATCTCTTGGGTGAGCGGCAGGCCCTCGGTGCGGTAGTAGGGGTTGGCCTCGAAGGTCATGTACTCGCCCTTGACCCACTCCTTGAGCATGTAGGCACCGGTGCCCAGGGGGCCGGAGTTGACGTACTCGTCCTCGCCGACCTCGTCGAAGTGGGCTTTGGACTGCACGCCCACCTCGAAGATCGACAGGTTGGCCAGCGTGGAGGCGGCGGCCTGCTTCATCGTGACGATCACCGTGGTGTCGTCGGGGCACTCGACGTAGTCGATGTTCTCGACGCAGGCGTACCAGTTGGAGTCGGTCGCTTCGATGGCGCGGTCGAACGTCCACTGCCAGTCTTCGGCGGTGACGTCGGAGCCGTCGGAGAACTTGAGGCCCTCCATCACGTGGAAGGTGTAGGTGAGCCCGTCGTCGGACACATCCCAGCTCTCGGCCAGGCAGGGCTCAATCTCGGTATCGGTGTCGCTCGTCTTCACAAGGCCCTCGATGATGAGGTTGAACATGAAGATGTTGACGTTGCCGATGCAGGTGACCGGGTCAAGGTTGTCCGAGTCGGTCGGGCGGCCGATGACGATGGTGTCGGCGACGGTGGTCGACGTGGAGTCGGAGTCCTCCTCGGTGGCGGCCTCCTCTTCCTCTTCCTCGACCTCTTCCTCGGTCTCCTCCTCGTCGTCGGTGGTGCTGCTGTTGCAGCCCGTGAGCGACGCCGCGGCCGCAAGCGCGCCCACCGCAGCCGCGCCCTTGACGAAGGTGCGCCGGTTGAGCTTGATCTGGTCCATGCTCGTCTCCTTTTACAACACGGTTATGCCCCGCACAGCCGGTGTTTTGCGCGGGGAGACAATGCCGACGACCAGGCCGCAGGGCGAACCGGTCGCCACTCAGTCCATGCGTTATAGTAGCGGATTGACAGGCCTGTTGCCCAAAAGGCGGGGTCGTTGTTATCCAACTGGCAATATTTCGTTCATGTTCGGGCCATGTGGCGAGTATATAGTCGCCGAACGGCGGTATTTTCAGCACAGGTGACCGTCTGTTTTACCGTTGAAGTTTATGGGCGGATAGGTGGATTTCGTTTTGATGGCGCTCTGTATAAGGCGCAGCATGCCGGTTTGAATTCGAATGCCTGGTGGCTGACGCGTTGTTGGCTGACGCGGGTTTTCCCGATTCCCGTTCGGCTCGCCGCCTTCGATGCCCGACCGGGACGGTACGGCAAGGCGCCCCCGGGGCGGGCGGCCCCGGGGGCGGCGTTTTGTGGACGGCCCCTGTGGGCTGCCCTTAGAACTTCGCGACGTCTTCGACCGTGAGTTTGGACAGCACGCCCACGCACAGGCGCGCGGCGTTTTCCACGTCGTCGAGCGCCGCGATGGAGCAGCCGGCGTGGATGTAGCGCGACGGCACGCCCGACACCACGCACGGGATGCCGTTGCCCATGACGTGGACCATGCCGCCGTTGGTTCCGCCGCCCTCGCGCACCGAGCCCTGGACGGGAATGCCCTCGGCGGCGGCGACGCCCAGCACGAAGCGCTGGTAGCGCGGATTGGTGATCATGCTGCAGTCGGCGTAGCGAAGCATCGGTCCCTGCTTGAGGCGGCACTGCATGTCTGCTTCGACGCCGAAGGTGTCGTCGGCCGGGCAGCCTTCGAACATGTAGCACAGCGCGGGGTTGAAGCGGCGCACGGCCGACGCCACGCCGCGGTCGCCGACCTCCTCCTGCGAGCTGATGGCGGCCACGACGTCAAACGCCAGGTCCATCTCGGCGAGCTCGCGCAGGGCGAGCAGCATCGAGGCCACGCCGGCGCGGCAGTCGAACGCCTTGCCAAACATCACGCGGTTCTTTTCGTCCCAGGTGAAGCGTGTTGCGGGGACCACCGGCTCGCCGATGCCCACGCGGAAGTTCTCGACGGCGTCCTGTTTGGAGGTGGCGCCCACGTCGATGGTCATCTCGGCCTCGGAGTCCGACTCCTTCTCGGCGGCGCTCGTGAAGTGCGGCGGCTTGACGCCCACCACGCCGCGGACCCAGTCGCCGTCGACGGTGCGCACGAGCACCTCTGCGCCCCCGAGCACTCCTTTGGTGAAGCGCCCGAGCTGGATGAACGTGAGGCAGCCGTTGTCGCGGACCGACTTGACCATGAGGCCCACCTCGTCGCCGTGGGCGTCGAGCATGACCACGGGCTTGGTGCCGCTGAAGTTCTTGGGAATGACGAAACCGCAGCGCAGCGAGTTCTCCTCGAACGTCGCGAACGGCTTGCAGAACACGCGGGCCGCCGCAAGCGTCTCGTCTTCGAAGCCCGAGGCGGCCCGTGCGTTGGACAGGCTTTCGATAAGCGAGACGACTTCGGAATCGTTGAAGTCCATGTGAACCGTGCTCCTCCTTTGGGGACGGGGTTGCGGCCTGACGTGCGCGGCGGTTCGAACCGCCTCTGCGGTTGTTCCCGCGCGCCGCCATTCTATAGCAGTCCTGCAGCAGCCCGCATGTGAATCGGCGGTGCG
>CAZUFB010000048.1:8027-14429 GCA_964619775.1 uncultured Coriobacteriaceae bacterium
CCAACGGGCTCGGGGATTCTCGTGCCGATATCGTGCCGGCGAGCCCCTTTCTCGCCGGGGCGGACGGGAAGGCGCTTCCCGCCTGCAAGGCGAAGGTCGCCGCCGGGTGCTAGTATGGGTTGGACCCGGCAGAGCGTACGGGGAGGCTTCCGTTCGATTTGAGGAGGACGCACATGGGATTCAAGCAGGTCGACGTCGCCGAGCTCGAACTCAACCCGTTCAAGGCGATCGGCAGGCAGTGGATGCTCGTCACGGCGGGCGACGAGGCGTCGCACAACACGATGACGGCGAGCTGGGGCGGGCTGGGCGTGCTGTGGGGCCTCAACGTGGCCACCGCGTACGTGCGTCCGCAGCGCTACACCAAGCAGTTCGTCGATGAGGCCGAGCGCTTCACGCTGTCGTTCTTCGACGAGGGCTACCGCCCGGCGCTGCAGCTGCTGGGCACGGTGTCGGGCCGCGACGGCGACAAGATCGCCCAGGCCGGCCTCACCCCGTGCTACTTCGACGGCACCACGGCGTTTGAGGAGGCCGGGCTGGTGCTCGTGTGCCGCAAGCTCTATGCGGCGGACATCGCACCCGAGTGCTTCGTCGACAAGGCGGTGGACGCGCGGATCTATCCCACGCACGACTACCACACCATGTACGTCGGCGAGGTCGAACGCGCCCTGGTGCGCGCGTAGGGCATACGGCGGCAGGCCGGCGGGGCCGGGACGACGGCGCGCGTGCGACGGGCCGCTCGCCGCCCCGCCTTCGCGGCGGGCTGCCTGGAAGAAATCCGCGCAACTGCCGCGCAAGGTGTGCGGGGGGGCGGCATGTGCAAGGGTGCGCGAGCCCGGGCACGGCGTTGCGCGGCAGTTGCGGGGCGATCAGCGGGCGGGGCCTGCGGTCACGGCGCGCTCGGGCAGGGGCGTCTTCTCGAACGCCTGCACGAACGCGACGATCCAGTCGGCCACGGCGGTAAGCATGTCCTCGCCCCACTGGGCGCTCGCCTCGCGCGGGTCGTCGGGGCCGATCCAGCCGTTGGCGGCGTAGTCGCGGGTGGGCCGGGGCATATGCAGGGTCACCCCGCGGAACGTGACCTGGTCGAACCCCACGGTGGGCATCTCGGCCCCGGCGTCGTCCACGAGCTGCTGGCCGCCCACCGCGTCGAGGTCCACCAGCGCGGGGTCTATGTACAGGTTTGCCGAGGTCTCCTGTGCGCCGCCGTGCCCGCCGGCCCATGCGGGGTTGATGTCGCGCACCATGCTCCACCAGTCGAGCAGCGCGCAGCGGCAGCCTTTGCGCGCCATGGTGAGCTGGGCGTCGACGAGCGACTTGGTGTTGCCGCCGTGGCCGTTGACGAACACGAAGTGGCGCGCGCCGTGCGTGTAGAGGCTCTCGCAGATGCGCAGCGCCACCTGGTAGAGCACCTCGTCGCCCAGGCTGACGGTGCCCGGGAACTCGGTGAAGCGCGGGGTGGAGCCGAAGGGCATCGCCGGGGCGATGAGCAGGCCGGGGAGCTGCGCCTCGACCAGCTCGGAGAGCTTGACCGGCGCGAACATGTCGGTGCCCAGCGGGTTGTGGCGGCCGTGCTGCTCGATGGAGCCGAACAGCAGCATGACGGTGTCGTGCTCGGCAAAGTAGGCCTCGACCTGGGGCCAGGTGGAACGCTCGAGACGCATGGGCTTCTCCTTAATCGTCCCGGGAACCGCTGGCGCTTCGTTCCGCGCAGGTTCACGTATGTCCAGCACGCATCGCCTGCGCGCGCCTCGCGCCGGCGGTTCCCTGTTTCTGCCGTGACGGACGTGCGGTGTGCGGCTATCGTAGCGCTTTGCGCGTGCGGAGGGGAGGGGGTGGGGCGGTGTCTGTACAGCCTGAAGCGCATAGTGCAGCGCAAAGGAACCATGGGATGGCAAAGGGACCATGGGATGAAAATTCAGTTGCGAAAAAAAGGGGGGGGGGCTTCCTCATTGCCTGCCCTGCGCCGGCCCCCACAGTCTCGGATTCCCGTAATTCCCGGAATATTCCCGTAATTCCGGGAATCGCCCGAGATTACGGGAATCGATTCCGGGAATCGTAGTACTGTGAATACACGGTTGGACATTGCAGCGGAGGAGCGCCATGGACCTTCCATCTCGTGAAGCCATCGACATCGAGTTTAAAAGCGATCGCAAGATGATTGCCGATAGCACGATTGTGGAAGAGGTGGTCGCCCTTGCGAACACGCGCGGGGGTGATCTGTACATCGGTATCGAAGACGATGGTTCGATTACGGGGGCTCAACCTGCGCATTGCGATACGGTGCGGCTCGCTTCGTTGATAGCGGCCAGGACCGTTCCTCCGGTATCGGTGCGTGTCAATGTCGTTGAAAGCGCAGGGATGCAGCCGGTTGTCCGCGTCGAAGTGCCGCAGTCGCCGAGCGTCGTTGCGACGTCGGCGGGCCGGATGCTGCGCCGGAGGTTCAAACCGGACGGCTCACCGGAAAGCGTCCCCATGTTTCCTCATGAAATCACGACGCGTCTAGCGGATTTAAGGCGGCTCGATTTGACGGCACAGCCGATGCTTGATGCCACGGTGGATGACTTTGACAGGGAGGAGCTCGACAGGCTCCGCCGCGCCGTGACGACGTACAAAGACAGCGACCGCAGCCTGCTTGGATTGACGGACGAGGAGCTTGAGAAGGCGCTGGGGCTTACGGTACGGGTCGACGACGCATATGTTCCCACATTGACGGGGCTGCTCCTGGTTGGCCGCCCCGATGTAATCAAGCGCCTGGCCCCCACGTCCGAGGCGGCGTTCCAAGTCCTTCAGGGCACCGAGGTAAAGGTGAACCAGTCGTTCTGCCATCCGCTCCTCTATGTTATCGAGAAAATGATGGAGCTGCTGGAGCCGTGGAGCCTCGAGAGCGAAGTGTCCGTTGGGCCGTACATGCTATCCGTTCCGCTCTTCGACAAGCGGGCATTCCGCGAGGCTGTGGTCAATGCTTTTGGACATCGCGACTATTCCATGTTGGGACGTGTGCGTGTGGAGATTCAAGACGAAGGTCTTACCGTTGCGAATCCCGGAGGGTTCATCGAGGGAATCAGCGCCCGGAACCTCCTTACGGCTGAACCGCGTGGTCGCAATCCGTGCCTCATGGATGCCCTTAAACGTATCGGCCTGGCCGAGCGCACGGGGCGTGGTATCGACCGAATTTACGAGGGATCTCTTGTGTACGGCAAAACGCTGCCTGACTATTCTGGTTCGAACGAGACAGGGGTCAGGCTTTTTATCGCGAGCAGCGCTCCTGATGCCATGTTCATCAACATGATCGCGGAGGAGCGGGACCGCAGTGGTAGGCCGCTTTCTCTTCAGTCCCTACTGGTGCTTGACGCCCTCAAACGGTACCGTCGCTGTGGGATGACCATGCTTGCTGACAATGTGGATATGTCTGCAGGAGTGTTGAGATCCACGGTCGAGCGCTTGGTCGAGGCGGGTTTGGTCGAGGCGGCGGGTTCGGGGGCGAACAGGGAATACTGGCTGAACGCCCGGGTCTATGCACGCACGGGAGAGTCACATGCCTACGTTCGACAGGCGGACATCGACGCGGTGAGGTATCCCGAACTCGTTATGAAACTGCTCTCTCAGCAGGGAAGCGTGTCCACACCTGATGTCAGGGATCTCCTTCACGTTACTGTTGACCAGGCGTATTACATCATTTCCAAACTGGTGAAGGCAGGGCGACTCGTCAAGGTGGGAAAGGGCAAGGGCACGCGCTATGTGCTTCCCGACAACGTCGGAGACTAAGGGCGCTCTCTGGTGGGCAAGACTCTTCACGACTGAGTTTGACTGCGGTGGCGACCAGGTGGTTCTCTATCATGCCGTTCAGTTGTGAGGGGTTTGCCCCTCATTGCCTGCCCTGCGCCGGCCCCCACAGTCTCGGATTCCCGTAATTCCCGGAATATTCCCGTAATTCCGGGAATCGCCCGAGATTACGGGAATCGATTCCGGGAATTGCGCCCGACGCCGTTCGTCGAGTACCTCAATCGGCAGGCAGGATGGGGCGCCGGCACGGGGCGGCGAAGGGACGGAAGTGCGCCCGCGTGTCCCGTGCCGGCGCAGGTCTTCGGGGTGCTCGATGCGGCGGCAGGCGGCGAGCGCGTTGTCGAGCATGTTCATGGGCAGCGAGCAGAGGTCTCACTCGAGAATGCCCAGGTCGCGGGGGGCGAGCGCCTGGTGAGCGTCCTGGCGGCGCCCCGTCCCGGCCGGGACTTCGCGCCGGGGCGGCTACTCCGCCGCGAGGCGCGCGATGTATGCGTCGGCGCGGCGCAGCTCGCGGGCGTCGTCGAGGGGGCCGGGCAGCGGGGTTGCCTCGAGGGCCTTCACGAAGCGCACCAGGTAGTCGGCCGTGCCCTCGAGCATCGCGCGGCCGCGCTCGGCGCTCGCGTCCTCGGGGAGCACGCCCAGACCGTAGCCGAGCCAACCGTTGGAACTGAAGCGGTCGAGGCGGCGCGGGAAGTCGACGCTCACACCCTCGAACTCCACCGTGCTCCAACCGGTCGTGGTGAACGCGCCGCCCACGGCCTCGGGCGCCTCGTCGTCGGGCGCCAGGCCGATGTCGTTGCGCAGGCCCTCGGGCGCGCAGGCCGCCATGTCCACCGAGTCGGGGTCGATGGCGAGGTTCGCGCTCGTCTCCATGCCGTCGCCATGGCCACCTCCCCATTCCGGATTGAGCTGCGGGGCCACCTTCCACCAGTTCACCAAGGCCGCCAGGCAGCCGCGGCGGTTGAGCCCCATGCACACCGTGCCGAGCGACTTGACGTTGCCGCCGTGGCCGTTCACGAACATGAAGCGCCGTGCGCCGTAGCTATAAAGCTGGTCGGTGATGGCGGTCATGACGTCGATGAGCCCCTGGACGCCCAGGCTGATGGTGCCGGGGTAGCCCATGAGGTCGTCGGTGGCGCCGTAGGGCTGCGTGGGGGCGATGAGCACCTCGGGGTAGCGCTCGTCAATGAGCTTTGCGAGGTGGTCGGGCGCCATGGTGTCGGTGCCGAGCGGGTTGTGACGGCCGTGGCACTCGATGGAGCCCACGCCGATGAGCACGGTGTCGCGGGTCTCGAAGTACGTGCGCACCTGCGGCCAGGTGCTGCGGGCGAGGAACATGGTGACCTCCTGGGGTAGGGGCTCGGGGCGGGTTGGGACAAAATTTCGGATTGATTCGAAATCGCCCGACACGTTTCCGGGATGAACTGGAAGCGCGTCGGGGTCGCTTGGCGCGGGACGGACGCCCTTACGCCTCGATTGCGCCGGGCTTGCCCTCGAACGTACCGGGATGGCCGGTGGAGCGCACGGGCAACGGTTCGGGCAGCGGGCATTGGCGGAACTCCCTGAGGAAGTCCACGATGTAGTCGGCCGTGCCCTGCATCATCGCGTCGCCCCATTCCTTGCTGGCGGTCTTGGCGTGGTCGGGCCCGATCCAGCCGTTGGAGGCGTAGCGCACCGCGTCGCGCGGCATGCCCACGTGCACGCCCTTGTAGAGCACGTTGCCCCAGCCGTCGGAGGGCAGCGCATCGCTCACGTCGTTCACGATGCCCATCTCGCCGCGCGCCCCTTCGAGCTCGGCCGCGTCCACCAGGGAGGGGTCCACGGCGAGCATGGCGCTCGTCTCCTCGCCGGCGCCGTGGCCGCCCGCCCACGCGGGGTTTATCTCGCCGGCCATGAGCCACCAGTTCATGAGCGCGCAGCGGCAGCCGCGCCGGTCGAGCTCCTCGCCCACCTGGCTGAGCGGCTTGATGTTGGGACCGTGGCCGTTGAGCAGCACGAAGCGTCGCGCGCCGTAGTCGTAGAGCTGGTCGCACAGGCGCTTGACCACCTCGTAGAGCAGCCGGTAGCCGATGCTGAGCGTGCCGGGGTAGCCGAGCAGGTCGTCGGCTGCGCCGTAGGGGATGGTCGGCGCGATGAGGACCTCAGGGTCCTGCTGTTCGACGAGGTCGAGCAGGAAGTTGGGTGCGATGGTGTCGACGCCCAACGGGTTGTGGCGGCCGTGCTCCTCGGTGGACCCGATGGCGAGGACGACCAGGTCGTTGCCGTCGTCGAAGTACTTCTTGACGGCCGGCCACGTCGAGGTTTCGATGCGCATGGGCAGACCTCCTTGTCAGATGGCGATACGCGCAGCATTCTAGTTCGTCGCGCCGTCCGGGGCGAGGGTTGCGCACGGTCGCCACAATGGGTGTGGGCGGACGTGCGATGCGGACGGGGTGGTCGAGGTGGACGATGGTGGACGAGGCGACGTCTTTGGCCGTCATCTGCAACCGTTTCACCCGTTGCAGTACGGGAAGCGGCTCCTCCTCGAAATCAGAGGTGCATGCCAAGAGAAAAACGAGGTCGTACCAAAAGCGGATTTCGGCACGCCCTTTTTCTGTCTGTCTGCCGATCTATTGTCTG
>CAZUFB010000048.1:14529-16176 GCA_964619775.1 uncultured Coriobacteriaceae bacterium
TGCCGATCTATTGTCTGCCGATATCTCGATAGTTGATTTTAAGGCTAGCGGAAGGTGTTTTGACGGTCTTGAAAATCAACCTCGTTTTGCCGCCTGCTTCTCCAAACCACCCGTTCTCCGCTTGCCGGGCGCCGTTGCCCGCACAACATGCGCTTGAAATAATCCGCTGGTATCATTCGCTAATACGGTTTGACGCCGCATTTGCCAGGCAATAGGTGAATATCGGGGTTGCATAGACAGCCGATTCCTGCTCCTCCCTGTGCCGGGGCGGCGTGCGAGCCGTTTCGACCCGTTCGTGCCTCGCGCATGTGAAAGGAGATGTACCATGAACACGCTGGTCCGGAAGTTCAAAAACGTCGGGCCCGGAGCACTGGTTGCGGCGGCCTTCATCGGGCCGGGAACCGTCACCACCTGCACGGTCTCAGGCGCAAGCTACGGCTACACCATGTTGTGGGCGCTGCTGTTCGCCACCATCGCGACGATTATTTTCCAAGAGATGGCGGCGCGCGTGGGCATTTCGTCCCAAAAGGGCCTGGGAGAGAACATCCGCGACCGCATCTCCAACCCGGCGCTCAAGTGGATCGCCGTCGTGATCGTCATCGTGGCCATCTTCATCGGCAACGTGGCCTATGAGACGGGCAACATCACGGGAGGCGTTCTGGGCATCCAGGCCATCAACTCCGACCTGCCGCTTGTCCCCCTGGTCATCGTGGTCGGCGTGATCGCCTTTGCCTGCATGTGGATCGGCAGCTACAGCCTGCTGGAAAAGGTGCTCACCGGCATCGTCGTCTTCATGGGCGTGGTGTTCCTTGTAACCGCGTTCGCCTCGCAGCCCGACTGGGGGGCCGTGGTCTCGGGCCTGTTCACTCCGACGCTGCCCGAGCAGGGGTCGTCGGGCATCCTGACGGTCGTCGGCCTGGTGGGTACCACCATCGTGCCGTACAACCTGTTCCTGCATGCGAGCTCCGCCGCGAGCCGCTGGAAGGACCCCGACCAGATTTCCGACGCGCGGTTTGACTCCGTCCTCTCCATCGGTCTGGGCGGCCTCATTTCGATGGGCATCCTCGTCTGCGCCGCCGCCAACATCTATGGGACCGACGTGACGGTGTCCAACGGCGCCGACATGGCCGTGGCCCTTGCCCCGCTGCTGGGCGACTGGTCCACATGGATGATCGCGCTCGGCCTGCTGGCCGCCGGTTTCTCGTCGGCCATGACCGCCCCGCTGTCTGCCGCCTACGCCGTCAACGGGGTTCTCGGTTGGAACAAGACCATCAAGGACCTGCGCTTCAAGGTTGTGTGGATGATCGTCCTGGTGTGCGGTTGCGTCATGGCCGTCGCATGGGGGTCCAGCCCCACCGAGCTCATCCTGACCGCCCAGGCTGCGAACGCCATCCTGCTGCCCATCATGGCCTTCTTCGTTATCTACTGCGCCAACGGCAAGAACCTGGGCAAGCTGCGCAACCATGCGTTCGCCAACATCGCGGGTGTGGTGATCATCGTCATCACGCTGTTCATGTGCTACCGCAACATGTCGAGCTTCATCTCGTCGGTCCAAAGCCTGATTGCGGGATAGGGCAAGGCGAGCGGTTCCTGCCCCCGAAAGGCGTTCTGTTTTTGGGTGCCCGTCTGCCGGCCGTGCGAGGTCGG
>CAZUFB010000049.1:0-15799 GCA_964619775.1 uncultured Coriobacteriaceae bacterium
AGCTGCTCGTTGAAGGCGCGCTCCTGCTCCAGGTGGTAGCGCTCGGTGCACAGCGGGCACATCCCCGTCTGCCGGTTGATCTTCACGCCCACGGCGCCGCACGAGGGGCACACCGTCTGCACGGCGAGCGAGCAGTGGATCCGCGACGCGCGCATCTCCACGGCGCGCACGGAGTGCCGCACGCCGCAGCGCCGCTCGATCTCGGCGGCGGCGTAGGCCGCGCCCCTAAAGCTCACCTCGCGCAGGACGTCGTCCTGCTCCTCGGTCCACCAGCTCATCTGCGCCCCCTTCCGCCGCGTCTCGCGGCCCGGCCCATGCCGCCATCGCGCCCGCGCCGCCCGCTTGAGACGGCGAGCAGCCCCTCCACCAGCACGAACGCGCACCGTCTCAACGTCTCGACGGAAACCGCGCCCAAGCCCCCCGCGCGCACGTGTGCGCGCCCGCGCCCGCCCGCGCGTGAGAGCCCCTCGTGTCTCGTCCCCGTCAAGACGTTGAGACAAGAGGAGGGGACGCGCACCCTCACCAGCCGCCAGGGGCGTCTCGACCCGTGTCTCAGCATGGCCCGCCCCCTTGAGATGGCGCCACCGCCGGCGGCGCGCCCGCCGAGCGCTCGAGCATGGCCTCCAGCGCCGCGTTGTCCACGCAGACGCAGTACACCCGCGAGTCGCCGAAGCGCTTCTGGCGGGTGAACCCGCGCCCGGACCCCGGCAGGAGCACGCCCTCGTCGGCCATGCGGCGCAGCGTCTTCTGCCGATCGAAGTTGGCTCCCGCGAGCGCCTGGTCGAGCACGGACGAGAATACCCACCAGCAGAAGCCCGACCGGTCCCGGTACTGCTCGACCGAGCCCCAGCGCTCGAGCCGGTCCGTCTCCGCCGAGCTCTCGAAGTGCAGGCGGTTGCGCACCAGCCACTCGGCCACGAACTGGACGGCCTTCACGTCGGTGTCGCCGCCGTCTGCTCCCGTGGCGTTCACGAGCGCCCAGCGCGCCATCAGCATCGCACCCTCCAGGCAGCTCGCCCAGTCGCTCCCCGGCGCGAACACGTAGAACTGCGCAAGGGCGTCGGCGAGCGCCAGCAGCGCCACGTTGTCCGCCTGCGGGTGCCCGTCCGCCGCGGCGCACACGGCGTCGCGCACGGAGGAGAACTGCCCCGCGTAGAAGGCGGCGTCGTTGCGGCGGAGCGCCGCCACATAGGCGCGCCCCGCCGTGCCGTGCTGCTCCGAGACCAGGTGGTGCATCGCCTGGGCGGCGCGCACGTCCCCGAAGGGCTCGGCGCAGAGCTCGAGGGTTCGGTTCGCCGCACCCTGCTGCGTCGAGGAGCCCACGATGGGGATCTCGCCGGTGGCGATCGTGAGGCAGCGCCACGAGCCCGCTCGCATCATCGTCCGGTCGCTGTTCAGCGCGCCGCGCTCGTGGCCGAGCGAGAGCGAGTAGAGCAGGTCCTCCACGACCTGGCGCTTTCCCGCCTGGCCGCCCACGGCGCCCTTGCTCTGCAGCTCGTCGATGATCACGGGTATGTCGTGCAGCAGGGCCGTCGCGCAGTCGGCATTCACGATAAAGAAATTTGCCCACCGAAGAGCCGTTTCGCCCGCACCAACCGTCCGCAGGAACGCCCTTGGGCCTTAGCGCCCCCTGGTCCCGAGCAAACGTCCCCAGCTCAGTCCCACCAATCCCCTCCCCACGGCCCTCGCGTAATCCTCGGCTACAATGGCACCCGACCGTCCGCCACGCCAACCCGCAAAGGAGCCACGCATCCATGCGCTACGAATCTCGCAACCAGATCGACCCGCGCCACACATGGGACCTGAGCACCATGTTTCCCGATGACGAGGCCTTCGTCGCCGCGCTCGGCACCGCCAAGGACTACGCCGCGCGACTTGCCGCCTACCGCGGCAAGGCAACCTCTTCAGCCGACGACCTGCTCGCCTACCTGCAGCTCGACGACGAGACGGGTGTGCTGCTCGGCCGGCTCGTCAACTACGCCGGGCGCAAGAGCGACGAGGACACCCGCATCTCCAGGTACCGCGATTTCGCAAGCCAGGCCCGCTCGGCTTGCATCGCCGTCGCCGGTGCGCAGGCCTGGTTCGCCGCCGAACTGCTCGCGCTCGACCCGCAGGCGCTCGAAGGCTACTACCGCGAGCAGCCCGCCCTGGAGCTCTACCGCCGCGCGCTCGACGGCGTCCTGCGCATGCGCGAGCACACGCTGGGCCCCGCCGAAGAGGCGCTGCTCGCCTCGGCCGGCGAGCTCGCCTCCCAGCCCGACGCCGTCTTCTCGGCCCTCAACGACGCCGACCTTGCCTTCCCTGACGCCGTCGACGCCCGAGGCGAGCGGCATCCCGTGACCCACGGCGGCTACGTCCCGCTGCTCATGTCGCCCGACCGCATGCTGCGCCGCTCGGCCTACGATTCGCTTTACGGCGTCTACGGCCAGTTCCGCACCTCGTGTGCCGCCATACTCGAGGCACAGACCAAGCAGCTCAAGTTCTTCGCCGACGCCCGGCGCTACCCGTCGAGCCTCGCCTGCGCGCTCGACGCCACCGAGGTGCCCGTCGAGGTCTATACCAACCTTATCGACGCGGTGAGGCGCAACATCGGGGCGCTCCACCGCTACATCAGCCTGCGCCGACGTGTGCTGGGCGTGGACGAGCTGCACGGCTACGACCTCTTCGTGCCGCTGGTCGAAGAGGTCGAGATGACCTTCACCTACGAGGAGGCCTGCAACGTCGTCCTCGAGGCCCTGCGGCCGCTGGGCGAGGACTACCTGGCTGTCGTGCGTCAGGGGCTGGAACAACGCTGGGTGGACGTCTACGAGACCCCCGGCAAGCGCAGCGGCGCCTACTCGGCCGGCGGCTACGGGATGCACCCCGTCATCCTGCTCAACTTCCAGGGGACGCTCGACGACGCGTTCACCCTGGCACACGAGATGGGCCACTCGGTGCACACCTACCTGTCGTGCGCCAACCAGCCGGCGCGCTACGCCGACTACGCCATCTTCGTCGCCGAGGTGGCCTCGACCTGCAACGAGGCCCTGCTCATACAGCATCTCCTCAAGCACGCTGCAAACGAACGCCAGCGCGCCTACCTGCTCAACCACTTCCTCGAGAAGTTCCGCGGCACGCTGTTCCGCCAGTGCATGCTGGCCGAGTTCGAGCTAACGCTCAACCAGATCACCGCCCGCGGCGAGGGCACCACGCCCGACGCGCTGTGTACCGCCTACCGCGCGCTCAACGAGGACTACTTCGGCCCGGCGTTCACCGCAGACGACCAGATTGCGCTGGAATGGGCGCGCATCCCGCACTTCTACTACAACTACTACGTGTACCAGTATGCCACGGGCTTTGCGGCGGCCGTCGCGCTGTCGCGGCGCATCCTCGACGAGGGGGAACCTGCCGTATGCGACTACCTGGAGTTCCTTTCGAGCGGCAGCTCCAAGCCGCCCATCGAGCTGCTGCGCGGCGCGGGGGTGGACATGGCGACGGCCGCCCCGGTGGACGCGGCGCTGGGGCTGTTCGGCGAGCTGGTGGACGAGCTGGCTGCTCTGCTGGGGAAAGCCGAGTAGAAAAAAGAGCATGACGACGGCATCGGCAGGAAGACACGGGAGGGCACGCAGCTATGGACAGAGAAACCGGGGTCACGGGCATCGGGGCGGACGACACGGCACAGCGGGAGGCCGTCGCCTTCGTGGGCGAGACGCTTGCGCCGTTCTTCCTGCAAGACCCGCGCACCGGCACGGCGCAGGCGTCGTTCGACGCGATGGCCGCGCTCGATCCGCAGGCTGCGGGGCAGGCCTGGCCGTTCGTGGACGACACAGAGGCCGCGGCCGACCTGCAGCTCATGGTCGAAGGGCTCGCGCAGGAGCACGACGACGCGCTCGTGGCCGAGTACCGACGGCTCTTCGTCGGCCCCGCGCCCAAGCCGGCGCCGCCGTGGGGCTCGGTCTACACCGACAGGGAATGCGTGGTCTTTGGCCTCACGACGCTCGACCTGCGCGCCTGGATGCGCAGGCAGGGTATCGCCCGCACCACCGACGAGCGCACGCCCGAGGACCACATCGGCCTCATGCTCGCGCTCATGGGCTACGTGGCGCTCGACAAGCCCGCGGTGCTCGACGAGTATCTGCGCGACCATCTGCTCACCTGGTCGTCGCACTTCCTCGACGAGCTGGAAGAAGCAGCCCGACACCCCTTTTACCAGGGGCTTGCACGCCTGACCCGCGCCAGCCTGGAGGGAATCGGGCGCGAGCGCGGCATCGAGGTGGTCTATCCGCGCTTCTACCGATAGCTTCCGCTACAACAGCAGACCCCGTCCCGCGTGCCGCCTGCGGCAACGGGGCGGGGCATCTCTTCAGACCCTATTCCGCGAACTTCCCAACCGTGACCGCCAGATCGTCCCATATGCCCACCGGGACGGGCACGTCGAACGGGTGCACGCGCGGCGATGGGTCGGCAGCACCCTCGCATCCTCGATTCGGAAGATTGCCGGGGTCACACACAACCGTAAGGTCAGGCTCGACCCAGGTCGAACCGTTTGCGTCGAGGTTCACAGCAAACGATGCGACGTACACCCAGCACGCTCCTCCTGCCGCACGGCATAGGTTCCCAACGCAAGCGACAGTCCCATCGAGATATGACGGGACATCTCTCTCACCGTCAAGCTCGATTTGTATTGACTCATTGTCAATACAGCTGACAGCCTATTGAAAAACTTGCTGAACCGCCGCGCCGGCATACGCTTAACGTTTTGTCAGGAAAAGCCGGCGCGCGCATGGCCAATCGTTGGGTTCGAAGCGGCGAGCGCAACCGACCGAGGGCAGTCCGCAGAATTGCCGCGGGAGACGCGCGAAAACGACGCTGCGCGGCGTTGTTGTGGATTGTCTCAAGGCTCCTCCGTACCACTTCCGTGGTGCGGGCCGAACGGACTGCATCGCCCAAAACGAAATCCCTCCCCATCCCTTGGAAAGGAGACGTCTCCCCCAAAACCACGATGCGACCCGTTCGGGGTAGCCGCATCATGCAAATCTGACTACCCGGGCCCGGCGCTTCATGCCTACAACTCGACACATATCCCCGCAATGCGATTTGTGGAGACAGTTTCACAAACATTTTAGCAGGTAGATGCTTATTTTTGAATATCACCCCGATAGGGCGCTACCCAAGTGCGCACAAACGGGGCAAGATGTTCTCAGCACGACGTCACCGCAGGGTTGGAAGCTCCGGCAGCTTTTCCAACCCCTCGCTGACCGACGTGCCTGACAACAGCATTTTCGCAGGCCGACGTAAGCGACCCCCCTTGCGCTTCGACGTCTGGCACATCCCCTTTTGACGGCGGGCCCCGGTGGTTCCCTCCCCCTTGGACACCGGCAGGCCCGTCGTCCCTGTTTATGTAGGGTATCGCGGACAGGATGCGCCCTACCCTCGCTTCATCCGTCAAAACGACATGCAGGCCCTGCCTTGTATACCGTATACGGACAAAAGCGTTACGCCGGCCGGAGGAGGAACCCCTCTTTCGGCCGGCTGACGTGTGACTCGGATGTCGAAACGCCCGGCGTCTGGACACCGACCGCTTGCACGCACGCACCGTCCCGTCGGCGTCACCCTTGGTTATACGAAGAGTCGGAGGGCGCGTCGCGCGGATCCGCCTCTTCCGTCCGACCCGCGCTACACTGGGGCTTCACGAAGTCAACGCGTCGGGCGAGGAGCCCGACGAGAAGCGAGGACGGCCATGAGCATCGAACCCGGCACCGAAACCCCCGAAACCCCGGCGGCACCTGCCGACCAAGCCGCATCTGAACCGAGCCCTGAGACAAATTCCGAGGAGAAACCTCTCTTCACCGCCTCCTACGACGTCAGCTACCCCATCCTCGAACGCTACGCGCGGCTGAACGTGGTCGGGCAGCAACGGTCGCTCGTCGCGCTCATCGCAAGCATCGACTTCGTGGTGGCGGTCGCGTTCGTCTCGACGGAGCCGACCCTGTGGCCGATCTCGCTGGCCATGGCCATCATCGGAGCCTTACTGCTCGTGTGGCGCTGGCGCAGCCCCAACATCGCCGCCACACGCATTCTCAAAAACCTCGACCCCGGCAAGATCCACCGCGAGGTCGTCATCTACGACGACCGAGCGACCCTCACCGCGGGGGACGGCACCTCCCACACCTACAGTATGGACGACTTCACCGCCCTGCGCTGGGACGACAAGACGGCCGTCGCGGTGCTCGTCTTCTCGCAGCACGGCATCACCGTCCCCAAGGAAAGCCTGACCGGCGGCAGTTGGGGCGACTTGCTCGTATGGGGCGAACAACACCGCGCATCAACCTTGGCGACCGATCGGGGGTAGCCTGGAGGACGGCAACGGCGCGCATTCGAAGCAAGGGCCCATCGACCTCGCAGGGCACGATTCGGGCCACCCGCATAGAGCCCCGTCGCCTATCGAACTTACTTTCGATCGTGGTTAGACCGAGACCCGACCGCCATCAAGCATCCGGGCCCCTCGAACCGTTTTGAACCACGTTCCCGCCGGTTATGCGTCCAGAGAACGGCAAGGACCGTCCGAAAGCACGCCATACCAACCAGGCAGCATACAAAGCCCGCAAACCCTGCAAGCACCGGCATGCGGCCTGACGGCGCGGCACCTCCCCTACCCTTCACAAGCACCGCCGCCGCAGCTGCCGCCACGGCATACACGCTACCGGGGGTTCAACCGTCCCAAACGGTAGCATGCGGCCTGAACGCCCTGAAAAGAACTGCCCCGCTCTCAGACACGATTGACCGCACCAGTGGGGCACGCCGCGGCGCACACGCCGCACCAAGGCATGCTGCGCCCTGAGCGCCTCCACCGCCGCATCCTCGTCGCCTTTCTCAAGCGCCTCGGCCGTACGAAGCCACATAACCCGCATGAACTCGAGCTCGACGGCGATGTGGTCCTCGCTCTCGCACCAGCCGGCGTCCCTCTTGAGCTTGCTGGCGCGACAGACCGACAGCACCCCCGCACGGGCTTTTTGCATCATAGGCCACTTTTCAGAAGGGTGTACCGACTCGTACGGATAGGCTGCCGGGTGGCCGTCGACGCTGTGGCCGACGAACGCCCGCAGCATAGTTACATGCAAAACCATCCCGTGCGGCCACCGTGCCTGCTACAGGACTCCTCGTCAGCCCATATCTCCAGACGGGCCGGGATGCACCTGCACCCCGGCCACCGCCTACTTGAATCTGCGCACCAGGTAGCAGTGGTGCACTTTTGCGTTGCGGGCAAAATCCTCGGGGATTGTCTCGGGTGTGATGTCCTCGAGCTCCAAACCGAGGCGGTCGAGCTCGTCGAGGTCGGGTTTGAAGCCGCGCAAGTTGCACGAGAACACAATCTCGCCGTCGCGCGTGAGCAGCCGCGACGCCCCCATAAGCAGGTCGACATGGTCGTGCTGCACGTCAAAGCCGCGCGTGCGCATGCGTGCCGAGTTGGAGAACGTCGGCGGGTCGATGTAGATGAGGTCCCAGCGGTTGGGGGTGCGGCGCTGCTCCGAGATCCAACGCACGACGTCGGCCTGCACGAACTCGTGCGCCCGACTGCGGAAGCCGTTCTGCTCCATGTTGCGCCGCGCCCACGACAGGTAGGTGTTGCTCAGGTCGACCGTGGTCGTCTGGTAGGCGCCGCCGTCGGCCGCGTAGCAGGTGGCCGTGCCGGTGTAGGCAAACAGGTTGAGGAAGCGCGTGCGCGGCGCCATCTCGCGAAGCATCGAGCGGACGATGCGGTGGTCGAGGAAGATGCCGGTGTCGAGGTAGTCGGTGAAGTTCACCTCGAAGGTCAGTCCGCCCTCCTCCACCAGGGCCGTCCGCCCGCTGCGGTCGTGGTCGGCGTATTGCGAGCCGCCCTTCGCGCGCCGGCGCACCTTGAGGAAGACGTCGCCGGGATCCACGCCGAGCACGCGCGGCGCCACCGCAAGCGCGTCGGAAAGGCGGCGGGCCGCCAGACGCTCGTCGATCTCGCGCGGGGCGGCGTACTCGCCCATCACCAGCCAACGGCCCGGGGTCTGCGCGCTGCCCTGGTAGAGGTCGACGGTCACCGCGTAGTCGGGCATGTCGGCGTCGTAGACGCGGTAGCAGCCCACCCCCTCGCGACGGGCCCACTTGGCCCGGTGGCGCGCCATCTTGGCGATCCGTGCGGCGAACTGGCCGCTCGAAGGAACCAGCACGCCCATCGTGGAGCCGTCGGGCAGCTCGATGTCGTGCAGAGGAGAGCCCTTGAGCGCCGCGACGCCCTTGGCGGCGGGCACGTCATCCGCAGCCTCCCCGTCCCGGCCGGCCTCGTCCCGCCCCGGGGCGTCGGCGTCGCGACGCGCCTGGGAGGCCGACGGGTATACGTAGACCGCCGCGTCGTAGCGGCCGTTGATGACGTTGCAGCGCGCCTCGGGCTCAAGGCCAAGCGCAAAGCCCAGCTCGTCGGACGCGGACAGCGCCACGACGGGCGCGCCGGCCAGCGCCTCGGCACGCGTGAGGGCGGCCAGCGCGGCCAGACGCGCCGGCAGGTCTCCCGAGAAGGCTCCCCCGGCGTCGGGCAAGGCGCAGGCCACCAGCGCGTCCGCCAGCGGTTCGACGCCAAGGTCGAGCCCCGCGGGACCGCACGCCTGCACGTCGAGCACGTCCGCGACACCGCAGCGGCGGGCCATCTCGGCAATCTCGGCGCGCACGCCGACCTCGGGGCACGCGACCGTCACGCGGCGGCCGCATCGCCTGCCCTCGTCGAAGCGCCTCTGCGCCTCGGCGAGCTCCGCGGCCCACGCTTCGGCGTCGTGGCCCGCCCACCCGGCGAAACCCCAGCGGCGGCGGGCAAGGCGCGGTGCGCGGCCGCACGCCATGCACGCGGCCTCGAGCACGAGCGCGGCCGAGGTTCCCAGGGGGTCGACCAGCCGCGCGTCCTCGGATCGGGCGCACAGCCCGTCCCAGCCGCCCACAGCCAGCACGAGCGCGGCCATGTCCTCGCGCACGAAACCCGACCGTCCCGCCGCGCTGCGCCCGCGCGCCGGAACGCGGTAGCCGTGGTCGATGAGCGACGACCCTCCCAGGTCGATGCCCAGCGTCGCCCGCCGCGCGCGCACGGTGCACGAGATGCGCACGTCGGGGTCGTCGGCATCCACCGAAGGACGTTCGCCGCGCACTTCGCGCAGGCGGTCGCACACGGCGTCCTTCACGCGCAGCGCAGCAAAGCGCACGTCGTGCAGGGCCTCGTTGCCCCCGCGGGCCTCCACGGCGATGGTCGCGTGCGGGCCCACGTGCTCCTCCCATGCGATGTCGCGGCTGCAGGCGTCGTAGAGCTGGTCCGCCGTCTCGCAGTCCACGCGGTCCACGACAAGCACCACGCGACTTGCCAGGCGCGACCACAGGCAGACCCGGTAGCCGTCCCGCAGGCTGCCGAAAAACGCGACGCTTCCGCGCAGGGGCCGCACGCGGCGGCATCCCAGGGCACGCAGCTCGTCGCCGAGCAGCTCCTCGAAGCCCGCCGGGCACAGCACCGAGTACTCGAGCTCGCACCCCCCGTCCCGCTGCTTGCTGTCATCCATGCTAGCGGCCCTTCCTGCCTGTCTCGTCCCCATGACCCGTGCCAGGGGTAACGCTCACCAAGTCCCGTTTGGCCTGCTCCTCCTCGGTCATACCGGTCTCGCGGGCCCGCTTGGCCGATTCGCTGGCAGCAACCTGGTCCTTGTTCACCCTAAAAAAGCGGTCGTGCTTCTCCCAGGCACCCACCGACTTGCCAAAGCCCATCTTGAGGCCGGCCACCGTGCCGCCGATGAGGCCGATGGCGAGGCCCGCCAGTGTGACGAAGCCCGACATCGTGACGACGCACGACAGCACGATGCCGATGAGCACCGCGGCAAGGTTGCGCAGCCAGTACTGGCGGTTGGTCGTGGCCGAGGCGCCCCACACCGTGCCGACCTTCCAGCCGATCACGATGCCGAGCACGCCGAACAGCATGGTTACGATGATGGCGTCCATAACGCACGCCCCTTTCTAAAGGTCTTCCTCGTCGTCCCCGTCTTCGTCGAAATCGCCCGCAAGCGCCCCCTCGAAGTCGTTCTCATGCTCGTCGAGCAGGCCGCGGCCGGCCCCGCCGCCGCACCCGTGGTCGTGGCAGCCGCAACCGCACTCCCCGCCGTGGCCCTCGCCCTCCTCGTCATCGTCCTGCGACAACAGCGTCCAGTCGAGGCCGCAGGCGGCGCAGGAAGCCTCGTCGGCGTAGACCAGCCCGAGCGCCTGCGTACCCATGCGCGACCCGCCGATCGCGTCGAGCATGCCGTAAAGCTGGTTGGCCGTTTCCACGCCGGGCAGCGTCAGCTCCTCTTCCTCGGCCGTCTGCAGGGCGAGGCCGAGGTCTTTCACGTAATGGGCCACCATGAAACCCGGGGCGAAGTCCCCCGCGAGCATCTTGGGGCCCAGCTGGTCGAGCACCGTGGAGCCGGCCATGCCACCCGCCAGGGCGTCAAGCGTCTGCTCGAGGTCGAGCCCCCCTTCCTTGGCGAACGCAAGCCCCTCGGCAAGACCCACCATGCACCCGGCAAGCGCAACCTGGTTGGCGAGTTTGGCCATCTGCCCCTTGCCCGGCCCGCCGAACGCAAGCACCCTGGAGGCCATCGCCTCGAGCACGGGGCGAACCGGAGCCACGTCGCACTCGGGCGCGCCACAAAATACCGTGAGCGTGCCCGCCTCGGCGCCCTGCTGGCCCCCCGTGACCGGCGCGTCGAAGGCGTGGCGTCCCGAGACCTCGGCCACCTCGGCGATGTCGCGCGCCAGCTCGGGGGAGGAGGTCGTCATGTCGATGAGGTACGCCCCGGGCCGGGACGCCTCGAGCAGGCCGCCGCGAGCCAGGTAGAGCTCCTCGACGTCCTCGGGGTAGCCCACCATCGTGATGACGACGTCGGCCTGCGCGGCGGCTTCGGCGGCGCTTGCCGCCAGGCGCGCCCCTGCCGCGACGAGTGCGCCGCACTTGGAAGGGCTGCGGTTGAAGACGGCCACGGGGTAGCCGGCCTCAAGCAGGTGGCGCGCCATCGGGCCGCCCATGATGCCCGTGCCGATAAAGGCGATCGATTGCTTGGTGTCGCTCACACGCGTATCCTTTCGTGCATGTCCATGCTTGCCATTCATATTAAAGCTAAAGTTAAGGCTCGGTCTTATATATCCAGCCCCCGGCTCTGGTTGGCGATGAAGGAAACCGAGGGCGCTCCGACACCCTGCTAGCGCTTTCCGTGCCGACCGCCCTGCGCGCGGTCGACACCCCAGAAGGCGCAGGCCAGCATGCCAGGGCCAACGTGTGCGCCGATGGTGGGATCGAGCGGCATCCGGTCGATACGCGGACAACGGTCGCCCAGTTCGTCGCGCACCATCTGCTCCAAGGCGTCGGCATCCTCAGGGCAGTCCGCATCCACGATGCCGATCGACCGTCCCGCGGGGTTGTCGTAGTTCTCGCGCAGCTCCTTGACGATGTTGCGAATCGCCTTCTTGCGCCCGCGCGAGACGCCGGTAAGAGTCAACGCGCCGTCGAGGTCAAACGACAGGTTGGCTTTCATGTCGAGCACGGAGGTGAGCGATGCGGCCGCTTTAGGGACGCGGCCGCCCGCCACGAGCCAGTCGAGCGTGTCGAGCGTGTAGTAGCCGTGCACGCGGGTCTTGTTGGCCTCGCACCAGGCTGCGATTTCGCGCATCGACGCGCCCTCGTCGCGCATACGGCACGCCTCCTCGGCCAACAGCGAGGCGCACAGCGCAGGCAGGCAGTTGTCCATGACCACCAGGTCGAAACCCGGGTGTCCGTCAAGCACCATCGCAGCCGCCTGGCGCGCGTCGTTCACCGAGCTCGAAAGGCCGGCGGTGAAGCTCAAGTAGAGCGTCGGAATGCCGTCGCGGGCACAGCTCTCGAAGATTTTGACAAACTGGCCCGTGGGGATGGCGCTCGTCAGCACGCGCTCGCCCGCACGCATCCGGCCGTAGAACTCCGCCGGGGACATCGACGTGAACTGGTCGTCGAGATGGTCGCCGTCGCTCATGACGAACGGGAACTCGACAAGGTCGACGCCGAACCGCTCCACCATTGCAAGCGTGGCGTCGGAGCACGAGTCGATGACGATGCGGCATGTGGGGTGCGTCGAGTACGTCTTGAAGCGCTGCGAGAGGTCGTCCATGTGGCATACCTTTCTTGTGCCGGTGGGCGGTCCGGCGCCCTGCAGCCCAACAGGGCACAGGCATAAGGTCGAAAACTATCCTACCTGATCACGTTACCCCGTTTCGGCCGCCCGGGGGCGCCTCGCCGGGCCTGCCGAGGATGGTTACCATATAAAGAGCGCGCCCCCGCACCTGCAGGAGCGCGCCCAAGCGGCAGCGCCTATGACGTGCGACGACCGGCACCGGTCCCCGCCGCATCGAAGCGGCGGGCGGTCCCGGAGTTACTTGGCCATCGCCGGCGCCGGGGCGACCGGCTCCAAAATGCCGTAGCCGCCGTTTTTACGGCGGTAGATGACGTTCACGTCGCCCGTGTCGACGTTCGTGAAGACAAAGAAGTCATGGCCGAGCAGGTCGGTCTGGAGCAGGGCCTGGTCCACCGTCAGCGGCGTGAACTCGATAAGCTTCTCGCGCAGAATCTCCTCCTGCTCCCCGTCTTCTTCGGGCGCGGGCTCGGGGGCGACGATGAGGTCGGCGAGCTCGGCGGTCGAGACCCCATGCGGCGCGCCGGCGCGCTGGTGCCGGTCGATGACACGGGTCTTGAACTTGCGCAGCTGGCGCGACACGCGGTCGGCGGCCATGTCGACCGCGACGTACATGTCGGCCGCAGCCTCGCTCACGCGCACGACGGCGCCCTTGACGAAGACCGTGACCTCGACGACCTGGGGGACGGGGTTGCTGGGATTTTTCTCGACACGCAGCACGACCTCGGCGTTCATCGGGATGTCGAAAACATTGGTAGCTGCCTGCAGCTTCTCGTCGACATAGGTGCGGAGCGCATCCGTAACGGCGATGTTGCGACCGGTGACGGTGATGTTCATGACTGCTCCAATCCACTAGGCGGTACGTGTGACTAGCTTACCCCAACTTCGACCGGATGATGCGGGGAATTCAAATCCGCTGACAGACTGTTACAAACCGCTCGCCATATCCCCGGCGCGCGCCACACGGAATCGGGTTCGCATGCTGCAAAAACCGGCGGATCCGCACGGATCCGCCGGTCCAACAGCCTTGCAGGTCAAATGTGCGGCGCTCGTGGGAGCAGCGCCGGGTTATGCCGCGGCGGCCTCGCCTTCGCCCTCGACGGTCGTCTCACCGTCCTCGCCTTCCACCGTGGCCTCCTCGGTGGTGTCCGGAACGGAAATCTGGTTGGAGGTCGTGATCGACGGCAGGTCGCCCAGCCAGCTTTCGCGGATGGAACGCAGCACGCCGTTGGAGGTAATCGCGTCGAGGGCCTCCAGCACCGCGTTCTGCAGCTCGATGTTGCTGGCGGCGACCGCCACGCCGCGCGTGTCCGGCAGCGCCAGCGCGCCGGCCAGAGAGATGTCGGAGTAGGAGGTGGCCAGGTAGCCGCCCATCACCGAGTCGCAGGCGACATACTGCACAGTGCCCGCCTCGAGCGCCGCAAAGGCGTCGTTGAGCGTGTCGAACGAGGTCAGCGTCGCGCTGGGGGCGATTTCGGCCAGCGTGCGCGCCGAGACCGAGTCGGCCTGGACGCCCACGTTCGCGGCGGCAAGCTCCTCGAGCGTCACCGTCGAGACGACGTTGCGCCCAAAGACGGCCGGCGCAGACTCGAGGTAGTTGCCCACGAGCACTTCGCTGGTGGGGATCACGCTCGAAGTGGCCCCTATCACCACGTCGCAGGTGCCGTTGGCCGCAGCCTCGTAGTTGCTGCCCACGTTGACGAACTTGACCGTGAGCCCCATCTCCTCGGCCATCGCGAGCGCCACGTCGACGTCGATACCCTGCAGCTCGCTGCTGCCCGAACTGGTGCTCAGCGGCCACGAGTAGGGGGCGTTGTCCGCGTTGATGCCCACCGTGAGCACGCCTTCCTCGATCGTCACGCCCGAGCTGACCGTCGATTCCACCGTGTTGTCCTCAAGGGCCTCCTCGACCGAAGGGTAGCTCGAGCACCCGCTTATGCCCAAAGCCAGGCACAGCGCCGCGGTGAATGCAAAGACTATGGCGAGCCTGCGGCTCATGCTTGCATGGGTCATGTCGATCCCAGCCCTTCCCGGGGCCCTCGCCCCGCACGTACCCGGACGTCCTTCCCGACTGACCTGGTATTTGACCCCACACTCGCGTGCCGGGACGTTTGCTCGAGACGCCGCGGCGCCCTTCACTACTGGCCCTCTCGCCCGCGGGGCAGCTTGCCCCTAGCGTCGGTAAACGGGCGGCACGACTTACCCCTAGGACGCGCCATGCTCACCCCCGCGCGCACGCGGCGGCTTACGTGGATCCTTTCGGCCGCGTCTGCCCTGGACTAAGGCCCCGCCCGAAGGCCGGGCCCGCAACCACAGACTCGGGAAGAACCTGGTTATGATAGCAAAGCCCGCGTCGCGGCACAGGGCGGGGTGCGAGGTCACACAGGAGGCGCGCATGCCTGAGCACGCGACAGACGACCCGCACGACGTGGAGGCAGACTCAGGCGGGCATGCAGGCGGATGCGCACCCACACGCCTCCAAGAGGCACGGGTCACCACACGCGGGCAGCCGCCGCGGCGGCAACCTGCACGGCCCCGGCAGCACGAAGGACCTGGGCGGCGGCACCCAAGGTGGCACCCGTGGTGACCACGTCGTCAAGCAGCAGCAGACGCATGCCCTCCACCGGCCCGAGAGCGACGAGCGAGCTGCGCACGTTCTCGGTGCGCTGGACGCGCGACAGGCCGCGCTGGTCGCGGGCGTCGCCGCGGGCAAGAACGTCGAGCAGGGGCAGCACGAGCTCACCCGCCACCCCCCGCGCCACGCGCTCCATGTGGTCGAAGCCGCGACGGGCGAACGCCCGCGGCGTGCAGGGGACGAACACCACCGCGTCGGGAGGCTCCAGAAAACCGGCGGCGCATCCGGGGCGGGGCGCACCGGCCAACCCCGCGTCGCACACCGCCTGGGCCACCATTCGCGCCAGCAGCTCGCCCGCCCGGCGCTCCCCGCCGTCCTTATAGGCGCGCACCAACCGGTCGAGCGGCCACTCGTCGACACCGTAGCAGCACACCGCGTCAAGCGCGTCGAAAGGGGCTGCCGGCGACGTCTCGCACTCGTCGGCCTCGCCAGGAACCCATGCGTCCTCCTCGTCGCGCTCGCGGCACCGCGTGCACTCGGTGCAGACGAGCCGTCCGAACGGAGCCCCGCACCGCGGGCACGCGAAGCGCTGCTCGATGGCCGGCAGTGCCGCCACACAGTCGGGACACAGCAGGGTGCCGGGCCGGTCGCACCCCACGCAGCGGGTGGGCCACAGCGCCTCGGCAAACCCTGCGGCCAGGTCGCTCAGCCAACGCGGCACACGAAGGGGCCGCGCGCACGGGCAAGACGAGGTTGAAGGCGAGTTCGGATCTTTGTGCAAACCGGGCCGGACCGACGTCTCCGGTTTCTCAAACGGGCCGCGGGCGACCCCTTCGAACGTGCTCCCAAACGCGCGCATGCGCCATCGCCTTTCTAGGCGAGGGGGCGCCGTCGAAACGGATGCAGGATAGCACGCCTCGCCCGGCCCGAGCAAGCACGCCGACCGGTGGTGGCGCTGTACGCGGTGGCGATGCCGTTGCCGGACCCGGAGGCCACCTCCCCGCTCGCGATGGTGCTCATGGGGGCGAGCCTGGCGGACGTGGGCCTC
>CAZUFB010000050.1:0-15735 GCA_964619775.1 uncultured Coriobacteriaceae bacterium
TAACAAACTTCTTACTGATTTGTAAGAGAACCGCATGAAGAAGCAATGGAACATCGCAAGTTGATGTGGCAAGATGGGTATATCGAACGTCAAGTAAAACCTGCTGTAGTGGGTTGCGGGCAAACAACACGTGCAAAGGAGGCGACCGAGATGGGTGTCATGTCGATTGTTGTAGGGGCGCTGCTGTTCTTGATCCCGGGCGCATGCCTGTACGTGGGATATATGACCGACTCCGGCAGGATGTAAGCTGCTTCTCGTGCGATTCCGAGCCTAGAACGGCACGTGCATGCAGCACGCTGTGCAACACAACAAGGCGCGGGCCGACTTCCCTTTTTGTAGTCGCCCGCGCCGCTTTGTTCTGTGACCGTGGTTTTTATGCCGCTGCCTGCCCGGCCGGCTGTCGGTTGCCTGCCTGTCCGGCCGCAAGCCGACGCCATTCTTCGGGGCCTTCCACCGCAAGGTCGTTGTCGATGGCGTGGAGCCCTGCATATACGTGCGGCATAAGCCATGGCGTCCCCGAAGAAGAACCGGTCGAGAACGACGGACGTGCGGTCGTTTGCGACGGGGCCGACAACGACATCGGCCCCGTGCGCCATCGATTGCCATCTCCGGGCGGCGGGCCCGACAAGACCTCCTTTTGTGCGGTAGAGCCGGATCTTAGCTGCGTCCCCTCCTACTCGTCGCGCTCCCAGACCGCCACGTTGCTCTCGGTTTCGGCCACCTCGACGCGGTAGCACGTCTCGCCCACCTGCTCGGCGCACCAGCGGGCGATGTTCTCGGCCGTAGGGTTGTAGGGGAGCGTCTCGTTGAGGTTGGTGTGGTCGATGGCCCCGTGGACAAGCCTCTTGATGCGCGTGAAGTCGACGACCATCCCGTCCTCGTTGAGCTCCTTGGCCTTGCAGTGCACGGTGACGATCCAGTTGTGGCCGTGCAGGTTCTCGCAGTACCCCTCGGCCGAGCAGTTTACGGCGTGCGCGCCCGATATTTCGAGCTGCTTGCTGACGTAGTACACGTGCGTCCTCCAAACCGGTGTGCACGGTGATTCTAGGCCTTCTAACAGGTCGTGCCGCGATACTCCTCAAGAAGCGCCTTGAACGCGGGCAGGGCGTTCTCGATGGTCTTCTGATCCACGCAGTAGCTGATGCGCACCCAGCCGGGCACGCCGAAGTCGTCGCTGGGTACCAGCAGCAGCTCGTAGCCGTCGCGCGCGCGGGCCGAAAAAGCCTTGGCGTCGGGCTCCAGCGCACGGACCCACAGGTAGAACGCCCCGCGCGGTTCCACGCACTCGTAGCCCATCTCGCTCAGCGCCTCAAAGAGCAGCGCGCGGTTGCGGGCGTAGGCCTCCACGTCGCTCGGCAGGCCGCAGCACTTCTCGATGGCGCGCTGGATGATGGAGGGCGCGCACACGTAGCCCAGCGCGCGGCCTGCGCCGCACACCGCGGCGTACACCTCGTCGTGGTCGGGCATGGTGTTCGGCACCAGGACGTAGCCGATGCGCTCGCCCGGCAGGCTGAGCGACTTGCTGTACGAGTAGCATACGAGGGTGTTCTCGTAGATCGACGGCACCCACGGCACCTCCACGCCATCGTAGGCTATCTCGCGGTAGGGCTCGTCGGAGACGAGGTAGACGGTTCGCCCGTTGCGCCGGGACGCGGCGCGCAGCACCTCGGCCAGCGAGCCCAGGTCCTCGGCGGGGTAGACGGTGCCGGTGGGGTTGTTGGGGGAGTTGACGATGACCGCGCGCGTGCGGGGCGTGATGCGCGCCGCGAGGTCGTCGAGGTCGATCTGCGAGTCGGCGGTGCGGGCGGGCGAGAGCACGCAGGTACCGCCGGCCGCCTCGATCCATACGCGGTACTCGGGGAAGAACGGCGCGATGACGATGACTTCGTCTCCAGGGTCGCACACGGCGCTGATGCAGGCGTCGAGGGCTGCGGCCGCGCCCATCGTGAGGTAGAGGTCGTCGGCCCCGTAGGCGGTGCCGTGGCGCTCGTTGAGCACGGCGGCGATGGCCGCGCGCGTCGAGGGCAGGCCGGCGGCGGGGGTGTAGCCGTGCAGTTCGAGGGACGGCTCCTCAAGCGCCTCGACGATGGCCTGTTTGACCTCGGCCGGCGCGGGGACGCTCGGGTTGCCGATGCTGAAGTCGAACACCTTGTCGTCGCCGATCTGGGCCTTGCGGGCCTGTCCGTAGGCGAACAGCTCGCGGATGGAGGAGCCCTGGGCACCCAGGGCGTATGCGTTGTCGTTGCAGCTTGCGGGCATGGCGGGCGCTCCTTTGCTGGCAGGTTTGTGGACACTCCCAGCATGATAGTGCGCCCGTGCGCGCCCGGTGCCCGCTGTGGCAAAATCCTGAGAGATTCGCACGGCAGGCGCGTCGGCGTGCGGTTGTGCGGCCGGCTGCGCGGTTCGTGCGCGGCATGGGTGCCCCGGGCGGCGCGCAGGGAGACGGGAGGCGGGTGCAGGATGGGCGACGTCGACGGCACGACGATGGGCGCGACGGTGTTTCTCACGCTGCTGGGATTGCTGTTCGCGGCGATCGGGCTGTACATGGTGCTGCGCGCCTGGTATCTGGATCGCCGCTGCACGGAGACGGTGCGCGGTCAAATCGTCGAGATCCGCGACGAGAACCTGCTGAAGCGCTCCAAGAAGAAGCAGAAGGAGGAGCCCGTCGTGGCCGCCAACGAGGCCATCGCGGCCAAGAAGCGCGCCTACCGGGCCAAGAAGCGCAGGCAGGCCGCCGCCGAGATGGACGCGCAGGTCGCAAGCTGGCGGCCCATCGTGCGCTTTACGGTGGACGACCGCACGTTCGACGTGCGCGCCGCCTGCGGCACGACCCAGAACCGCTACAAGGTGGGCGAGGCGTGCGACGTCCACTACGACCCGGCGCGCCCCGCTCGCCACTGGCTTTCCATCGACGGGCTGCCCAAGTCGGTGGGCGTCATGCTTGCCATCGGCGGTGCGGGGCTCATCCTCATCGGCATCGCCTGCTGGTTCGTGCTTCCCGCCCTCAACAGCCTTGCGGCATAGCTGCGCGTCCAGCGCTCCGCACGTCCCGCATGGCCCGCCGGCTTGAGCGTCGTGCCGGCTTGCGCACCCTGTTCGGCGCGGCTCCGCACAAGCCGTGCGGAGCCGCGCCCATGGTTCGGCCTTGCCTTATGCGTTGGCGATGGCCTCGGCCGCGAGCTTGCCGCTCGTCAGCGCCCAGCCGTTGTTGGCGCCGGAGGGCGAGTTGGACCCCATGACGCCGCCCACGACCTCGCCGGCCGCGTACAGGCCGCCGATGACCTCGCCGTCGGTGTTTTCGACCTGCAGGGAGGTGTTGACCACCAGGCCGCCCATCGTGGTGGCGTAGCGCGGCTTCTGCTCCACCATGTAGTACTCGCCGTCGCCGATCTCCATCTGCAGGTAGTCTCCGTCGCGGCCGAACTCGTCGATACCCTCGCGCACGCCGGCGTTGTAGTCCTCGACGGTGGCGACGAGCACCTCGGGGTCGATGCCCACGCGCTCGGCGACGTCCTCGACGGACTCGCCGTGGGCGAAGACGGGCGTGGTGGAGCCGTTGGCCTCGAGCCACTCGGCGACGCGGTCCATGTTGAAGCCGGTGCCGGGCAGCGCGGTCTCCCACACGGCGTAGTTCTCGGCGTCCATGAACAGGTAGAGCAGCGAGCCCTCCTGCTGCAGCTGCACCTCGAGGATGTCGTGGTTCGAGGCGCGCTCGTTGACGACGCGCTCGCCCTCGGGGCTCACGAGGATGGCGCTCATCGGCCATACGAGCAGGTTGCCGTCGATGGTCGACTTGGCGCGGCCCGCCGAGACCTCCACGCCGTTGGGGTACTGCTTGGCGTACTCGAGCATGCGCGTGGCGGCGTCGACGTCCTCGGCGGTGGCCACGGTGAGGCCGTCTCCCGTCGAGGTCGTGAGGCCGTAGTACAGCGAGTCGGCGAGCGACTCGGGAAGCCACCGGCTGCTCGCGCCGTAGCCGCCGGTGGTGAGGATGACGGCCGGGGCGGCGATGTTGTAGGTGGTGCCGTCCTTGGCGGTGGCCTGGATGCCGCTCACCGCGCCGTCGGCCATCGTGATGCTCTGGATGGAGGTGTCGAGCAGAACCTCGGCGCCCGAGGCGTCCAGGGCCACGCGCAGGCTGCGGCAGGCGCCCGCGCCGCCGTCGGTGTAGGCGAGTTCGCGGTCGTGGCTGTACTCGGCCAGGTTGTGCAGGCCGCCCTCCATGTTGTACTCGACGCCGCAGTAGGTGTTGAGCCAGTTGGTGGTCTCGCCCACGTTGTTGGCGTAGAGCTCGATGAGCTCTTCGACGCACATGTTCTCGCCGTTGGCCTGGAAGTCCTCGATCATCGACTCGGGGGAGTCGTCGGAGACGCCGGCCTCGACCTGCAGGTCGCTGCAGGTGACGACCTGGTTGCCGCCCGATACCGAGATGCAGCCGCCGGTGCGGTAGGTCTTCTCCACGAGCACGGCGTTCAGCCCCAGCTCCTGCAGGCGGATCGTCGCGGCCATGCCGGCGGCGCCCGCGCCCACGACCACGGCGTCGGCGGTCATCTCGACGACCTCGGTGGAGGGTTCCTCGTCCACGCTGGCCCACAGGGCGTCCAGGTCGGCGCCGGCCTGCTCGGCGGCGGCCGCGACGGCGTTGAGGATGGCGGCGCTCGTTATGGTGGCGCCGGTCATCGTGTCGACGCCAAGGCTCTGCTTCTCGACGATAAGCTGGGGCAGCTGCTCCAAGGCGCCTTCGGCCACGATGGCGGTCTCGGACTGCGAGACGATCTCGATGGAGTCGATGGCGTGCTCGCTGAAGGTGACGTCCACCACGACGTCGCCGCCGTTGCCCTCGAACGAGCCGGTGTAGGTGCCCGGGGTGTAGGTCTGCTCGACGGACGCCTCGTCGGCACGGGCGCTGCGGGTGCGCAGGCCGAGCGATCCCGAAAGCGCCGCGGCGCCGGCGAGGGCGCCGGCCGCGCAGGTGAACGCGCGTCTCGAGATGCCGCGGGACGGGTTGAGGGTGGTGACGGGGTGGTTGCTCATCGTTCCTCCTTGACGGGATGCGCCGCAGGCCCGCTTCGGGGCCGACGGCCTTAACGAGGCTGTGTGCGCCGACGGGGGTGCGGGCTTGCACGTGTTGGGAAGGGCGACCTGCGAGCGGCTCCCCGGCGGCGCGACACGGGTGCCACTGTAACCCTTGCCGGTTGTTTTGCTAGCACCCCAAACGGGCCGTTCGCGTTTTAGCAGGCCAGGAGGTGCGGGCGACCCGAAAGGGGTCGGGCGGGTGCATGCGGTTGGACGGCGGTCTGCCGCCGCGTGCGTTAAAGGTACGCGGCAGGTCGACGCGGCAGCCGGTGCTTTTGCTACCATGGGCGCGTCTTCGGCCGCCCTGCGGCCGAGCCGGGTCGAGGCGG
Source organism: uncultured Coriobacteriaceae bacterium (assembly GCA_964619775.1). GTDB lineage: Bacteria > Actinomycetota > Coriobacteriia > Coriobacteriales > UMGS124 > CAZUFB01. The sequence continues at coordinate 5,406 of CAZUFB010000050.1, forward strand.
ACGGGGTGGTGGGGTTCGATGCAATGGATGAGGTCGCTGCGTCCGCAGCATCTGGGTCTCATGATGGTGCACATGTGGATCTATTGCTCCACGCACCGGCCTTCGCTGACCGACGACCTGTCGGTGATGACCGTCATGTACACGGCCCTTTCGGCCCTGCTCGTCGTACTGTTCTTCGTCGTCCGCCGGGCGACGCGCGCCGGTATCGGCCTCGACGGCTTCCCTGCGCCGCGCGCTGCCGTCGTCTCCGACGTGCTTGCGGCGGCGGGCATGGCGGTCGGGGCGGTGTTGCTGGCGGTGCCCCTGGGGCTGCCCGCCGTACCGACCGTGGCGGTCGCCTCGGCTGCAGGCGGCCTCGGCGTCGCCTGGGCCTACATGCGCTGGGGGCAGTTCTACGCCAAGCTCGATATCCGCTATGCCGCCCCTCTCATCTTTGCAAGCATGGCGCTGGGGTCGATCGGCAAGGCGGTCGTCGACGTGCTGCCCGCCGTGCCGGCGGCCGCGGTGATGGCATGCCTGCCCTTTGCGGCCTTTGCCTGCATGCGCCGGTCGCTTGCAAGCGTGCCGCCGGCCCCGAAGCCGGACGTCTACTACAACGACCGCACGGTGGGGTCGCTTGCGCGCCTGGCGGCGGGCATTGCGGTGTTCAGCCTCACGACGGGCGTCATCCAGTCGGTGCTGCTCGAGGCCGAACCCATCCCCGTCGCGTCGATCCTGGTGCACCATGGCAGCGAGGTGGTTCTGGCTGTGGCCATGGTTGCCTGGGTGGCGCTGTTCAAACGCGGACTCGACTTCAGCCGCACCTGGCGCCTCATCCTCATACTCATGGCGACGGCGCTCATCTTCGAGCCGCACTTCGATCCGGGCTTCCTCACCTATCTGCTGTCGCTCGTGCGCACGGCCCAGACGTTCCTCATCGTCTTTCTCTTCCTGGCGCTGGCCGACATCGCGCGCCACAGCCCCTACCATCCGATGGCCGTGTTCTCGCTGGGGTGGGTCGCCTACACGCTGCCGTTCATGGCGGGCAAGGCGGTGGGCGACGAGCTCGTGGCCATCGGCGGGCAGGACGCGGCGGTCGTCATGTCGGCCATCGTGTGGCTGCTCGTGGTGGTGATGCTCTTCGTGCTCGACGACTCGGCGGTGGGCAACCGGCTCATCTTCACCGAGCTCAACGACGGTGGAGAGGACGACACGCTGGCCAAGCGCATGGGCGCCGTGCAGCAGCAGCTCAACGAGCAGAGCGACGCGAACCGCCGCGGGACCGACGTGCTGGCCCTGCGCTGCGACGCCTTGTCGAAGGAGTACAAGCTCACCCCGCGCGAGCGCGAGATCCTGGAGCTGCTCGTGCGGGGGCGCAGCAAGGCCCACATCGCCGATGCGTTCCTCATCTCAGAGAACACCGTGCGCGGCCACGTGAAGCACATCTACGCCAAGCTCGGCGTCCACGGCAAGCAGGAGCTGCTCGACAAGGCCGAATCGGTGGTGATATAGCGAGACCCGGCCCCGATACGCGCCGTGCTGCGCATGCCGGGGTCGGGCCAGGCACATGTGATGTTAGGATGTCCTGCTCTTGAGGTGCGAACCAAAGGAAAGGGCTATGCGGCCGACCCGTCCTCGTCGGCCGACTCCTCGCCGTCTTCTCGGGTCGGCGGGTTCTGGGCACCCATGATGAGCTTGACCTCCTCGTCAGTGAGCTCGTAGTTGAGGTAGGTGCTGTAAAAGTCCTTGACCTTCTGCTCGATGTCGAGGTCGGGGAACAGGTCAGGGTGCAGCAGCGCCGCAGCCCACTGGATCTGCAGCAGCTCCTCGACGCCGTAGCGGTCCCAGCCGAAGACGCCCTTGGGGTTCACGTAGACCTGACCGTTCTGGACGGCCGCAATCGAGGCCCAATCGGGGTCGGACAAAATCTGCTCGACCTCGTCGGGCTGACCGGTGATGATGACGTCGGGGTTCCATTCGATGATCTGCTCGAGCGAGAACTGCGTTGTCGCGTCGCTCGTGGCGTCCGAGACCGCGTTGCGCCCGCCGGCCGCGTTGATCCACGTGTCGATGATGGTCCCCGTGCCGTCGAGCGTGCAGGTGTAGACCGAGTTGCCGTGCAGAACCGTGGGACGGTCCTCCTCGGCGATTTCGTCGGTGACGGCCGTGACGTCGGCGACGGTCTGGCTCAGCTCGTCGTTGTAGCGCTCGGCGATTTCAACCGCGTCGCCGCCGAAGACCTGGGCGCTCAGCGCGATGGACTGCTGCATCTCTTCGTATGTCGAAAACGAGCAGTTTACCAGCGGGATGCCCAGCTGGTCGAGGATGTCGCGCATGCTGTCGGTGGAGTCGAACACAACCTGCGGGCCAAGTGCCACGAGCTCTTCATAGTTGAAGTCGCTCCCGAATGTCGAGACGGCGTTGGACATGTTGGGGCACACGTAGTACATCCACGGATTGCCTTCGGGCGTGCAGTGCGTCGCGACGAGGCCCTCGGCGCCGGTCAGCATGATGGTGATCTCGTTATGGGCGTACCAGCCGTCGGCGTAGAGCGTGGGGTTCACGGGAACCTCGACTTCGACACCGCTCATGTCGGTCACCGTCTGGGTCTCGCCGGTCGCGGCCTCGGCGGCTTCGCCGTCATCCTCCTCGTCGGCCTGGGCGAACGTGCCCGACAGGCCGCACGCGCCCACCGCGAGCGCGGCGCCGGCGGCAGTCTTGACGAAGTCTCTGCGGGAGAGGCCCGTACGGGCTGCCACGTCCATGTTTTTGCTCATAAGCTCACGTGTCCTTTCGGTCGCTATGGTTGCCGACGCCCGATTGCGCCGGGTGGTACCTTGGTTGGGTGCGCCGTACCCGCACCGGCGTTACAGCATCGGGACGCAGGTCTTGACCGACTCTCCGCTGTCCGAGAGCGCCTGGGTCATCTTGACGTCGATACCGTAGGCATCGTGCAGGTTTTCCTCGGTCACCACGTCCTCCACCGATCCGTCGCGCAGCCCATCGCCGCGAGACAGCAGTACGGCACGCGTGCAGCATAGGAAGGCGTGGTCGGGATTGTGGGTGGTCATGATGACGCCGCGGCCCTCCTCGGCCAGGCTTTTGACGCACGACAGTACGCGGACCTGGTTGCCGAAGTCGAGGCTCGCCGTAGGTTCGTCCATGACGAGCATCCGAGGGTTCTGGAGTAGGGCGCGTGCGACGAGGGTCATCTGCTGCTCGCCGCCCGAAACCTCGGTGTAGGGCTTATCGCGCAGGTACGAAATACCGAGGCGCTCGAGCACCCGTTCGGCCCGGTCGTAGTCGTCGCGCGATGGGCTGGCAAGCAGGCCGAGGTGCGACGCGCGGCCCGAGAGCACCACGTCGAGTACGGAGAAGGGGAACGGCGGTTCGTGCAGCTGTGGGACGTAGGCGACCAGGTGGGCGAACTCGCGGCGCGAGTACGACGCGCGATCACGCCCGTCGACCAGGACCTTGCCCGCAAGCGGCGGCAGGAAGCCGAGCATCGTCTTGAACAGCGTCGTCTTGCCGACGCCGTTGGGGCCGAGCAGGCAGGCAACCTCGCCGGTGCGAAACGTCAGGTTGACGTCCTTGAGGACGGTCGTCCCCTTGTAGCCGCAGTCGAGGTGTTCGACGGCGAAGATCATTTGAGCTCGCCTCCCCGGTGCGTGCGCAGCAGGATGCAGAAGAAGAACGGTGCGCCCACGATAGAGGTGAGGATGCCGAGCGGAATCTCGGACGCCATGAGGGTGCGACATGCCGTGTCGACAACGACGAGGAACGCGGCGCCGAACAGCAGCGACAGCGGCAGCACGACGCGGTTGTCGGGACCCATGACGAAGCGCACCATGTGCGGGATGATGAGACCGACCCATCCCACGACACCGGCGATGGCGACGACCGCCGAGGTGAGCAGTGTGGAGCAGAAGATGAAGACGCCGCGCAGCAGGCTCACGTTGACGCCGAGCGAGGCGGCCTCGGCGTCGCCGAATGCGAGCGTGTTGAGCCGCCAGCGCAGCAGGATGAGCGGCACGGCGCCGATGGCGAACGGGATGGCGAAGACCCGCAGGTCGTCCCAGGTGACCGAGGCGATGCTGCCCATGAGCCAATAGGTGATCTCGGGCAGCTTCGAGTCGGGGTCGGCCGTGTACTTGACGATGGAGACGAACGACTGGAACAGCGTGCCCACAATGAGGCCGCACAGCACGAGTAGCAGTGTCATGTTGGTGCCGCGGCCGACGCGACGGCTGGCGAAGTAGGTGACCATTACCGCGACGAAGCCCATGACGAAGGCCGATATCTGTACGATTCGGTTGCTTGACTCCAGGAGCAGGGCGAGCGCCGCGCCGAAGCTCGCACCGGCCGAGGCGCCCAGGATGTCGGGGGAGACCATCGGGTTCTTGAAAAGCCCCTGGTACGAGGCACCGGCGATGGCAAGGGCCGCGCCCACGAGCATGGCAGCCACGATGCGCGGCAAGCGGATGTTGACGACGATGGTGACTTGGCCCGCGTCGAAGTCGCCCGCCAAGCCGAAGAAGTGCTGGCCGAGGATACCCAGGACCGTCTGCGGCGGAATGGGCGAGCGGCCGAGGCCCATAGCGACCATGACGAGAGCGAACAGCACCGCGGTGCTTATGATATAGGCGAGTACGGTACCGCGCCGGCGCCGGTCGAAGGCGCTAGGTTGTTGCCCGGTATGTGCATTGATCCGGGCAGGGGTGTCTGCGGCGGGATCCTGCCGCGGCGTCCCCACGTCCGATAGGGCTGGCCTTGCAGGGCGGATGGTCTCGTCCGCGGGGGCCTCGCCGGTGTTCGGTTGCATGCTTATCCCTCCCAAGGATAGGCTGCGCCTCTAGTGCGACGGGACGCATCCTAGGACTAGTGGCATGCGGTGCACATCGCCCTCGCGGGGTGATATCGCGTTTGCGTTGACAGCGAGTACGATGCGACCCGAAAGGGGTGTGCGCATTTGTGTAGGGGCGATGAGGGCGCCGGGAGCTCACCTGGTGCGGGCGAAAATCGGAGGAGTAATCGTTATCTACACTATCTTTCACCACCGGCGTGATTGCGAAGCTTGGTTGTGGGCACTTGGGACCCTTTGAGACCGCGCGGTGTCCGTGTGTCGAACGCATAAGGCCGCTCCCGAACCTAGATTCTCATGGGTTCGGGAGCGGCCTCGTTGGCATGGGGGCAATCTTGGGACCCGATGGGTGCTCGCCGGGAGGGTCGACGGTATCCCGGCCGTTGCCGTGCGCCGGCGGTTGTGTTAGCGCTTCCTAGTCGAGCTGACGCACAGGGCGCAGAGCGGCACTGCCCTGATTGCGACCCAGGCGGCAGGCTCCATGGGCTGCTATTTCTTCCCCTCGTCGACCGACTTGAACAGCTCGCCGGCGGTGGTGCACAGCCCGGCAAGCCCCTGCAGGTCGGACGGGATGATGATCTTGGTCGACTGCCCGTCGGCGACATCGGTGAGTGCCTCGAGGCTCCTCAGCGCGAGCACCGCCGAGTCGGCCCCGGCCGCCTTGATCATCTCGATGCCCTGGGCCGTCGCCTGCTGCACGCTCAGGATGGCCTGCGCCTCGCCCTCGGCCGCCAGGATCTGGGCCTCCTTCTCGGCCTGCGCGGCGAGGATCTTGGCCTGCTTGTTGGCCTCGGCGCGCAGCACGGCCGACTGCTTCTCGCCCTCGGCCACCAGAATCGCCGACTGCTTCTCGCCCTCGGCCTGCAGGATGGCCTCGCGGCGCTCTCGCTCGGCCTTCATCTGCTTTTCCATGGCCTGGCGGATGGCCTGCGGGGGCGTGATGTCCTTGAGCTCCACGCGGTTCACCTTGATGCCCCAGGCGTCGGTCGCTTCGTCGAGGGCGACGCTCATGCGCGAGTTGATGCTCTCGCGCGAGGTGAGCGTTTGGTCAAGCTCGAGGTCGCCGATGACGTTGCGCAGGGTCGTCGCCGTGAGGTTCTCGATGGCGGACATGGGGTTGTTGACGCCGTAGGCGTACTTGCGGGGGTCGACGACCTGGAAGAAGATGACCGTGTCGATCTGGACCGTGACGTTGTCGCGCGTGATGACGGTCTGCGGCTCGAAGTCGACGACGTTCTCCTTAAGGCTGACGCGCTTCACGATCTTTTCGACGAAGGGGAGCTTGAAGTGCAGGCCTGCCTTCCAGGTGGCGCGGTAGGTGCCCAGAAACTCGATGATCCAGGCATCGGTCTGCTGAACCATCTTGATGCAGCGGGAGAGTGCCCACAGAACGATGAGGACGGCTACAACGATTGCGACAATTTGGCCGATGGAGCCGAAGTCGAGGTTCTCCACCTGGGCCTCCTTTCTGGACGACGGGCTGCAAGCCCGGGACTTCCGATACCGCCGGTCCGGTCCGCTGCCCGTACCTGCGGTCTTGTGCGTACCGCGCTATGAGGCCGGTTCAACGACGAGCACGGTGCTGTCGACCGCGCGCACGGTTGCGCGCGACCCTGTGGCCAAGGGCCTTCCGTCGGGTGTACGTGCCAGCCACGAGACGTCGGCGAGCAGCACGCGTCCCGTACGCCCGGCGCCTTCGGGGATCTGCTGGGTCACGACGACCTCGCGCCCCACATAGGCGTCGGCGTTGGTCAGGGCGTCCTCGGGGTTCGCCTTGGTGCGCTTGCGCATAAAGGGACGCAGGGCGAGCAGCAGGATGACCGACGCGACCAAAAACACGGCAATCTGCACGAGCAGGTTGTCGACGAAGAAGCTCACGATAAAGGCGATGGCCGCGCCCAGGCAGAACCAAACGCAGACAAGCGCCGGCGCCGCCGCCTCGATGACGCCGAACACGATGGCGATGCCGAGCCATATGAACGTAGCTATCACGGGAGTCTCCTCGAAATGCCGGGCGCGGTGGACGGGGGAACCTCGATGCCAATTATTGCACCTTTGCCCGTTCGTTTGCTCGAGAAAGGAAAGTCGCCGCAAGGATCAGAACACGAACACGCGTTCTAGTATTTGCGGCCGCACCGGAATTGCCGCGACAGTTGCCCGCCCCGATGCTGTCCGCACGTTTGCGTCCATCCGATCCGGTGTTTCCATCAGAACAGCCCGACCAGGTGCTCGACGAACGCGTCGAGCACCTGGTCGGGCTCCCTGCACCGGCTGGTCGCCACGCTCAGGCGCGACACGAACGCATCGGCGGGTTCCACGGCGAGCGCCTTGCCACGCTCCGGATCGATGCGGTCGAGGTTGCTGTCGCGCATGAAGGCGACGCCGTCGCCGCGGTAGACCTGCTCCATCATGAGCTGCGGCGAGCAGTCGGGCACGCAGAACTGCTCGGGTGCGGGCACCTCGGCGCCGGCTTCGTAGAAGGCCTCGCAGATCTCGGCCATGCTTGCCGTGGCGCCGCGGGGTATGATGAACTGCTCCCTGGCGAGGTCGGCGACGAACACTCGGTCGCGGTGGGCGAGGGGGTGTGCGGAGCCCACGAAGGGCACAAACCGCCGCTTCGCGAGCATGCGCACCCTGAAGCGCCGGCAGTCGGCCCGACCTGCCACCACGGCGACGTCGACGGACCCGGTGGCGAGCAGGTCCTGGCATCCGTCGCTCGTGGACTCGACAACTTCGATGCGCACCCCGTCGAACCTCCGCTCGAAAGCGAGCACGTCATCGAGCGGCAGAACATAGCCGCGCCCCAAGACCACGTCGGACGCCCCAAGCCGCAGCGTACGCCCTTCTGCGGCCTCCCCTTCGCCGTGCGCTGCGCCGGCCAGCGCGGCCGCCTCGTGCACGACGGCCTGCGCATGCCGCAGCGCCCGGCGTCCCGCCTCGGTGAGGGCCAGGCCGTCCGTACGGCGTTCGAACAGCCGGACCCCGAGTTCCCCCTCAAGGGCCTGCACGCCCTTCGATACCGCCTGCTGCGTCACGCAAAGCTTCTCGGCCGCCCGGGTGAAGCTGAGCGTTTCGGCGGCGGTGGCAAAATACTCGATCTGGGGGAGGTTCACGCGAATCACCTGCGTTCCTGCGGGCGAGTGCGGACAAGGTGCGGGCACATACGGGGCCGCAGACGTGCACCGCTGCGCCGTGCGGGACGGCGACTACCGGGTTTTGTGCGGGTACAACCGCCCTTTGTGCACAACGAAGTATAGCTTACCTTTTACCGTTGGAGGCGGCTATGCTGAACGGTATGGCAGGACGGCGCGCACATGCAACGCGCGCCCTGACGAGAAAAGGGGTCCGCATGTCTGCCCGAACCACCGCATTTCAGGAAGCATCCCCGCTGAGCGCCGCGTTCTCGCGTCGCACGCTGATCAAGGCCGGCGCAGGGGTTGCCGGCGCGCTCGCCTTGGGCTCGGCGGCTTCCGGGTCGCCCGCGCTGCGGGCCGCTCGCGCCGACGAGGCCGGCGGGGTTCGCACGCCCTCCCCGGCCGACGGCACCTACTCAGGTACCGCATCGAGCTTCGGCTGGACGGGTCAGATGACCTGCGACGTGACCTTCGAGGGCGGCGCCATCACCGCCATCGAGGTCACCGAGGAAACCGACAGCGCCACCGGCGAGTGGTTCGCCAGCGCCGAAGAGCTGCTCATCCCGCGCATCGTCGATGCCCAGTCGATCGCCGTCGACTCCATCGCCGGGGCCACTTTCTCGTCGAGCGCCATCAAGCAGTGCGTCGCGCAGGCCATCGACGCGGCCGGCGGCGACAGCTCCACCTGGAACGTCGAGGTGGAGAAGTCCACCGAGACCAAGACGCTCGACGGCTACGACGTAATCGTGGTGGGTCTGGGCGGTTCGGGCATCCTGTCGTACTGCGCGGCCGCCTACCAGGGGGCCAAGGTCTTCGGTCTTGAGGCTGCCGGCAAGGTGGGCGGAGACTCGGCGTGCACGTACGGCCCCATGGCGCTCAACAGCGAGTACCTCAAGGCGCTCTACACCGACGGCGAGGACTACATCGACGAGGACGACGTCTACAACACGTGGATGGAGTACGTCGAGTCCGACGAGAAAGCCGACGTCATCACCGAGGCCGTCTACCGTTCGGGCAGCTCGCTCGATTTCTTCAACGAGAACTTCGGTTTTGAGTTCGAGGGCATGGGGCTGCTCGGCAGCTTTGTGGTGCCCGAGTGGACGCAGCTGTGGTGCGTCTACTCCGCCGACGACGGGAACACCTCGTGGAACGCCCTCGGCCCCAACAAGACGTTCCAGTTCACCCGCGCGCTTGACACGGCGAACGGTCTGAGCGGCGGCAGCGAGTACATGACCGAGCTCAAGGCGACCTCGCTCATCTTCGACGACTCCGGCGCCGTGGCGGGTGTGAACGCGCAGTACTACGACGGCACGACCTACGAGATTTACGGCAAGAGCGTCGTGCTCGCCACGGGAGGCTTCCTGGGCAACGCGAGTATGATGAACGAGTACCTGGGATCGACGGTCAATTCGCTGGGCGTCACCGTCAACGCCGGCGACGGCATCCAGATGGGCGTTGCGGCGGGTGGCGCGCTGTACGGTATGGGCACGCTGCCGATGATTCACAACTCGCAGGTCGCCAACCTCATCCGCACCGACGACCTCACCGCCGACCAGAAGGCCGTCCTGTCCGCCCTCGCCCTTACGACCGACGGCACGATGGTCACCACCACCGGCGAGCCTTGGGGTCAGCCGGACGCCGACGGCAACGTGGTGACGGACATCGTGTACGCCCCCGGCTACCGCTACTACGTGGTCTACACGCAGGACGAGATAGACGCCATCCGCGAAGGCGGCCTCTCCGAGGCCCAGGCTGCGGCTGCACCCGCCTTTATCAACCAGGGCGGCACCCTGCCGGCCGCCGGCACCCCGGTCGAGGACATCGACACGATCCTCGAGGTCGGCGAGCAGTTCGGCGACGTCGTCAAGGCCGAGGGCGTCCCTGCACTCGCCGAGGAGCTCGGTGTCGACGCGGACACCCTTGCGCAGACCCTGACCGACGCCGAGGCGACCTACTATGCGGTGCCGTGCTGCGGCTATGCTTACGCCACCGTGGGCGGCCTCAACGTCGACGCCAACATGAACGTCCTGCGCGAGGACGGTACCCCGATCGAGAACCTCTACGCGGTGGGCCAGGACTCCGAGGGCACCTGCAACGCCGACGGCAAGCCCTATACCCCGTGGGGCGGCCAGGCCCAGTCGTGGACCTTCGTCTCGGGCCAGATCGCCGGAACCCGTGCCGCCGGTGCGGAGATGCCCACCCAGGCGTAAAGGGCAAGGGACTGCAAGCCGGGACATGCGCAAGGCGCAGTCTGTGTTAAGACCTGACTTTTGCAGTCAAAGAAGGCCGTTTTCCTATGCCATCTGGGGAAACGGCCTTCTTCTCAGTGACGTTTCTTGTAGTGAACCGGCCTAGG
>CAZUFB010000051.1:0-12026 GCA_964619775.1 uncultured Coriobacteriaceae bacterium
CGGCAAACCCGTGGTTCCAGATAGGGTCGCTTATCGGGCGGCACATGGTGGTGGTCGCGCCGCTGTGCGTGGTGCTCGGTGCGGCGTTTCCGAGCGCCTTCTCGTGGATATCGCCGGGCGTGGAGTTCATGTTCGCGTTCATGACGTTCCAGAGCGCCATGGCCACCACCTCACGCGAGCTGCTCGGCGTGGTGCGCCGGCCGGTGCCGCTGCTGTGCGCCTTGGGCGTGCTGCTCGTGGCGATGCCGCTCGTCGCGTTCGCGCTCGGGAACCTGCTGTTCCCCGACAGCCGCGACACCGTGGTGGGCATGGTGCTCGAGTGCTGCGTGCCGATGGGCGTCAACGGCCTCATGTGGACCGACATTTTCAACGGTAACCGGTCGTTTTCCCTGGCCATGGTGGTCGTCTCCACCGTGCTGGCCCCGTTTACGATGCCCTTCACGATTCAGCTGCTCATGGGAACCTCGGTGCATGTGGACGTGGCGGGCATGATGCTCGACCTGGTGGCGATGATCGCGCTGCCGGCGCTGGCGGGCATGCTGTGCAACGACCTGTCGCACGGCCGGGCCAACGCCAAGGTGGCGCCGTGGATCTCGCCGGCGGCGAAGATCATGCTCGTGGGCATCCTGCTGTCCAACGCCACGCGCATCAGCGACACGGTGCGCAGCCTCACGCCGCAGCTCGTCGAGGTCGCGCTGGCCATGGCGTTCCTGAGTGCCTTAGGCTACGTGCTGGGCTACACCGTGGCGCGCCTGCTGCGCCGCGACGTGGGCGACTGCATCACGATGGGCGTCACGACCGGCGCGCGCAACCTCACCTCGGGCGCCGTGGTCGCCGCCGCGTACTTCCCGGCCGGGGCGATGTTCCCGGTGATCATCGGGACGCTGTTCCAGCACGTCGTCGCCAGCCTGTTCGGCTGGGCGGTGCGCCGCCTCGACACGCGCTGCAGGCCCCGGGCCGTGCCGCAGATCGAGCAGGCGCACCGCGAGCACCGCGGGGGGTGACCGCGGAGGGGGGTGACCGCGGTTTTGCGCAGCCCAGGGACGTTCCCGAGGGGTTGTTCCATGGCTGGGACATGCGCGGCGCAGCCGGCCCGCCCTGCTCCTCTCCCGTCGGGGCTGCACCCGACGGGCGTCGTTGCCAAGAGACCACGCCCGACTGGCGGAACAGAGCCTTTCGCCTGTGCCGTCCGCGCGGGGCCGCGCCCCCGACCGCCGCGCGATTGCCCTACAATAGCCGCGACCGGCGCCGCGCGGCCGCCGCATCCGGCCTTTCTGCACGGCGCATCGACTGCGAGGGACGGGAGCGCCCATCATGGACCAGCCAAGCGCCAGCGAGTTCTCGTTTGTGTACCATATTCCGACCAAGGTCTACTTCGGTCCGGGCCAGCTGCGGCACCTGGGCGAGGAGCTCGCGCAGTACGGCAAGCGCGTGCTGCTGTGCTACGGCGGCGGCTCCATCAAGAAGACGGGTCTCTACGACCGCGTCGTCGAACAGGTCAAGGCCGCCGGCCTCGAGGTCTTCGAGCTGGGAGGGATCGACCCCAACCCCAAGGTTTCCAGCGTCAACGAGGGCGGCAGGCTGTGCCGCGAGCACGGCGTCGACGTGGTGCTCGCCGTGGGCGGCGGCTCGGTCATCGACTGCGCCAAGTTCGTGGCGGCCGCGGCGTTCTACGAGGGCGACGCCTGGGACATCACCCTGCGCAAGGTGCCCGTGGAGCAGTGCCTCCCGATCGTGGCCGTGCTCACGCTGGCCGCGACCGGCTCCGAGATGGACGCCATCGGCGTCATCAGCAACCCGGCCACCAACGACAAGATCGGCCGCAGCTTCCCGCAGATGCGCCCGCGTGCGTCGTTCCTCGACCCCACCGAGACCTACTCGGTGAGCGCGTACCAGACGGCGTGCGGCTCGGCCGACATCCTGAGCCATGTGATGGAGACCTACTTCGTACCGCGCGACGAGACCATGTACCTGCTCGACGGCGTGATGGAGAGCATCATGCGCACCGTCGTGCGCTATGCGCCGGCGGCCCTGGCCAAACCCGACGACTACGAGGCGCGCGCCAACCTCATGTGGGCGAGCTCGTGGGGCATCAACGGCTTCATCGGCGGCCTGCAGAAGTGCGCGTGGATCAACCACGCCATCGAGCACCAGCTCTCGGCGTTCTACGACATCACCCACGGCCTGGGCCTGGCCATCGTCACGCCCCGCTGGATGCGCCACGTGCTGGACGAGGACACCGCCTGGCGTTTTTACGACTTCGGTGTCAACGTGTTCGGCATCGACGCGTCGCTGCCGCCGACGGAGGCGGGTCGGAAGGCGATCGAGGCAACCGAGGAGTTCCTCTTCGACAAGCTGGGCCTGACCTCGCACCTGGCCGACCTGGGCATCGACGAGACGCACTTCGAGGAGATGGCCGAAAAGGTCTGCAAGGGCGGCACGTTCAACGGTTTCACCCCGATGGTGAAGGACGACGTGCTCGCGATCCTCAGGGCGAGCCTGTAGGGAGCCCGGCGGGGCCGGCGGCCGTCACGCCAGGCCGAGCGCCCGCTCAAGCAGGACGTCGCGTTCGATTTCGGCGGGATCCCAGGAGACGGGCACCTGCACAGGGACGCCCTTCCCCATGATCCCGCGACCTTCGCGGGCGCGCCGCGTGGCCCCGACGGGATAGGAGAACACCATGTCGTCCTCGAAGCTCACGGCAAGGGGCTCCTGGTAGTCGCTGTCCCCCAGGCTCGCACGGCCCATGGTGGTTGCGCGCCCCTGCGCGGAGGCCATCTCGAGCAGCAGCTCGCCCTCCCGGCGGCAGCCGATGTCGCTGAGCACCACGACGCGCTCGGGGCCCGCCGGCTCGACGGGCTCGTGCCACTTCTCGGGCAGCGACGCGTCCTCCCACACGAAGCCGGCCCCGTCGAGCGACCGGACGCGCTCGGCCTCGCGGCGCAGCTCCTCGGCCGGGTTCCCGGCCTGTTCCGCCTCGCGTGCCTGCTGCTCGAGGCCCGCGGCCATGCGGACGCAGTTGCGGTGCGAGTAGCGGACGTAGAGCCCCAGGTCCCCCATGAACTCTGCGGGCGACGTGGGGCGGGCGACGAGGTAGGGGACGAGGGGGACGATGCCGTCGAACCCCCCGCCGCGGCACCGGCGCAGGTCGACCACCAGCGTCTTTGCGCGCGCGATCTGGTCGGCGTGCGCAAGGACGGTGCGTTCGATGCCATCGGGGTCCGACAGGTCGCAGACCCGCATCAGGAACGCCCCGTCGCCTACGGGGCGCAGCTCGTTGCCCGGGGCCGCCGCGGCGCCCGCGCCGAGGCGGGCGGGGCGCAGCGTGCGGCGCCCTCCGTCCCCCTCGACCTCGATGCGCCCGGCGTAGGCGAGCACCGTGTCCCAGAGCTCGCGCTCGGGCGTGCTGCCGTATAGCAGGCGGCCCCGCCTTGTCAGCTCCTCACGCAGGCAGGCGACCTCCTTGCCGTCCACCGCCACGACGCACTCGCCGGGGCGCACGCCTGCGTCGCGGGTCGCCTCGACGACGTGGAGACGGTCCGGCGCGGCGCGCACCGAGAACCCCGCCGTCCAGTCGCGCCGCGCGTCGGGGCGCACCTTGCGGACCGTCAGGCCGGGGTCGCCCAGGGTTCCCAGGTAGCGGCGCGCGGTGCGAAGGAACTCGGCGTCGTCGCCGTGGAACGACCGCGAGTTGAGGAGCGACAGGTGGGCGCCCATGTAGGGGTTGTTGAACGTGCGGCATGCGTCGGTTCCCGCGTAGTCGTGCTCGACGGCGGAGACGATCGCGTTGAACATGTCGCCGTACGACGTCCAGTGCTGTTCGGTTGCCATGCCGCACAACTTCCTTTCCGGCCCGGCGGGCCCTTGCGCGATTTTGGAACGCCGGGCCGTGCTGCCCCGCGCGACTCGTACGGTCATCGTAGCCGAAGGGCCGCCGGGCGCCCGGCACGACGAGGCGCCCATCCGCGACAGGCGCGGTGGACGCCTCGAAACGCTCTATATACGGGGGCTTGCGAAGCCGGCCTTTCGTCCGTACGCCCGCCCTGCTACCTGCATGCTATTCAGCGACCGTCTCCTCGGCGGCAGGCTCTTCAGCCGTCTCCTCTTCGGCGGCAGGCTCCTCCTCGGCGGCAGGCTCCTCGGCCGTCTCCTCCTCGGTGACCGCCTCCTCAGCAGCCGTCTCCTCGGCGGCAGGCTCTTCAGCGACCGTCTCTTCCGCAGCCGTCTCCTCGGCGGCAGGCTCCTCGGCAGCAGGCTCCTCGGCGGACGCGTCGCCGCCCTCTGCCGGGGCCTCGCCACCGCCGCCACCACCCATGCCGGAGCTCTCGGTGGGCACGGCGTAACCCTCGGGGTCGTCGCCGTACCAGTCGTCGGCCACGGTGCCGCCGAGGATGTTCTCGACGATGTAGCGAGCCGCCTTGGAGCCGCAGAACATGGCGACCGGCTGGCAGGTGCCGCCGCCGTAGACCTCGCCGTCCCAGCCGCTCGTGTTGATGCCGGCCGCGAACAGGCCCTGAATCGGCGTGTAGCGCGGGTCGACAACCTGGGCGTTGTCGTTGATGCGGATGCCCGAGCAGGTGTTCAGCACGCCCGAGGTCAGGCGGAAGGCGTAGTAGGGGCCCTCGGCGCCGGGCGACACGAGGTACTGGGCGTCTTTGCCGAAGTCCTCGTCCACGCCGGCGGCGCAAGCGGCGTCGTAGGCCTCCCAGGTCTCAAGGAACTGGTCGACGTTGAAGTTGGGGATGCCGGCCTGGATAGCGGCGGCCAGCTCCTCCTTGGTGTCGCCGCTGAAGCACTCGGTGTTGTCGGCGTACGACTCGATCTCGCCGTAGAGGTCCGGGTGATAGTACACGTACTCGCCGGTGGTCGAGCTCACGAACGGCGACTGGAGGCCTTCCTCGGTGTTGAAGTCGGCGCCCACCAGGATGTCGGCGAAGCCCGAGATGTTCTTGTTGCAGCCGCCGTTCTCCCAGAACGTGATGAGGTCGGGGCCGACGATGGACAGGACCGAGCCCTCGAGCTCGACCATCTTGCCCGAGGTGCCGGCCTCGGAGGCGAAGCGGATGCCCTCCTGGTTCACCAGGAAGTTCGAAGCCTGCATCGAGACGCACACGCCCAGCTGCGAGGTGTAGGCGAAGTTGCGGACGTTGATGAACTGGCCCACGACGCACAGGGTCTTGGCCATGCCGTGCGCGGTCTGCTCGGCCATGAGGTGGCCGTCGCCGTGCTGGCCCGAGCCCCAACCGTAGCACTTCTCGACGTCCTGCGAGGTGTAGTACCCGCACAGGCCGTCTTCCTCCATGGCGTTGGCCATGCCGCCGGTCGCCAGCACGACGGCCTGGCAGTTGATCTGGTAGTACTCGTCGGTGGAGCCGTCGAGCACCTGGACGCCGCTTACCGTGTAGCCGTCGTCCGACACGACCAGTGCGATGGCGCGGTTGTCGGTGCGGATGTCGACGCCCACGCTCTCGTTTTCGGCCTCGAGGGTCGCGATGCACGACGAGCCGTCGCCGAAGCCGTCGCCGTCGCCGTCGACGTAGAAGTTCATGCCGACGTTGGCGTACTGCACGCCATGCTTCTCAAAGAGCCATGCCGAGTTCATGCCCTGGTCCATGCACAGTGCCTTCATGAGCATGGGGTCGGCCATGTAGCTCAGGCCTTCGGCGTGCGAGATGCCCCGCGCCAGCGCGGCGGACTCGGTGAGTGCCTGGCTGGGGCCGTTGCACTCGGCGTGGTTGGTGGAGCCGCCCAGATAGGCGTTCTTCTCGAGCATGATGACGGTGGCGTCGGGCATCTGCTCCTTGGTGATCATGGCGGCCATCATGCCGCCCAGGCCCGAGCCGACGACCACGACGTCGGCCTCTTCGGTGCGGGCGAGCTCAGACTCGCTGCGCGGATAGCCGATGCCGTCGGGGTTCTCGTACTTGGTGTAGATCGTGCCGCTCCACGTGGTCGCGCCCTCGGACGCTTCGGCGGCCTCGTCGGCGAACGCGACACCTGCCAGGGCCCCGGCCCCCGCAAGCGCGACCGACCCCATGGCGCCGCCCTTCAGCAGATCCCTTCTCGAGACGCTCCTCATATGTTCATGCTCCCTTCTGGACGTGTCGGGCCAGCGGGCGTTGCCGCGGCGCAGGCCCCTCGTGGGTGCCCCCGCTATCCCTGCGTGCAGGCAAAGCGAACCGATCCGCGCCCGGCGGGACGCGGCGGCATAGGACACTCTGCTTGCAATGATGGGCGTGGGAATCGGGACCTGCAAGTACGCGTTTTTGGGTGATGCGCTGAAACGGCTGGTAGGGGGTTACCCGAATTGTCCTGAAAGCCATGCGGGTCCAATGGAGGAGCGGGCGGGCCGTCAGTTGCAGCTGAGAATACACCGCGGTGTCGTAAAGCCCGACTATCCGCCGGGAGAATGTTTTCGGGAGGGGACTTCCGGCTCTTTGCGTTTGCCACGCAGCCGTTGCGCCTTTACGCCTGCGCCTCCTCCACCGCGCTTAGCAGCTCCTGCTGCGAGTGCACGCCCAGCTTGGCGTAGATACTCTTGCGGTGCGCGTTGACGGTGTTGCGTGCGATGCACAGCTCCTCGCAGACGTAGCCCACATCGCGGCCGCGGGCGAGCAGGGCGAGGATCTCGGCCTCGCGCGGGGTGAGGCCGCGTTCGCGGGCCAGGGCCTCGCACCGCCGCGCGACCGACTCGTGGCTCATGCCGAACAGCAGCGGGGAGAGCGAAAGCAGGTCGCGCTCGGGGAAGAGCGCCGTGTAGGCCACGGCGAGGGCGGCGACGAGGACGAACGCCACGACGGGCATGATCTGCTGCCCCTGTTTGGCCAAGGCTGAGCTGGCAAGCAGCTCGACGGCGGCAAACCCGGCAAACAGTCCCAAATACTGCCCGGCGAGCACCGCGCCGAGCACCTTGCGCGCGTCGTCGCGGCGCATGTAGGCAAAGCCCAGCGCAAGCATCCACATCGTGGGGCCCACCAGCGAGGAGCCCACATAGACCAGCGTGTACGATGCAAACAGCTCGCCCATCGACAGGTCGCCCGCCGCAACCGCGGTGGCGGCCACGCCGCAGAGGCAAAACACGAACGTCGCGCGGTAGTACAGCTCGAGCCGGTAGGTGCCGCCTGCGCGCATGGCCCCCGCGCAAAGCCCCACGACGAGCGCGCAGACGACCGTGACGACGGCGAACACGCCGGGAAACAGCGAGACGTCGAGGTGGCCGGGCAGCATCTTGATGAAATAGCACCAGACGAACTGCACGACGCAGGAGAACGTCCCCATGGCGAGGGCGAGGCGTACGAGCATGGGGGAGCGTGCGGCGTCCGCGCGCCGGCGCGCGTCGGGGCGGGCCGCCGCGCTGCCGGTTGACGCGCCGTCGGGACGCGCGCCGTCGCCCTCGCGTCTCTCCGAGCGCAGCAACAGCGCACCCGAGGCAAGGGGAAGCGCCGCCATGAGGAGGGCCTGTGCCGTCGCGGACAGCACGGCGAGCAGGATGAAGGGGAGCCACTGGGCGCACGCCGCCGTCGAGACGAGCAGCAGTGCCGCACGCAGGTCGAGCCGTGAGCAGTGGTCGCCCCAGGCGAGGGCGCACCAGCCTACGCACGCCCCCACCCCGACGCCCACCAGGGAGCTCCAGGCGGAGGGGGCCGTGGGGGCGAACGCGGTGAGCAGTACGGCAGCGGCGGCGCACGCCGCGCCGACGCCGCAGACGGCGAGCAGGGGCGTTCGGTGCGCGAACAGGTTCGGTTGCAGGGCCCGACGGGGGCGGTGCAGGCGGTATGCGGCTGCGGTGCCGAGCAGCATGAGGCTGGCGGCGACGGTCGCGCAGAGGAACAGGGGGTCGTGGACGAGGCCTCCCTGCATGGCCTCGTCGTCGCGCAGGACGCCTTCGAAGCAGAGCAGCAGGTTGACCCAGGCGAACATCACGGCCATGCCGATCCATGTCGCCGCCTTGCTTTTGAGGGTCCTTGCCGACAGGAACGGCGCGGGACCGCAGGGCGCCTTCCGTTCGGCGGCACCTTCCGCCTTGGCACCCGTCGGGAATGCCGCGCCCTGCCCCTCGCCTCGCGCGTCTTGCGCCATGCATGCCTCCCCTCGTGCGTCCGCGCCGGTCGCGGGGCGTCCACATGCCTTCGCCCTTTGGTCGCGGTGCCGGCCTGTTGGGCCCATCATACGACATCGATGCTCTGCGTGGGTTTGCGCAAAATGCGAAAAGTTGCAGCTTTTTCGAGCTCGTCCCCTTGTTTTATCAGGTCAACGGCCCCTAACCACGAGCGGGCGAGGCGATGCTGGGGCAAATTCACCTTGCGTGGGCAATGGCGCGGCGCGACGCGGGAGCCCCATGATATCGACCGCAGGACGCAGGCGGCGGTCGGGCGTCGACATCCCTCCCCGGCATGTGTAGCCCTCCGTGCCCCAACAGAACCGACCGTCGCCTGCGGACCGTCGCACCACTCGGCGGACGACGCCTGCGCGTCGTCTGAACGTCCACGAAAGGAAGGGTGAGTTTGCGCATGAGCACGAAGAGCCAAGAGCAGATTGTCGAAAAGCTTTCGAAGGTCCGCGGCGCGATTCCGCTGCCCGCCTCGCTGACGCGTCGCGGGTTTGTCGCCGGCGCGGCCGTCGCTGCGGTTGCGGGCGGGGCTGTCTCGGCGCTCGCCGACGAGGCTACCGACGCCGAGGAGACCGCCGACTCCGGCGAGACCGCCGACACCGCCTCCGCGACGGGCATGACCTTCAGCGGCAACGCCGGCAAGACGATGGGCGAGGTGCTCGGTGCCGGCTGGCTTGGCGACGAGCCCGAGATCGCAGATTCTGACATCTCCGAGACCGTCGAGACGCAGATCGTCATCTGCGGCGCCGGCCATGCCGGTACGGCGTGCGCTCGCAAGGCTGCCGAGCTTGGCGCACAGGTTGTCGTCGTCGAATCGCAGTCCGAGGACAGCTTCTCGGTTCTCGGCAACGACATAGGGCACCTCAACTCCTCGTGGCAGATGGACATCAACGGCGTCCCGTACTACGACGAGACCGAGTTCATGAACGAGTACCAGATCTACTGCGCCGGGCGCGCCCAGCCCACGCTCGTGCGCGACTTCGCCTACCGTTCGGGCGAGGCGTTCGACTGGTTCATCGACAACTTCACCGACGAGGAGAAGGAAGGCATCGTCTGCCTCAACTGGCCGGTTGTCGACGGCTACAACTACAAGAAGGGCATCTTCACGTCCTACGTGGGCACCCCCAACTTCGGCGGTACGGTGAGCCTGCGCGATGCCCTGGTCCGCACCCAGGACATCGCCAAGGAGAACGGCGCCGAGTTCCGCTACGAGACCACCGCGGTGCGCCTCGTGCACAACGACGACGGCACCGAGGTGACCGGCGTCATCTGCCAGACGTCCGACGGCTCCTACGTGCAAATTAACGCCGACGCGGTCGTGCTGGCCTGCGGCGACATCGGCTCCAACTCCCAGATGTACAACGCCATCTGCGCCGAGAACTACGCCCTGGGCGAGTACGCCGACTGCTCGGCCATGAGCGGCCGCGACGGCAGCGGCATCGCGATGGCCATGCGCATCGGCGCCAAGGTCGAGATCGGCACCGGCGGCGACATGGGCAGCCACGCGGCGTTCCCCCTGGGGCCGCTGGAGGGCGCCGAGACCATCTGGCTCAACAAGTACGGCAAGCGCTTCTGCAACGAGGCCTACGGCGGACCGTTGCTCTCGGGCTGCGCCACCGCCCGCCAGCCTGGCGACATCATCTACAGCATCTGGGACGCCGACTGGAAGACCGTCCTGCTCAACCAGATCGCCGGCCACCTGGCCCTCAAGGACTGGAGCGACGAGTCGATCGAGACCATCGAGTCCTACATGGAGGCTGCCATCGACTCGGGTGCCGAGGGCGACGAAACCTCGGGCAAGTGCCTCTACTGCGCCGACACCCTTGAGGAGCTCTTCTCCTACATGGGCATGGAAGAGGGTGTCGCCGCCAACGCCCTCGCCGAGGTCGAGGCGTGGAACGCCGCGCGCGAGGCCGGCGTCGACACCGAGTTCGGCCGCGACCCCGAGATGCTGTGGCCCATCTCCACGCCGCCGTTCTACGGCTTTGCCGGCGACAAGCGTGTGGGCGGCGGGTCGCTCGTGGCGACTTCGGGCCTGCTGTGCACCGGCGACCAGCAGGTTCAGGGCCAGGGCTACGAGCCCATCAAGGGCCTCTACGCCACCGGCAACTGCTGCGGCGGGCGCTTCCCCATGGGCTACAACGGCATTATGAACGGCGTGTCGATCGGCATGTGCCTCACGCTGGGCATGACGCTGGGCGAGTTCCTGGCCACGGGGGATCTGGACGAGGCCACCACGCTCGGCCAGGGCAGCTCCGACGCGGACGAGTCCGGCGCCGAAGACGGAGGCGAGGAGTCCGTGGAGGCGTAGTGCTCCTGCGGTAATCCTTGTACGCGCGGGCCGCCCTGCCGGGCGACCTGCTGACAAGGCGGAGACAACCTCAAGGTGCCGCCCGGAACCGGCAGGACAGCCGGTTTCGGGCGGCCTTTGTGTTTCCGGCCGGCGGCGGGATGTGGTGACATAGGTCCCGGTTGACGCGGTTCCGGGTGTCGGGGTGGCGATGCGGTGCCGGCTGTGTTTTTGCCAGGTGCATCCTGCTACTATGGGGGCCACAGCAAAAGTTCGTGCCGCGAGGAGGCGGATGCCTTGACCCCCATAGACATGGCGGCGCGCCTCTCCCAATATCGTGAAGGCAACCGTCTCGAGTTCAAAGACGCCCGTGGCGGGTTGCCGCGGAGCTTTTGGGAGACATATTCGGCGTTTGCCAACACCGACGGCGGGGTTATTGTGCTCGGGGCTGCCGAGGGTCCGGACGGTGTGCCTTTGCCGTCCGGCCTGGCGAATCCCGGTGCCCTGGTCCGAGATCTTTGGAACGTGCTGAACAACACGCAAAAGGTGAGCGCCAACCTGCTGCTTGACTCCGACGTGACGGTCGAGTCGGTGGGTGCCTCCCCGATAGTCGTCGTCCGTGTCCCGCGCGCCGATCGCATGCTGCGTCCGGTGTACATCAACAACAATCCGAACACGGGCACGTACCGGCGCAACGGTGAAGGCGACTACCGTTGTTCGCCGGACGTCGTCCGGTCGCTTGTGCGCGACAGCGCCGAGGGGGCCGCCGACCGGTTGACGCTGCCCGGGTTCGGACTGGACGCTTTGTGCCGAGAGACCGTGCAGTCGTATCGGAACGCCTTGCGGGCAGAACGCCCCCAGCATCCGTGGGCCGGCCTTGACGACGCCGGTCTTCTACTCCGTCTGGGGGCGGTCGGCCGTTCGACGGAAGACGGGGAGCTTCACCCCACGCGGGCCGGCCTGCTCATGTTCGGGTACGCATGGCGCATCACCGAGGAGTTCCCCCAGTATTTCCTCGATTGCCGCCAGGTGTTCACAGAACGCCGTTGGGACAACCGTGTGACTTCGGCGAGCGGGGACTGGAGCGGCAACGTCTTCGACTTCTGGTACAAGGCGTATTCTCTGCTGAGCGAGGGGCTTCCCGTGCCGTTCGAGCTGGACGCTGGCATGACGAGGATAGACGACACGCCCCAACACAAGGCGGTCCGCGAGGCGTTGACCAACATGCTCGTCCATGCCGACTACTACGGGCGCACCGGGTTGGTGGCGCTGCGGACTAACGAGGGCATCGAGCTTTCCAATCCCGGCGTCTTGCGCCTTCCGGTGGGCGTCATCGAGGGCGGTGGCGTCTCCGACCCGCGCAACCCGACCCTTTTGACCATGTTCAACCTGGTCGGAAAGGGAGACAAGGCGGGAAGCGGCTTTGACGTGTTGCGTCAGGCCGCACGCTATGCCGGCGTCGCCGACCCCGTGCTCGCCGAGTCGTACGACCCCGACCGCGTGACGCTTTCTGTATCGCTTGCCATGGGAGGGCTTTCGCTCAAGGGAGACGGTCGTAAGGGTGCCGCGGCGAAGACCGGCGAAGACCGGCGAAGACCGGCGAACGGACCGGCGAAGACCGGCGAA
>CAZUFB010000051.1:12126-15641 GCA_964619775.1 uncultured Coriobacteriaceae bacterium
GACCGGCGAAGACCGGCGAACGGACCGGCGAAGACCGGCGAAGACCGGCGAAGACCGGCGAAGGTTCCGTGCATGCGGTGAGTCAGCAAGGCACGGTGACGGCGTACGTGGGGGAGCACGGCGAGGCGACCGCGGCCGAGCTGTCCGTCGTGCTGGGCCTCGGGGCGTCCCGGACGCGCGAGATACTGTCGGGCATGGTTGCGGAAGGGAAGCTTGTCCGCACGGGCAGAACGTCTGCGACCCGTTACCGCCTTCCCGGGGCGTAACGGTACCCAGGCGCCTGGACGCGCCACCGCTGCGCTCCCGGACCGGCACCGATTGTGAAGCCGCCGGGATCGCCGTGGCGCGCGGTGCATTCCTCTTGCCATACTGGTTGCGCGTCGCCACGCCGTCCCCGTCGTCGTGAAAGGTCGGGCCTGCCATGTCTATCCTGCTGTGTCCTGTGTGCGGAAACGAGCTCGTCCCCTCACCCGACGGCCGCACCGCCCACTGCGGCCGGGGACATGCGTTCGACCGGGCCAAGGAGGGCTACCTCAACCTGCTGCGCTCATCCAAGCGGGGCGACGCCACGGGCGACCCCAAGGCGGCGGCGCGCAGCAGGCGCGACTTTCTCGACCGGGGCTACTACCAGGTGCTGCGTGACGAGCTGGTGCGCCTGGTGGCCGCGGCCGCCGCGTCCCGCCGCGCCGGCGGGGTGCCCGGCCCCCTGACGGTGCTCGACATCTGCTGCGGGGAGGGCTACTACACCAGCGCCGTGGGGTCGGTCGAGGGCGTGGAGGCCTACGGCTTCGACCTCTCGAAGGAGATGGTGCGCCTCGCTGCCAAGCGCGGGCACGCGACATGCTTTGTGGCCAACATGAAGGCGGTACCGGTGGCCGACGGCTCGTTCGACGTGGCGACGCACCTGTTCGCACCGTTCGTCGAAGGGGAGTTCGCGCGGATCCTTAAGCCCGGGGGGACGCTCTACACCGTCGTCCCGGGCGCCAGGCACCTGTGGGGCCTCAAGGAGGCTCTGTACGACACGCCCTATCTCAACGACGAGCGCCTCCCCGCCACGACGGAGCTGAAGGAGGTGGGACGGCGCAAGCTGACGGCCGACATCGAGCTTGCGACTCCTGCCGATATCGAGGCGGTGTTCCAGATGACGCCCTACTACTACCGCACGAGCGCGCGCGACCGCGCCAAGCTTGCCGGGGTCGAGACCCTGGCGACCCCGGTGGAGTTCGTGATCGGGGAGTACCGCAAGGAGGGGTGAGGAGGGGCCGGCGCCCTATCGGTTTCGCCTGCCCGTGCGCCCGTTCAGGTCGTTACCCCCACAGTGGCGGTGCCGTAGCAGGTGTTGCGGCGTGGGCGCTGCCGGGTGGGGACGGGCCGCCGGGTGGGGACGGGCCGCCGGGGCTGGCCGCACGGAAGTGCAGGGCGGTTGTGTAGAAGTTATGTCTAGCTAACTTATTTTCTGCCTATGAGTTAGGTTTAGTTGACATTCGTGTGCGCTCTGGTATTCTGTGTGGCGTCGCAAGGAATCGCCGGGGTAGAGGAGACAGGCTCTCCGTCGGTCATTGCGACCTTGAAAACGCCTCCCTCTCCTGGGGCCCCGGCTTTTCCCGGCCGGGGCCCACCTCGGAAGAGCGCGTGAGGCGTCCCAACACGTCCTCCCTCTCCTGTGGGGTTCCGGTTTCCCGCCGGGACCCCGTTTTGTGCGCGGTATAAGGTCCTTGCCGGTCGGCGGCTGCTCGTTCCTTGTTCCGGTCGGCTCTGTATGGCCTTGCACGGACGCACGGTACGTACGGTGACCGTGCTTATTGAGAATGCCGGCGTCGAGGCGGCCCCGGCGGTCTGCGGCAGGCTACACTGGGTGCGCGGCCACAGGTGCGGCCGGTTCGCAGAGAGGGAAGGGGCGCGTCGTGAAGCACGAGTGCAGGGTTACGGTTTTGCGGAAGACGGTCTTCGAGGATTTGCAGGAAGCCTATCTGGCCGACCCGAAGAGCGGGGCGTGCCCCTGCTTCGAGGAGGGGCAGGTCTTCGAGTTCCACCGCGAGGACGGGCGCGACGACTTCTGGAAGTTCGGCCGCGGATGCCGCTCCGACGGGGGCGACTTCCCCTGCGCCGAGGCGTGGGACGCCGTCAGCCGCTACGTGTACGCGGCGCTGCAGGGTGGCAGCATCATGCACGGCTGGACCAACGACGAGCGCATGATGATCGCCTGCTGCAACGACGGCACGCGGCCCGTGGTTTTCAAGATCGAGCGCGTCGATATCCCCGAGACCGACGAAGAGCGCGCCTGGCTGGCGGCGCAGGATTTCTCCAACAGCGCCGAAGACGCCTACACGGGGGCGTGACAAGGAGTGGCGGCCGCGTCTATGGAAAGGGACGGTGCGGCGTGCTGATGGGTTTTGAGCAAACCCGGGCAACGGGAGAGCCTATGGTATCGATGCCCTACACGAGATAGCCTGCGGGTGAAAGCCGCACCGAACCCGCGCTTCTCGCCGACCGGCCGGTATGCCGGGCCCCGCAGCGGGAACAATACAGGTCGCAACGCACCTCTGTCGAAAGGAGAAGGAATGGCCAACCTCAAAGACCTCGGCGTCAAGACCTATATCTTCCCGCAGCCGGTGCTCATCGTGGGCACCTACGGAGAAGACGGCACGCCCGACGCGATGAACGCCGCGTGGGGTGGCACGGGCGACGACGATCAGGTGGTCATGTGCCTGAGCCACGGTCACCAGACCGTCAAGAACTTCGAGCGCACCAAGGCGTTCACCGTGGGCATCCCCGGCGCCGGCCAGGTCGTTGCCGCCGACTACGTGGGCATCGTCTCGGGTGCGCAGGTGCCCGACAAGGTCGCCAAGGCCGGGTGGACGGCGGTCAAGAGCGCCCACGTCGACGCTCCGGTGTTTGCCGAGTTGGGGCTGACGCTCGAGTGCGAGTTCCTGGGCTTCGACGAGTTCGGCCGTACGGTGGGCAAGGTCGTCAACGTCGTGGCCGACGAGTCGGTGCTGGGGGAGGACGGCGAGCCCGACATCGCCAAGCTCGACCCGATCTGCTTCGATCCTGCGCACCACGGCTACCACCGCATCGGCGAGAAGGTTGGCCAGGCGTTCTGCGACGGGGCGCAGCTCAAGTAGGCGCCAGGCCGTGCCGGCTTGGCCGGCTTGGACGTTTGCGCAATCTGCACACCGCCTGCATGGGAACAGGCTCTGCCGAAGCTTGAACCCTGCGCCGGCCTTTGGCAGTGCAAGCCGCTGCGCCCCGGCGACGTCTCCTGCAAGCGGGGAGCGCGTCGGGGCGCAGCACGTGTGCCGGCGTCGAAGATCGGTGCCCGATGTGAGCGCATGCAGATCTTGCGGTGCCGGGGTGCCCGGGCGCGGATGTGCTGATTGACCGGGCCGGGCGCTGCGATTGGATATCGATGTTCTTTGGAAGGCCCGCGCTTCGTTGCATTGCGACGGTTTTTTTGGCCTTGGTTGCGGCAGTAGTGCGAGGGTTGTTGTCATACTGCCTGCAACCGCAAACGT
>CAZUFB010000052.1:0-14542 GCA_964619775.1 uncultured Coriobacteriaceae bacterium
CTGTCGACAGCATACTTGCAAGAGTTATCAAGCTATCTAGCAGCGGTGATACTGCTTGTTGATTCGTGCTACCAGATTGACACCCGTTCTTAGGTACTTTTCATCTCACAGGCTGCAAAACATAGTAAAACATCTCACCAGTTGCAGAACGTAGCAGAAACGTAGCAGAAACGCAGCAGAACCGGCGCCTGCAGACGGCCCGGCGGGCGTCATCCCTTCAATCCCTTCAGCTTCACGTCGGCCTTCTTTGCCGCATCGCGCACCAGGTCCATCGTGATCGCGCCGCCCTCGGGCGCCATGGTGGCGGCGCCGTTGAGGCAGGTTTCGATGGCGGCGCAGCTCAGCCCGTCGAACGCGGCGACCAGCTCGTCGGCCGACAGGTTCGGGTCGAGCCGGCGTCCCCTGGTGCAGAGCCCCACGAGCTCGCGTCGCGTCGCGGCGTCGGGGTTGCCCACGGTGAGCTTGACGTCGAAGCGCCCGGGCCTGATGAGCGCGGGGTCGAGCGAGCGGTAGGAGTTGGTGGCCGCCACCACGAGGATGCCGTCGCTGCCCGCAAAGCCGTCCATCTCGTTGAGCATGGCGGTGATGATGCGGTTGTTTTCCTTGTCGATGCCGGTCCCGGCGTAGTTGCGGCGCTCCCCGATGCTGTCGAACTCGTCGATGAACACGATGCACGGCTTGCGGCGCGCCGCTTTGGCGAACAGCATCCTGATCTTGCGCGCGCCGAGCGACATGAACGCGCTTTGGAAGTCGGCCCCTTTGGTGGCGATAAAGTTCACGCCCGCCTCCTGCGCCAGGGCCCGGGCGAACAGCGTCTTGCCGTTGCCGGGCGGCCCCTCGAGGATGACGCCCTTCACCGGGCGGACGCCCCGCTTGGAGTAGGCGGCCGGGTTCTTGAGCACGTCCACGAGCCGGCGCAGCTCGCGCTTGGGTTCCTCCATGCCGGCGACGTCGGCGAAGGTGACCCCTGTGCGGCGCACGACCTTGAAGGTGTTGCGGCTGTAGCTGAGGAGCTTGTAGCCCGCGACGACGATGACGCCGAAAAAGAACGCGTAGAACAGCACGTCGAGCACCAGGTTGAACGCGTCGTCGGCGCTCGCGGCGGTTTTGACTTCGACCCCGGCGAGCAGCAGGTCCTCCTTAAAGCCGTCGCGCTCGGGGTTGTCGGTGTAGTAGGAGCCGTCGTCTCCTTCCAGGGTGAAGCCCACGGAGCCGTCGCCGATGACTGCGGTTTCGACGCGCCCCGCCGCAACCGCCTCGGCGAAGTCGCGGTAGCTCACATAAGTGCCCGTCGGGCCGCCGAACAGCGCAAACGCAAACAGCGCGACGGCGACGACGGCAAGCGCGGCCGCGAGGAGCCGCCGTTTGCGGCGGGCGAGGCCCGAGGTTCGTTTGCCTGCGGTGTGGGGAGACCGTCGGTTGGGTGACGCCGATGCCATGGGCCGACCTTTCCGTCGCGCGTCGGAAGCATGCCGGCCTGCGATGGTAGCAGACGTTTCGGCAGTCTGTGTGACGGGCGGGCGGTGCTCGGGGTTTGGCCGCGTCTTGCCCGCCGTCGCCTGCGCCGTTCCCCGGGGCGCCCCGCCGCCGACGGGGAATCCTTTTGATTTTTGTTATACACTGGTCCCGGGTTTCTCCCTATACCCGCGACGGAGGTGATGGCCATGAAGAAGCGTACGTGATTTGCGGCAGCCATCACCGCACGGTTCGTGTAGCCAACCTGTCGGCAATCCGGCAAAAACCAACTTGCCCCGCAAGCTGTGCGACGTCGGCGCATGCGCCGTCCGTCTTGCGGTGCGGTCTGCGCGCCTGCCTGGGCGCCGCCCGCCGTCGGCACAAGCCTGCGGGGAGCAGGAGAGAGGGAGCAACCATGAGCGAGTCCGAAACCGCCGGCCAGAACGCCGTCGAAGAGTACGACTACCACCAGATGTGGGACGACCTGGGCATGGATTTGCCCGCCCACGACGGACTGCTGGGGGCCGTGGGCCAGATGTACGGCAGCATGTTCCTCACCCAGTCCAACCGGCCGCAGTCAACGTCCTATCTCGACTTCGTCGCCAGCAACCTGCATTCGGGACGCATCCGCGAGCTGGTAGAGGCGCGCGCGTCGGGCGCCGTCAGCAAGGTCATAGGGTCGTTCTGCCTCTATGTGCCCGAGGAGGTCGTTGTCGCGGCGGGAGGCGTCGAGGTGGGCCTGTGCGCCGGGGCCGACTGGGACGTCGCCGAGGTCGAGCGGCACCTGCCGCGCAACACCTGCCCGCTCATCAAGGGCTTCACCGGCTTCAAGCTGGGTCGCGTGTGCCCCTATATCGAGTGCAGCGACCTGGTGGTGGGCGAGAACACCTGCGACGGCAAGAAGAAGGCCTACGAGTTCTTCGGCACGCAGAAAAACATGTATGTGATGGACGTCCCCCACGTCAAGACGCCCGAGGCGCTCGAGATGTGGAAAGGCGAGGTGCGCAAGCTTGCCAGGCGCCTTGAGGAAGAGACCGGCCGCACCATCACCGCCGAGAGCCTGCGCGAGGCGATCCGGTTGACGAACGCCAAGCGCCGCGCCCTGCAGCGCCTCTCCGCCACGCGCGTCGCCGACCCGGTGCCCATCTCGGGCTTGGACAGCCTGCTCACAGTCCAGGCTGCCTTTATGGACGACACCGTGCGCCTCACCGCGGCCATCGACGCGATGGCGCAGGAGTGCGAGGAGCGCGTCGCCCGCGGGGAGGGCGCGGCCCCCAAGGGGGCCAAGCGCATCCTGTACACCGGCACGCCCATGGCGGTGCCCAATTGGAAGCTCTTCAACATCATCGAGAAGGCCGGCGGCGTGGTGGTGGGCGAGGAGGCCTGCACCGGCAGCCGCTACTACAAAGACCTTGTGGACGAGGGCGGCGCCACCGTCGACGAGATGCTCGACGCCGTGGCCGAGAAGTACTTCAAGATCAACTGCGCCATCTTCACGCCCAACGACGACCGTGCCCGCGACGTCATCCAGATGGCCCGCGACCTGCACGCCGACGGCATCGTCGACTGCAGCCTGCAGTTCTGCACGCTCTACGAGATGGAGGCGTTCTCGATGGAGGAGGCCGCGCGCGAGGCGGGCATCCCCTTCATGCACGTGACCACCGACTACGCCGCCGAGGACGAGGGCCAGCTGCGCACCCGCGTCGAGGCGTTCCTCGAGATGATCTAAGGCCGCGCCGCCCCCGGCCGCTTCGTTTCCCGGCCGCACCGCCCCCGATGCCGGTGCGGCCGCCTGCCGTGCGGCGGCGCGGGCTGTCCGTCTCCGCGCCGCCGCGCTTTGGGCACTTTGACCTACCGGGTTGTTTCATGGTGCCGTCCGCAATTTCAGTGCGATTCAAGTATGCTATGTGCGGATGTTTTTGGACGCCGCGCCCTGCCCCGCACCGATGCTGTGCGTGCGCCGCGGGGACGGTTCGGGCGGCCCGTGCGGCGGGTCGGCGGGAGGCAGAAGGTATGGCACGCGCGGTGATAGCGGCGTTCGACCTCGACGGAACCCTGCTCAAGGGCCAGTCGGGAACCCTGGTGCTGGGCTATTTGATGCGCCGTCGGTTCATCACGGCCAGGACGGCCGCGCTTGCCGCGTGGTGGGGCATACGCTATAAACTGCACCTGCCGCTGCGGCAGAACGAGGTGCGCGAGCGCATCTTTAAAGACCTGTCGTGTTTTTCGGCCGAGCGGGTGGAGCAGATCATGCACGACTTTCACCGCGAGGTCATGGTGCCTCGCTATAGGCCCGACGGCGTCGCCGCGCTGCGTCGCCACGAGGAGGCGGGGGAGCACGTGGCGCTTATATCGGCCACGTTCGACCAGATAGCCCAGGCCGCACGCGAGTATCTGGACTGCGACGTCGCGCTGGCCACCGTCATGGAGCTTGACGAGACGGGCCGCTACACCGGCGAGGTCGAGGGGGACACCACCGCCGGTTCCGAGAAGGTCGCGCGCATCCGCGCGTGGGCCGACGGGTGCTTCGGTGCGGGCGGCTGGGAGCTCGCCTATGCCTACGGCGACCACCACTCCGACATCCCCATGCTCGAGGCGGCCACGACCTGCTATGCCGTGAATCCCGGCCCGACGCTGCGCCGCGAGGCCGAGCGCCGCTCGTGGAAGGTGCTCGTGTGGCGGTAGGGGACGGCCCGGCGACGCCTGCGGGGCTGCTCGCCGACCCGGCCGCTTTTCGCGCGCGCGTTCGGGGGCTGGCCGCCCCGCACTGGCGCGACCTGCCGTGGCGGCGCACGCGCGACCCCTACCTCGTCTGGGTGAGCGAGGTCATGCTGCAGCAGACGCAGGTCGCGCGCGTCCAGGCCCGTTGGGACGACTGGCTGGCGCGTTTTCCCACGGTCGGCGCCTTGGCTGCGGCGGGCGACGCCGACGTGCTCGCGGCGTGGCAGGGGATGGGCTACAACCGCCGCGCCCTGGCGCTGCACCGGGCCGCCGTGGAGGTGGTCGAGGACTACGGCGGGGCGTTTCCCCACGGTCGCGAGGCGCTTGTCGCCCTGCCGGGCATCGGCCCCTCGACGGCTGCAGGCATCAGGGCGTTTGCGTTCGACGAGGCCGACGTCTACCTTGAGACCAACGTGCGCGCGGTCTTCATCCACGAGCTGTTCCCCGAGGCGGAGAAGGTCTCCGACAGGGAGCTCGTGCCTCTCGTGCGCGCCGCCTGCCCGGCAAGCGGTTCGGACGTACGCGGCTGGTACTATGCCCTGCTCGACTATGGTGCCCACCTTAAAAAGACCGTGCCCAACCCGTCGCGGCGTTCGGCCTCGTACACGCGCCAGTCTCGTTTCGAGGGATCGTTTCGCCAGAAGCGCGCCGAGGTGGTGCGCATCTTGCTCGCCGCGCGCGAGACGGGCCTGGTGCTGTCTACCGACCAGGTGGACGCCCTGCTTGCCGCCGAGGAGACCGCGAGCGGCCGCCCCGCGCCCGGCCGGCAGACCACGGTCGAGGTGCTCGACGCCTTGCGCCGCGAGGGCCTCTGTGTGGAAACTTCAGGCGGGTGGGCAATCGGTTCGTAAAGGCGTTCAAGCGTGTTCAAACAGGATAGAATAACCGTGCACGGTGCCGTCTGCATGCCGTCGGCCGGCGGTCTTTGGCCGTTCGGCGGCTTTTTGTGCGGCGGGAGGACATGAGAGGAAGGACGCAACCGATGGATTTCGAGAGCTCGCAGACCAAAAAGAACCTCGAGACCGCCTTTGCCGGCGAGTCGCAGGCTGCCATCAAGTACGGCTACTACGCCTCGCAGGCCAAGAAGGAAGGCTATGTGGGGATTTCCGAGATCTTCACCGAGACCTCGGGCAACGAGAAGGAGCACGCGAAGCTCTGGTTCAAGTACCTGCACGGCGGCGCGGTCCCCGGGACGGCCGAGAACCTGGCCGATGCCGCAGCCGGCGAGAACTACGAGTGGACCGACATGTACAAGGAGTTCGCCGAGACCGCCCGCGCCGAGGGCTTCCTTGAGATTGCCGCCAAGATGGACGGCGTCGCCGCGGTCGAGAAGGCCCACGAGGAGCGCTACAACGCCCTGCTCGAGCGCCTCAACAACGGCACCGTCTTCAAGCGCGACGACGTCGTGGTGTGGAAGTGCCAGAACTGCGGCCACCTGCACGTGGGCGCCGAGGCCCCCGAGATCTGCCCGGTGTGCGCCCACCCCAAGGCCTACTTCGTGCAGCAGGCCGTGAACTACTAGCGTCTTGTGCGGGCCGGCCTGCGGCCCGGATCAAAGCCTGCCCGACGAGCGCCGGGGCGCCCCCTCTTTGAGCGGGACGCCCCGGTGTTTTGCGTGCGGGAGGGCGGTGCGGCACCGGTCGTCGTGTTCCAACGGCACCGCGTTCCAGCGGATTCCGATGCCAGACGCCTCGGCATCGGTTCCGAATGGTCGGCTAAACCGCCCTTCCTGTGCCCTACGACACATCGACCCCCGTTACGACCTCCTCCAGGTAGAAGTCGAACCATGCGTCGTCCACCTCCGAGCACAGGCGCGCCTCGTCGACCGAGACGGCCCCTCCCGTGCTCAGGTCGACGGCCTCGATCTCGGCCTCTGCACCGGGATAGCGGGGGTTCGCGGCCGGTGCCGCCGCCCAGTCGTCGTTGGTCGACATGCCCGCGTAGCACAGCCCCCACAGCTCGTAGGTCTGCCCGCTGGACGAGGTGCCCGACCAGAGCATCCGGTAAGGGGAATAGGGTATCTCCGTGCGGGAGCTGTCGGCGCCACCGACCTCGACGAGCTCGACCAGGTATAGCTCGGGGTGCCCGGCGAGGTGGACGGACGCGGAGGACCCGTCCTCCCCGAAGCTCACCTCCACCCGATCCCGCCAGTACGACGGCAGCTCGAGCGTGCAGTCCCCGACGGACACCGTCTCCACCGGGGGTGGAGCCGCATACCAGGCCGCGCCCGCCACGGCCAGGCAGGCCGCCGCGGCGGCGAGGGCGGCCAGGGCGGGACGGCGCCTGGTGGGGAAGACGACCCTGCGCACGCGCCCCTCGAGGGGCTCCTGCCCAAACCCGGCCTCGCAGACGCGCGCCTTGGTCAGCGCGGCCGCAGCGGCGTCGAGCAGAGCCTCGGCGTAGGACCTCCTTGCCCCGTCGCCGAGCCTGCGCAGGGCGGACTCGTCGCAGGCGAGCTCCTGGTCCCGGGAGAGGCAGAGGTACGCCAGCCAGGCCAGAGGGTTGAACCAGTAGATGCAGGCGACGAGCAGGGCGGCCGCCCTGACGGTCGGGTCGAACCTGCGGATGTGGGCGAACTCGTGCTCAAGCGCCGCCTCGACCTTCGCCCTGTCGCCGTCCAGGTAACCCTGCGGCACGACTATCGAGGGGCGGAGAAGCCCGCGTGCGACGGGCGTCCTCACTGCGCGCGACTCCAAGACCCGCAGGCCCCGTCGCAGCCGGTGCGAGGCGAGCCATGACCCGAGCACCGGGTTGGGCGCGGCTGGCCTGGCTCCGCGCAGCGCACGGGACTGGATCCCGTGGAGGACGGTCAGGGCCGCCAGGGTGGCAACCGATCCCACGCCCCACACGAGGCCCCATGGGACGCTCTGCGGGAGCACCGCCTCCGCGGCCGCTCTGGCTGACTCGGCCAAAAGGCCGCTGGGGCTCTCAACGGTGCCGGAGGCCTGCCCGACCTCTCCCGCCGACCCGGACAGCACCCTTCGGGTCGAGAGGTCGACCGGCAGCAGGAACCGGGCGAGGACGGCGGTCCACAGGGCTGGGAAGACCCACCCGGGAAGGTGCCGCGACAAGATGGCACGGGCGGCTATGACGGCCAGGGCCATCGCCGAACCCTGTAGGCACGCCTGCAACAGAAGTTCAATCATGGGGCCCGCACCTCCCTTTTCGCGTCACTCTCCGTACGCATCCCTGATCATCGAGCGCAGCCGGTCTATCTCCTCCGCCGTGACGGCCTTCGAGTCGACGAGTGCCACCAGCAGGCGCTCTGCGGACCCCCCGAAGAACCTGTCGACGAGCCTCTTCGCCTCCTCGACCTGGATCTCGTCGCGGCTAACCAGGGCCCGGCACACGAAGCCCGGTTCTTCGCGCTCGAGCATCCCCTTCTTGATGAGCCGGTGGATGAGCTGGTAGACCGCGGCTCTTTCGCAGCCGCTCCCCGACAGGGCCGCGTAGACGTTGGCAGCCGACTCGCTTCCGCCCGACTCCCACACGACGGACATCACCTCGAGCTCCGCGTCCGTCAAGGGCTTTTTCGTTCCCATGCCGCCTCCTCCTGTCTCCCCGGGTCTCCTTACACGGTCACCGTCGACCAGTCTTGACTATAACGACCAACATAATTACTACAACATAATCATACCATTTTTATAAGTCGGATGATAACCCAGCATCGACCGTTGTTGTTTCGACGGACAACGGCCGCCGTTGCGGACGAGTGCGGGTGCCTCGCCGAACACGAAAGTCGGTGAAGATAGTCATATGTAACGAATAATAAGAAAGAAATTATTGACGCATAATTATCTTGTATTTATAATCAGCCGCGTCCCGAGGCGCAAAAACATGTCTCGACAAAATCAGGAGAGAGAGGTGAGGCGGTATGGTTCGTCCGCCGTTCGTCCCCGCGCTGTTCGGCTCGGACATCGGCGCATACAGCCTGGCGCGTTCGTTTTACGAGGTGTACGGCGTGAGGTCGTTCGTCTTCGGCAAGTACCCCACCGGGCCGTGCAAGGGCAGCGCGATCGTCAGGTTCGAGGCGGACCCCGCGATCTGCACGCAGGACGTCCTCGAGGGCAGGCTCTTAGAGCTTGCGTCGTCGACGAACGGCACCGTCGTCGCCCTCGGCGCGGGGGACGGCTACGTCAGACTGCTCAGCGCCTGCGCGCCCCGGATGCCCGATAACGTCGTCGTGCCGTACGTCGACGGCGCGGCGCTCGACAGGCTCGTCCTCAAAGACAACTTCTACCGGCTCTGCGACGACTACGGCGTGGACCACCCGGAGACGGTCGTCGTCCGTCGCGGGGAGCCCGTCCCCGCCGAGCTGCCTTTCGCCTACCCGGTCGTCGTCAAGGCGTCGGACAGCTCCCAGTACTTCGCCCACCCGTTCCCCGGGCAGCACAAGGTCTACTTCGTGGACGGCCCCCGGCAGCTTGAGGCGACGGTCGGCCGGATCTACGCGTCCGGCTACGGGGGCAGCCTGGTCGTCCAGGAGCACGTCCCCGGCGACGACGACTGCATGCACGTCCTGACCTGCTACTCAGACTCGACGGGCAAGGTTGGCGCGGCGTGCCTCGGCCACGTGCTGCTCGAGGAGCACACCCCCACGGGCATAGGCAACCACGCGCTCATCGTGACGGAGCGAAACGACGGGCTCGTCGCCGCAGGGGTGTCCCTGCTGGAGCGCGTCGGCTTCCGCGGCCTGTCGAACATCGACATCCGCTTCGACGCCCGCACGGGCCGCTACCTGTTTCTGGAGCTGAACGCCCGCCAGGGGAGGAGCAACTACTACGCGGCGGCCGCAGGCGTCCAACTCGTCAGGCACCTCGTCGAGGACCTCGTGAACCGCAGCCCCCTGCCCTACGAGCAGGGGGAGGAGGGGCGCGTCTGGAGCGTCGTCCCCAAGGGGGTCGCGCGCCGCTACGCGCCGGCCGGCGAGCTCCGGGGCCGCGGGCGCTGGGTCAACCCCCTGTTCTTTGCGCGGGACGTAAGGCCCGGCCGCCTGCTGCGGGTCGTGCTGGGCCAGCTGAACCAGTACCGCAAGTTCCGAAGGTTCTACCATCCGACGAGGTCCTGACGAGGGGGGCGACGCATGCGCATCGGGGTTCTGGGCGGGATGGGGCCCGCCGCCACGGCGCTGTTCTACCGCGAGCTCGTGGAGCACACCGACGCCGGGTGCGACCAGGAGCACATGGACGCCGTCGTCCTGAGCCACGCCTCCCTTCCCGACCGCACGAGCCCCGGCGGGGGCGACCTGGCCTCCCTGCTCGCCCGGGACGTCGCCCTTCTCGAGCGCGCCGGGGCCGACTTCATCGCGATGCCCTGCAACACGGCGCACGCGTACTACGACCGGCTCTCCCGCGTGAGCTCGGCGCCCCTGCTCAACATGGTCGAGGAGGCGGTCGGGCAGGCGCTGCGCCGCTGCCCGGACGCGCGGGCCGTCGGCGTGCTGTGCACCGACGGCACCAGGCGCGACGGCATGTACGAGCGGGCGTGCCTCAGGCGCGGCGTCGAGGCGGTGTACCCGTCGCCCGAGCGCCAGCGCGAAGTCATGGAGCTCGTCTACGGGTACATCAAGCGGGGCGAGCCCGGCCCCGGCCGCCTCTTCGACGGGGCGTACCGCGACGTCAAGCTGGCCGGGGCCGACGTGGTGGTCCTCGGCTGCACCGAGCTGTCGGTCTACCGCGCCCTCCGCGGCGTCCCGCGCGACTGCGTCGACTCGCTCGACGCGCTGGTGCGCGCAAGCATCGCGCGGGCGGGCAAGCGGTATCGGGAGGCCTGACGGCAGGGCCGCAACCCCGACCATACGTGCGGGCAGTGCGCCGAAAACTGTCACACGTGCGCCTGCAGGGCGTCCTCCACGATGAAGCTCATCAGCTCGTCGATGCCCATGCCGCGGGGGTCCTGCAGCCAGGAGACCACCACGGCCACCACGCCGGACAGGTAGAAGGTGCTGATGAGCTCGCGCTCGTGCGGGTTGAGGGCGCGCCGGGTCACCAGCAGCCGGTCGAGGAGCGGCTCGAGGCGCTGCTTGAACCGCCGGGTGAACGAGGGGTCTCCGTTGTCTCCGAGCAGGATGGAGAACGGTTCGGTGTAGCGGCTTGCGAGCACGAGGAAGGTGCCCATGCGGCCGTAGACGTCCTGTTTGCAGACCAGGGGGTCGACCACGGAGTCGAGGAAGGAGAGCAGGTCGTCCTCGATGGTGGCGAGCACGTCGTAGATGTCGCGGAAGTACAGATAGAAGGTCGCGCGGTTGTAGCCGGCGCGGTCGGTGATCTCGCGGATCGAGATGCGCTCGATGGGTTTTGCCGCGTACAGTTCCAGAAACGCCTGCTTGAGGTTGTCGCGGGTCTGCTCGCTCATCTCGGTGCGCCTGCCTGCCGCCATGGGTGCCCCCTTTTTTTGCGTGCCCGTTCGACAATGCGAAGGTGTTTGTCGAGCTCCCGTTGCGTCCCCAGTGTACTCCGTTATACTCGATTTAGACAACACGTTGTCGAGTGAATCTCGCAGTGACGGGTTCTCCCCGGTCGGATCGAGAGTAGGCGAGGGCGATATGGCTCACGACAGACCCATCGGCAAGCACTTTGCAAAGCACGGGCGGGACGGCGTCGGGCGCGGGGGCAAGCCCCCGGCCGAGAGGCCCGCGTCGAAGGGATCCGCCCGTTCTGCGCAGGCCGGCCCCGGCGACACCCTTTCGTTTCTCGCCGTCAACGCGCCGGCGCCGCCGGCCCCTGCTCCTGCGGCGTCTATGCGGGCGCGCCCGGCGGCCCCGTCGGACGACGCCTACATCGCGTTCGACAACGTGGTGCGCACCTACGGTTCGGGCGGGACGCAGATCAACGCGCTCGACGGCGCGAGCTTCGAGGTGCGCCGCGGCGAGCTCGCCATCATCCTGGGCGCCTCGGGTGCGGGCAAGACCACGGCGCTCAACATCCTGGGCGGCATGGACCGGGCCACGTCGGGGAGCGTGGTGATCGACGGCAGCGACATCACGCACGCCTCCGACGCCGACCTGGTGGAGTACCGCCGCTCCGACGTGGGCTTCGTCTTCCAGTTCTACAACCTGGTGCCCAACCTCACCGCGCTTGAGAACGTCGAGATGGCCACGCAGGTGTGCAAGGACGCCTTCGACCCGGCGGAGACGCTGGACAAGGTGGGGCTGACGCACCGGGCGGGCAATTTCCCGGCGCAGCTGTCGGGCGGCGAGCAGCAGCGCGTCTCCATCGCGCGCGCCGTGGCCAAGAACCCCAAGCTGCTGCTGTGCGACGAGCCTACGGGCGCGCTCGACTACAAGACGGGCAAGCAGATTCTCAAGCTGCTGCAAAACCTGTGCCGTCAAGAAGGCATCACAGTCGTCATCGTGACGCACAACTCGGCGCTCGCCCCGATGTCCGACCGGCTCGTCCGCTTCGCGAGCGGCCGTGTGGTCGAGATGACGGTCAACGAGACCCCCGTCGCGGTGGAAGAGATCGAA
This sequence comes from uncultured Coriobacteriaceae bacterium, assembly GCA_964619775.1. Taxonomy (GTDB): domain Bacteria; phylum Actinomycetota; class Coriobacteriia; order Coriobacteriales; family UMGS124; genus CAZUFB01. The sequence goes on from CAZUFB010000052.1 coordinate 11,642, forward strand.
TGGTAGGTCGGTGCGCATGAAGGCCTTCGACAAAGACGTCGTCCGCACGATAGGGTCGAGCAAGAAGCGGTTCTTCTCGATCATGGCCATCTGCGCGCTAGGCGTCATGATGTTCGTGGGCCTGGCGGTTGCCTGCATCGACCTGCGCAGGTCGGCCGACGCCTTCTTCGACGAGCAGGGACTGTACGATCTGAGCGTCATGTCGACGCTGGGCCTGACCGACGACGACGTGGTGGCGCTGACCTCCCTCGACGGCATCGAGGCGGCCGAGGGAGCCTACGAGGAGAGCGTCTACACCGACGTCGGGGGCCACCAGGAGGAGGCCGACGTCAAGGCGCTGTCCGAGGAAGGCTTCAACGTGCCCTACGTGCTGGAGGGGCGCCTGCCCCAGGACGCCACCGAGGTCGCCGTCACCCAGGCCTACCTCGACGACAGCGGCAAGCAGATCGGCGACACGCTGACGTTTGCGTCCGACGGCTCCTCCTCCGACGACGAGGACTCCGCCGTCTTTGCCGAGGGGACCTATACCATCGTGGGGTCGGTCATCGACCCGACCAACGTGATATCGCCCGAAGGGGCCACGTCGCTGCGCAGCTCGACGACCTCGGACTACGTGTTCTACGTGGTGCGCGAGGCGGCCGACAGCGACGTCTACACGGCAATCTACCTGCGCGTCGCCGACACGGCGGGCCTGGAGTGCTACACGGACGCCTACGAGGAGCTCGTCGAGGAGGCCCAGAGCCGGGTGCTCTCCATCCAGGAGGAGCGCGAGGCCGCCCGCGCCGACGCCCTGCGCGCCGACGCGCTGGCCGCGGTGGACGACGCCCAGGCCGAGGCCGACCAGCAGTTCGCCGACGCCCAGGCGCAGATCGACGCCGGTTGGCAGGCCGTAAACGACAGCCGGGCGCAGCTCGACGCCCAGGCCGCCAGCTACGACTACCTGCCGGCCGACGCCCAGGCGCAGATCGACGAGGGGTATGCCCAGCTCGCCCAAAGCGAGGCCGACCTGCAGGCAAGCCAGTCCGAGCTCGACGCGCAGCGCGCCGACGCCCAGGCCGAGATAGACGAGGCCCGCACCGACGCCGAGGCCCTCTCGGCAACCTGGTACATCCAGGACCGCATGAGCCTCGCGGGCTATTCGAGCATCGACAGCGACGCCTCGTCGATCGAGGCCATCGCCGTGGTGCTGCCGATCATCTTCCTGGTCGTGGCCGTGCTCGTGGGTCTTACCACCTCGATGCGCATGGTGGAGGAGCAGCGCGGGCTTATCGGCGTCTACAAGGCGCTTGGCTACTCCAAGGCGCGCATCATGGGCAAGTACGCGTTCTACGTGCTTGTTGCGTCGCTGGCCGGCAGCGTCCTGGGCGACGTGGCCGGGTTCTTCGCGCTGCCCGAGTTCCTCTTCGCCATCTTCCGCACGATGTACCTGCTGCCTGCGTTCTCGTTCTCGTTCGACGCGGCGTACGCCGTGGGCAGCGTGGCGCTGTTCGTGGTCGCCATCGTGGGCGCGACGACGATCGCCTGCCGGCGCGACCTGCGCCAGACCCCGGCCGAGCTCATGCGCCCCAAGGCCCCCAAGGCCGGCAAGCGCATCCTGCTCGAGCGCGTGGGGCCGCTGTGGCGGCGGATGTCGTTCCTCAACAAGGTCACGGCGCGCAACCTGTTCCGCTACAAGGCCCGCTTCCTCATGACGGTCTTCGGCGTCCTGGGATGCACGATGCTGCTGGTATGCGGCTTCGCCATCAAGAACACGGTGGACTCGCTGCCTGCCCGGCAGTACGACGGGGTGTACGGCTACGACCTGATGGTCGTGACCTCCGCCGACGACCTTGCCGCCGCGCGCGACGACCTTGCCGGGCGCGACGAGGTCGAGGGCCTTCTGGAGCTTTACGTCGACAACGCGACGCTCGTCAACGGGTCCGAGCGCTCCTCGATGCAGCTGTTCGTGGTGCCCGACGGCAGCACGCTTGAGGGGTTCGTCGACTTGGTGGACAGCACCACCGGCGAGACGCTGAGCCTGCCCGACGAGGGGATCGTGGTGACCGACAACGCGGCGAAGATCATGGGCTTCGCGGCGGGCGACACGCTGGCGGTGCGCACGAGCGCGCTCGACGAGGCGGAGCTGACCGTCGAGGCCGTCACGACCAACTACTTGGGCAACGCCATCTACATGTCGCAGAGCGCCTACGAGCAGGCGTTCGGCGAGGTCGACAACAACATGCTGCTCGTGCAGCTGAGCGGCGACGCCGACGAGCAGATCGCCTTCGCCGACGACCTCGGCTCCGACGACATCTATCTGTCCATCTCGTCGATCGAGAAGATGCGCAGCGACTTCTCGGCCGCCTTCGCCCTCATCAACGGCATCGTCTACCTGGTGGTTGCGCTGGCGGCGGTCCTGGCGTTCGTGGTGCTGTTCACGCTCTCGACCACCAACATCTCCGAACGCGAGCGCGAGCTGGCGACCCTCAAGGTCCTGGGCTTCCGCCGCAGGGAGGTGCGCCGCTACGTGAACAAGGAGACGACCGTGCTCACGCTGCTGGGCGTGGCGTTCGGCCTGCCGGCGGGGTGGCTGCTGGGCTACAGCTTCCGCTTCCTGCTCAAGCTGCCGGCCATCAGCTTTGCGACCTATGTGAGCCCCTGGACCTATCTCATCGCCACGGGCATCACGCTGGTGTTCGCGTTTTTGGTGAGCCTGGTGACCAACCGCATGCTTGACCGCATCGACATGGTCGAGGCGCTCAAGAGCCCCGAGTAGGGGGCGAGCCGGTAGCCTCCCTGGTCGAACGCCGCGAGGTCCGCAGCGTCGGCGACGACCTCCTCGGCCATCCAGCGCACCATCGTCCCGCGGGCGACACGATGGCCCGCAGGCCGCACGCGGCTCCCGTCATCGGTTGCCCGCGC
>CAZUFB010000053.1:0-3112 GCA_964619775.1 uncultured Coriobacteriaceae bacterium
CCACTCGTCGCCGGCGTCGTTGGACTCCCAGCCCTCGCATGCCAGGGGTTCGAGCGTCTGTGTGTCGTAGCTGTAGTAGGTGAGGGGTCGAACAGCTGGGCCGTGACGGCGATACCGTTGAATTCTTCGGGGTCGAACGGGTCGATGCTGGCGGGGCTCGAGATGCAGTATTTAAACGTGCCCCCGGTCTGGGCCTCGGCGTTGCCGGTGAGGGATTACAAATGGTGGAGGGGGTGGGCGGCCCGTCCTGTCGACGAGCGAGCTGCGAGGGATGGCTTGCGAATTTCCGGCGGGTTGTCCCTCACTGCGGGGTCGCGGGTTGAGCGTCGATCGGCGGACGGGCAGGCTCCCCTTCAGTAGGTTCGCTCTCGAAGCGTACTTCTCAATCCCAAAACTAGAACACATGTTCCTATTTTTGTACTACAATGATGTCTAACGACGCGAAAGGGCAAGGGGAGGCGGCAGCGATGGCGGGCATGTGGTCTGCGGGGGCGCCTTGGGGTGTGCCCGGCCAGGGCGACAGCGCCGACACGGGCCATATCTACCTGTGCATCGACCTCAAATGCTTCTATGCGTCGGTCGAATGCCTGGCGCGGGGTTGGAACCCGTTCACGACAAACCTCGTCGTGGCCGATACCTCGCGTGGCGACGCCACCATCTGCCTGGCTATCTCGCCGGCGATGAAGAATCTCGGTATCCGCAACCGCTGCCGTCTGTTCGAAATCCCTTCGAGTGTCGAGTATGAGGCGGTCCCTCCGCGCATGCAGCGCTACATGGAGGTCTCGGCCGACATCTACTCTGTTTACCTGCGGTACATCAGCCCGGAAGACATTCATGTTTACTCCATCGACGAGTGCTTCATCGACGCGACGCCGTATCTGACCCTGTACAGCACGTCGGCCGAGGGGTTTGCCAAGATGCTCATGGAAGCCGTGCAGGCGGAGACGGGCATCTGCGCGACGGCGGGCATTGGGACGAACCTGTTTCTGGCCAAGGTCGCGCTCGACATCACGGCCAAGCACGACGACGCGGACCACATCGGCAAGCTTGACGAGGCGGGGTTCAAGCGCTCCATCTGGACGCACCGCCCCATCACCGATATCTGGAACATCGGTCCGGGCATCGCGAAACGCCTGGCCAAGTATGGCGTGCACGATCTGTTGGGCGTGGCCTTTATGGACGAGGACGTTCTCTACCGCGAGTTCGGCGTCAATGCGGAGTTTCTCATCGACCATGCATGGGGTCGCGAGCCGTGTACCATTCGGCAAATCCATGAATACGAGCCCGAGGCACGGTCGATCTGCAACGGGCAAATTCTGCCGTGTGGCTACGGATACGACGACGCGCAGCTCGTGATGAAGGAGATGGTGGACGCCTCGGTGCTCGAGCTGGTTGAGAAACACCTGGTATGCGACCACATCTCGCTCATGGTAGGGTATGCGTGCGAGAAGGGCGCTACTGGGGCCTCGGGCGGGGCCGGGGGCGCGGTGTTCGTTGGCGAGCACGGGGCGCGTCCCGCCGCAGGGCGCACGGGCGAGCATACGGGCGGTTCGCGCAAGCTTCCCGAGCGCACGAACTCCTACCGCAAGCTGCTGCCGTATTTCGAGCAGCTGTATGCGGAGACGACGCTGCACGGGCGGGTTATCAGGCGCGTCAACATCGGCTTCGAGAACCTGCTGGGCGAGGAGTTCGCCACCGTCGACCTCTTCACCGACGTCGAGGCCGACGAGAAGGAGCTCAAGCTGCAGCGGGCGGTGTTGGCCGTCAAGGGTAAATTCGGCAAGAACGCCCTGCTCAAGGGCATGAGCCTGAACGAGAAGGCTACGGCGCGCGAACGCAACATGCTCATCGGCGGCCATCGCGCCGGCTACGGGGACGAGCCTGTGGGGAAGGAGGGCGAGCATCGTGGGGGTGCCTAGGGCGAGCGGGTCGGTGACGGCCGGCGGGTGCAGGGATAGCGGCGATTCTGCAGGAGGCGGTTTGCGGACCACCTGCCGCGCGGGCGGTGCGCCCGTGGGCGGAGGTCTTTTGGGCGACGGGTCTGCGGTTCGACCGACTATTGACGAGATGCCTCTTCGGCCGCACATCGACCCGGCCGACCGTGCGCGGCAGTTCATGCCGTTCGCGGCGCTCAAGGGATACTACGACATGGTGCGCGCGCGGGAGCGCGTGGCCGAGCCGCGCCATGAGCTGACCGAGGAGGAGGCGGCGCAACTGTCCGACCAGGTCGCGCGTCTGCGCAAGGGCGACATGGTGCGCGTCGTGCGCTACGACGTCGACGCCTACGTGCCGGTGACGGGCGTGGTCACGCAGGTTGAGACGACGCTGCGCGAGCTGACGGTGGTCAAGACGAAGGTTCCGTTCGACGACATACGGTCGATCGAGGTGCTGGGGCCCGCGGGGCGCGGTCTCGCAGATGAGAGGTGACGGAGATGACGGTCGAGGCGATGGGGATGGAGGCACCCGGGGCGGTTGTAGAGGACCCGGCATTCGACATCCGGCTTGAAGAGCCGACACCCGCGCGCCGGGAGGCGGTCGAGGACTACGGCGCCGAGCTGCGCGAAGCGGGCGACACGTTCTATACCGTAGGGCGGCGCAACCCGCGCGACACGCCCTACGGCGAGTGGATGGCCGCCGTGCGCGCCGAGGCGCGCGGCGAGGGGCTGCCGGACGGGTGGGTGCCGGCGACGACGTTCCTCATGGTGTGTACGGAGGACGGCCAGACGGTGGTTGGCACCATCAATGTGCGGCATTCCATCGACAACCCGTACCTGCGGCTGTGCGGTGGCCACATCGGCTATGTGGTGCGCCCGTCGGCGCGCCGGCGCGGCTACGCGCACCAGGCGTTGACGCTGGCGTGCCGCTATGCGCGCGACGAGCTGGGGCTGGAGCGGGTGATGCTGGGGTGCGACCAGGACAACGAGGCGTCGCGGCGTACCATCCAGTCGTGCGGCGGCGTGCTCGACCGGGCGTTCGCCCTGCCCGAGGACGACTGCGTGGATCCGGCCGAGTACGGTAAGCTGATGTACACCTGGTGGGTCGACACGACGCGGCTATAACGGGACCGCCGTGCCTATGCGACGGGGATCTCCGCGCTGCCCACGATGACGGA
>CAZUFB010000053.1:3212-14374 GCA_964619775.1 uncultured Coriobacteriaceae bacterium
CGTCCAGCTCGAACACGATGGAAAGCCCGATGGGCGAGAGCTCGACGCCGGTGCGGACCGTGCCGTTCGACGCCCGCTGCGCTTCGGGTGAGGGCGTCCTTTCCCCTTCGCCCATAGCACGATTGCGCGTGCCAAAAACTGACAGGCCTTGGGTCGCACGGGATAAAACCCGTCCAAAAAGCGGCATCGAGGCAGGTGGGCGCAGGGAAACACCCAGGCGGGGTAATTCGGTTGTCGCAGCGTCAACATGCCGGCCCCGCACGAAATGCCTCCGGCTGGGTGACGCGTCGTTTTGGCGGTGGGGCGTACCGTGGGGGCCGTCACAGGCGGTCGATGCGGGCTTTGGATGCCTGCGCGGCCGTGACCACAAGGGACAAGGGAAAGGAAGTTGGCATGTCTGAGCAGATCGCTCGCAGGGACTTCATCAAGGGGAGCGCCGCGGTCCTCGGCGCCGCCGCAGTCGCCGGGAGCGCCACCGTCGCCCTGGCCGACGCCACCGCTGCCAGCTACACCGCCGGCACCTACACCGGCACGGGCAACGGCGTGGGCACCGTCACCGCCACCGTCACGTTCGACGAGACCAGCATCACCGAGGCTCAGATCGACGTCTCGGGCGAGACCTCGTTTGTGGGCGGCGTGCTCGGCGACACCCTCGCCAGTGCGTTCATGGACGCCCAGAGCGACCAGATCGACGTCATCGCCGGCTGCACTATGACCTGCTACGGCGCCATGAAGGCCGTCGCCTCCTGCATCGCCCAGGCCCAGGGTGTCGAGCTCGCCGAGGCTCCCGCGTTCTTCGAGGGCAGCGACGAGGACTGGCTGGGCGAGGAGCCTGTGATCGACGAGGCCCAGATCTCCGAGACCTGGGACACCGACATCCTCATCGTGGGCGCCGGCAACGCCGGTATGGCCGCGGCCGTCTATGCCGCCCAGAACGGCCTCAACTTCCGCGTCATCGACACCTACAACTCGACGCAGGACACCCGTCACTGGTTCGGCGCCGTCGACAGCCGCCTGGCCCAGGAGGCCGGCTGCGAGCCGATGGACCGCAAGAAGCTCCTGTCCGAGATCAGCCGCTACGCCTCGGGCAAGTGCAACCAGAACGTCGTGAAGATGTGGATCAACGAGTCGGCCGACCTGTACGACTTCGTTTCGGACATCATGGAGAACGACCCCTACAACTATACATGCACCTTCACGAGCGGCGAGGCCGCCCACTGGCCCGATGAGTGCAACGAGCAGAACACGGTCTACTTCTTCCCCGAGCAGGAGCACACCTACGTCGGCGCCGAGAAGGCCCGCAACGTCGTGTTCCAGGAGGTGCTCGAGGGCCTGGGCTACTCCGTCGACTTCAACACAACCCTCGTCAAGCTCGAGTACACCGACGAGCGCGTGACCGGCGCCGTTGCCCAGAACGTCCTGACCGGCACCCTCATCCGCATCAACGCGGCCTCCGGCGTGCTGCTGGCCTGCGGCGGCTACGGCGGCAACCCCTACATGATGCAGCAGCTCGACCCGCAGAGCACCGCGGTCATCACCTGCACCAACGCTTCGCCGCGCGACCGCGGCCAGGGCATCCGCGCCGCCATCTGGGCCGGCGCCGCCTTCGACAAGGAGCCCGCGTCCATGCTGTTCGACCGCGGCCTGGTGGCCCCGGGCGTCGACGCCGGTTACGTCGACAACCCCAACGCGTTCGGCGGCAAGGACTGGCCCGGCACGCTGCGCCAGTACAACCCCGGCACCCAGCCCTTCCTCAAGGTGAACCGCAACGGCCAGCGCTTCGCCAACGAGAGCAGCCCCTACAACGACATCAACTACGCGGCGGGCAACCAGCCCGGCGGCGTGTACTGCCAGGTCTTCGACGCCAACTACTACGAGGACGTGCTGCGCTTCCACACCATCGGCTGCTCGGCCAGCTCGCAGCAGGAAGGCGCCATGGCGAGCAACATCGAGACCTATGAGCCCCAGGGTCTTATCTTCCAGGCCGACACCATCGACGAGCTTGCCGACAAGCTGGGCTTCGAGGGCGAGGCCAAGGAAAACTTCCTGGCCACCGTCGAGCGCTACAACGAGCTGTACGACGCCCAGGATGACGAGGACTTCGGCAAGCCTTCGGTGCGCCTGTCCGAGATCCGCACCGCCCCGTTCTACGGCAACTGGCTCGGCGCGTCGCTGCTCTGCACGATGCAGGGCATCTCGATCAACGAGAACGCCCAGGCCATGAAGGCCGACCACAGCGGCCCCATCGCCGGCCTGTACGTGGCGGGCGACAACGCCGGCAGCATGTTTGCCGGCAACTATCCCTGCCTTATGCCCGGCCTGCGCTGCGGTTCTGCCATGGTGCAGGGCATCCACGCCGTCAAGCAGATGGGCGGCCTGGAGTAAGGACCCTCGGGATCCGACGGTCGGCGCGCACGGGCGATGCCTATAGGCGGTGCGGACTTTCCGCGGCGTTGAGGCGGGCACGCACGGGCGCCGGCCGGCATACGGGCGCATGAGCATATGGGCGCACGATGCGGGCGCGGTTCGGGTACAGCCCGGGCCGCGCCCTTGTTGTGGCCAACGGAGGCGCTCGTGCGTGGTTTTGCGAGAAGGTTTTGCGAGATATACCGGCCGACCGCCCGGTGAGTGCATGCTGTGCAGGTGCCCCTTCGGTCCCTTTAACAACATCTGCCTGGTATTTCAAAACCCTATCAGACAGTCGGCAACCCTTCGGTCGCAGGGTGCCGACGGGCGAGCCCCGCCGCACATCCGGTTTTCGACGGCTACCGGGAAGGTGCGGGTGTGAGCGGCATCCGGCGCCGGTTTTCTGGCGGTATCATACCGGTCGGGGACCGCCGGCGGGGCCGTGGGCGCCGTGCGGCCTGAGACAGGCGCGCTCAAAGGGCGAAAGGGGGCGGGTATATGGACGGCCGTGTGGGGCGGCTTGCCTGTGCGTCGATCGGTTTCGGGCTCGTCCTTTCGCTCAATGCTTTTACGCTGTGGGGTGTCGAGGACCTTCTGAGCTCCGCGTCTTCGTGGCCGTGGGCCGCAAGTGGGATGGGCTCGCTCTGCCTGACGAGCAACGTGGCGACGTTTTTGCTCTACGGGCTGCTCGCCGTGCGCTTCGAAGCCCTCTCGCGCCGCCGCCCCATCGTTCCCGCGTGCGTCCTGCTCATTGTGGGCGGCGCATTGCTGCTCGCTGCCTGTGCGGCCTCGTCGCCGGAGGTGCCGCTCTTCCAGTTTGCAGGCGTGTGCCTGGGAAGCGGCGGGGCGCTTGCATTTGTGTGCTGGGAGCTGACCTTTGCGCTGCTCGGTATTGGAGACGCCCGGCGGGCAATCGTGCTCGCGACGGCCTTTTCCACCGTGCCGTACCTGCTGCTTGCCCTGCTTGTTTGCGGTGACGCCCTCGTGGGCGCCCTTGCGGGGGCGCTCGTGCCATGCTGTGCGCTGGCGTTGGCCCTTGCGGGGGCGCTCGTGCGGCCGGTCGAGGAGCGCCCCTCCGAAAGAGAGGACCTTCGCCGTCGTCAGGACCGGGGCTTTTGGGGTGATTTTTGGATGCCGCTTGCCTGCACCATGATGGTTGGCGTCATGGGACCGGCCATCGGGGCGTTCGCGATGCTCGACAGTATGGATGACGCTCTGCGTGCGGTGCTCTATCAGATTGCGAGCCTGGCCGCGGCGGCTGCGCTCGCGTTGTGCTGGTTCCGTTTCGGGGCACACCCCTCCATCGAGGTGTCGTTTTTGGTGCTGGTGCCGGTCGCCGTCGTGGTGCTTTTTCTCTTCCCGTTCTGGTCGCACGGCTACCAGGGGTTCGCCCTCATCTTTGGATGCTTCATGTTCAGCGTGGCGTCGATCCTCATGATGATGCGCTGCATAGAGCTGGCCAAGCGGTGGCAGGTGAGGCTGGGGTTTGTGTACGGTTTTTTTGCGGCGGGGACGTATCTGGCCCAGATTTTGGGCCGCGCGCTCGCCGACATCGTGGGGACGAGCGCCTATCCCCGCCAGTTCCAGGTCATCGCCGTCGTGGCGCTGCTGCTCTGGGGGCTTTCGGCGGTGGCCATCGTCACGGTGTGGCGCTTGCGGTCGAGCCCCGGTGTTGCGGCCCGCGGTGGGGAGATGGAGGCGGAGGTGGCGGAACGCCCCGGCGAGTCTGGATTGGCGGCGGTTTCTGGTCGGCCGTTGCCCGCGGCCGCGCGGCCGCCCGACCCCGTTGCGGCGCGCTGCGAGACGCTGCGCCGCGCGCACGGGCTTACGCCGCGCGAGGTGGAGGTGCTCGAGCTGATGGGCCGCGGTCGCGACGTGGGCGCCATCGCCAAGATTCTTTGCCTCTCGCGCAACACGGTGCGCACCCACGTGCAGCGCCTCTATGCCGACCTCGGCGTCCACACGCGCCAAGAGCTCATCGACCTGCTCGAGCGCACCGAGGAGGCGAGCGACCCGGTGTAGGGGCGAGTCGCGGTGGTCCAGGCGCTCGTCGTAGCGTCCTTACAGCCCGTCAACGCCCGTGCTGTCTGCCCGAGGTGTCCGCGGCGCCATGTACCGCTCCGATTCTGTTGACCAGCGCAAATGTCGGTTCGTGCAAACTGGATGAACGCCGCGCGCGGCCTGCTTGCTATGCTGCGCCTATGTGGCGCATCGGCGTTGGGACCTCGGCTCCTTGCGGGTTCCGAAGTGTTCGGATTGCGCCGCACGCGAAGTGTTCAACAACCGAACGAACGAGCGAAAGGGGACACAATGGAACTCAACCGCAGGCAATTCCTCAAGAGCGCCGGAACCGCCGCAGGTGTGGCCGCGATGGGAGCGCTGGCCGGAACCGCGCTGGCCGAGGAGGCTGAAACCGAAGAGGCCGCTGTTGAGGAGGCCGCCACCGCGAGCTCCGACGACCTTATGACCGCCGACAAGGTCTCTGAGATCAAGTGGGCCTTCGAGGTCGCGCCCGACCCCGTCTCCGACGACCAGATCGTCGAGACCTACACCCACGACATCGTCGTGGTGGGCGCCGGACTGGGCGGCCTGTGCACCGCCGTGTCGGCGGCCGAGATGGGCTCCGACGTCATCGTGTTCTCGGCCTCTTCGAAGCCCATCAGCCGCGGCGGCTCCAACCACGCCATCGGATCCAAGTACCAGATCGAGAAGGGCATCGAGTACGACCCCGAAATCGCCCGCAAGATTGTAAAGGCCGAGCAAACCGCCGGCACCTACTTCATGGACAAAAAGAAGTGGATGCGCTGGGTCAACAACTCCGCCGAGTCCATCAACTGGACGATCGACCTGTGCGAGGCCAAGGGCCTCAAGACATCCCTGGAGCCCGGCTTCCCCGACCCCGACGAGATTATCGACGTGCCGCCGGCGTCGCATAACTTCTACAACGACGAGCAGCCCTTCGGCGCCCTGTTCGGCGCGCCGCTGCAGGCCCAGGCATTCGCCGACACCTTCACCGACGACCTCGGCGGCGAAATCCACTACAACACCAAGGCGCTCTACCTCATCCGCGACGACGACAACACCGGGCGCGTCTCGGCCGTCGTCGCCCAGAACGCCGACGGCGAGTACGTGAAGTACGTCGCCAACAAGGCCGTCGTGCTTGCAACGGGCGACTTCTCCAAGGATCGCGACCTCATGGCCCGCTACTGCCCGTTTGCCTACAACATCTTCAAGGACTCCATCTCGTGGGACAACATCAACTACGACACCGAGCTGGCCTACGACGGCCTCATGCCCGGCGACGGCCAGAAGATGGGCCTGTGGGTCGGCGCGGCCTGGCAGAAGATCGACCCGTGCGCCCCGATGATCAACGGTGGGTCGACCGGTCCCGCCCACGGCGTCATCTCGAACTTCTGGGGCATCAACCTCGACATCCACGGCGAGCGCTACATGAACGAGATCACCAACTTCGCCTACGGCGCCATGGCAAAACTCATGCTGCCCCAGCAGACCTGCTACGCGGTGTGGGACATCAACTACGCCTACACCGAGGAGCAGTGGGAGCAGTTCGGCTGCTGTGTCGACCTGGAGAACGGCATCATGCCCTACACGCCTGAGGAGCTCATCGCCGGCTGGGACGAGAACGCCGAGGCCAGCGAGTCGCAGGGCCTGGGGTCCTCCTCCGCCTACTGGAAGGCCGACACCCTCGAGGAGCTCGTCGCCAAGATGGACGGCATCGACCAGGAGGCGGCGCTCGCCTCGATCCAGCGCTACAACGAGTACGCCAAGAACGGCCTGGACGAGGAGTACCACGTCAACCCCGCGTACCTCTTCCCGATCGAGACCGGCCCGTTCTACGCTACCAAGAGCGTGGGCGCGACGTTCCTCACGGTGTGCGGTGGCCTGCGCACCAACGAGAAGATGCAGGTCTGCGACGCCGACGACAACCCCATCGAGGGCCTGTACAACACCGGCATCATGACCGGCGACTTTTACGCCAACAGCTACAACTTCGTGATGCCCGGCCAGAACCTGGGTGCCGTGTGCGGCACGCTGAGCTACCTGCTCGGCCGCGACCTCGCCGAGCTGTAGGCACGCTGAACCTGCCAGTGCCGGCTTAACAGGGAACCCGCCCCGGAAACCGTCCCCGGGGCGGGTTCTTTAGTCTGTCGGCTCCGGCGGCAGGCCATGCCCGAGCCCATCGTGGCGCTGAACGAGGAGCCGGGAGCGGGGCTCCTGCCGGAAAACCAATTCAGATTCACAGCAGCATGCCAACCGCGACGATGAAGCCTGCCGTGAGCGCGATGCCGCCTACGACAATCGCCCAAGCGGCGGGGCGTGCGAGGTTCATCGTCCAGCCGAACCCGAACCTCTCGGGAAGGAACAGGCTCGTGTCGTCGGGGTTGAAGTAGAGCACCCCGAGCTTCCAGTGCGCGTCGTCGTCGGCGAGCAGGCCCCCTTCCTCCTGCATCCGCCTGAACACGCGCGACCCCGCCTGGCCGTACACGAGCGAGAGCGCGATGCTGCCGACCACCGACGGCACGCAGAGCACGATGACAATGACGGCCACCTGGGCAAGCTCGATGAACCCGGCGGCTGACAGGAGGAACAGCACGCCGATGCCGCCGCCTAGAAGAATCCCGGTCGCAAGCAGGAAGATGCTCTGCGCGCGGGCGAACAGGCCGTAGGCGAACGCCGAGGTCGCGGGAGCGCCGGGGTTCGAGGGGCGCTTCGAGCGGAGGATCATCCAGTGGCAGAACACGAAGCACGCCGCTATGAAGAGCTCGAGGACCACGGGGAGTCCGATGGCGCTTCCTATCGTCTTGGGCTCCCAGCTGTCGACGTTGCCCGAGAAGTCGGCGTGCATGGGCAGCATGTCGGGCATCTGCGGGTAGAGGGCCAGGCCCAGCGCGACGGTCCCGAGGATGACGGGGATGTAGAGGAGGCTCCATGCGAGGGGGATCGCCCTCGGAGCGTCCTCCTCCGCCACGAGGGCGGTCGCCTGCCGGCAGGCCGCCGCCCACCCCCGCTCCTTCTTGATGGCGATGACCTTGTGCCTGCCGCGCAGCATGAGTGCGAAGGACGCCGCCATGGGGACGAGGACGGAGGCGGTCTCGAGGGCGATGCCGACGCCGAGCGCCCCGGCTCCAGGGTCTTCGGACCCTTTCACGATGAGCGCGCCCGCCGCGATCGCCGCAACGGTCGAGACGGCGGTCAAGGCCGCCATCGTCGTCGCATAGCGCTTCTTGAGGGCCACGAGGTCCGGGTCTCGCTGCGCCGAGGCCGGAACCGTGACCGCGAAGCACTCGTTGCGGGGCATGAAATACGGCGTGAGGGCGAAAAGCAGCCCCAACGTGAGCGTTATCGACGCGAACATGCCGACAGTTGCGGCGGCGAGCATTGCGATCACGCCCCTTCCATGGACGTCCGAAGCGTCGGGCGCCCTCCTTCTTCGGCTTTGAGCCCGCGCCCCTCCGCGTCAAGCCCGAGCACTCCGACGTCGCGGTGCGCGCCGGCGATGCCGGGGTCGGAAAATACGCGCTCGGCCTGGGTGCGCGCCTCCTCGAGGAACTCCTCCTCGGAGCCGCCCTGGGCGCAGTGCTCGAGAGCGAGGCGGTAGAGGCTCGCGGTGAGCCTCTCCGTGTTCTCCGTCTTCCGCGCACAGCTCGCGTTCTGCTGGTAGTCGGCCACCACCGCGCCCGTGCGGCCGCGCATAAGGAGGTAGCCGTCGTCGCGCAGCGCGGCGTATGCCTTGTTCACGGTGTGCAGGTTGATCCCAAGATCGCTCGCAAGCGATCGCACGCTGGGGAGCCTGTCGCCGGGCAGGAGCTCCCCGCGCGCGATGGCGGCGACTATCTGTTCGCGTATCTGCAGGTACACGGGGTCGGGCGAGGCCTGGTCTATGCGGATGACCATCTCGGCTCCTTCCAGCGCGGTTCTGTCTGTTATAGGATAAGCATATCCCTTGAAAGCCGCCTCAGCGATCCGTCGCGGGAATGCGCATCGCCGCCCCGCCCGCCAATGCGGAGAGGGCCGCGATCGCGATCGCGGCGGCGATGCCCGCATAGGGCCCCGCGAGCAGCGTCGCCGCCCCTCCCATGAAGGACGCCGCGAAGCCCGCCCCCACGCAGATCGCCACGCTGGCCGAGCGCTTCACCGGCTCGTAGGCGCTCGCCCAGTCGAAGCGGGGCCGCCGCGCGTCGAGGAGCGCGCCCAGGCACGAGGCCAGAAACCCGCACGAGACGGGGGCGGCGACCATCAGGGCGGCGCCCGCCGGTCCGTCCGCGAACGCGTACGCGGCGACGGTCCCTGCGACAACCGACGCAGGGGCGGCGACGAGAAGGTTGGCCGCTATCTTCGAGCCCACGAGCGCCGACGCCGGCACGGGCGCCGACTGCGCGATCCACCGGGAGCTCCCCTCGAGGGAGGTCGAAGAGGCCGAAAGCGGCGTCATCGCCATACAGAGCCCGAGCACCCAGGGGAACGCCCCGGACACGAGGCCCGCGACCGTCCCGGAATCGGCGCCGGGCACGTTGACGGCCGAGGCGAGGGCCTGGGGGCCGACGGCCGCGGCGGCGACGGCGGCAACGAGGGCGAGCGCGGGGCCGACGGCGGTGTTCATGAGGTAGATCGGGGTGGCGACCCAGAGACGGAGCTCCTTGGCGACCATCGCGCGGAACGGAGAGCGCGTCCTGCCCGGCTTCGCATGCGCAGCCCCCCGCGGGCCACCCGCTGCGAGCAGCGAGTTCACGGGGACGAGGAGCCTTGCCAGCACGGCGACCATCGCGGCGCCGGCGGCGGCAGACGACGCCGCATAGAGCGCCAACGCCGCCGCGTCCCCCCGCATCGCGCGGGACGCCCAGGCCGCGGGGGGCCACGCCGAGCCCACCGCCCCCTCGATCTGCCCTCCAAGGGAGGTGAGCAGCCCCGGGTCGTCGATCCGGAGCGAGCCCGACCCGCCCGTGAGGGCCATCGCGCCCGCGACGATCGCGACCGCGGCGGCAACTCCGGCGACCCCGAGGGCCCGATTGGCGTTCGGCATGCGCGACGCCGCCCAGGCGACGAGGAACGACAGGGCGACCGACGCCGCCACGGGGATCGCCGGGGCGAGCAGCAGCACGAGGATGCCCACCAAGGCCGCGGCGGGCTCCGCGCCCGCGGCCGCCGAATACGCCGCCATGAGCGGGCCGCCCATCAAAAGCGAAAACGCAAGCCCCATGCCGTAGAGCGGCGCGACGCGGGAGACGGCGACCGCCCAGAGAGGTGCGGGCATCGTCACGACGAGGTCGAAGTCCTTGAAGCCGAACAAGAGCCCGTTCGCCTTGGCGAAGGTCGAGAAGGCGCAGCCGACGCCCGAGACCGCCACCGCGAGCGCCGGCAGCGCGTCGGACGCGCCGGCCGCGGCGAGCGAGCTGCCGACCGCCCACGCGTAGCCCGTCGCGAGCGCAGCGAGCAGGACGACCCCTGCGGCGGCGAGGACGAGCCTGCGCCTCGCCGCAGGGTCCCGCTCGTTGAGAAGGCGGCCGATCCCGAACGCCCCGAGCAGCTGGACTCTCAGGAGGGGGGCAAGGCTACTCATCGCGCGCCTCCCTCGCGATCTCGAGGAACACCTGCTCGAGGCTCTCGTCTCCGCGTATCTCGTCGACCGAGCCGGCGCGCACGATGGCGCCCCTCCTGATGATCGCGACCTCGTCGCAGAGCTTCTCGACCGTGTCGAGCACGTGGCTCGAGAGGAACACGGCGGAGCCTCGGGAGACTATCTCGCGGATCATCGCCCTCAGCTCGTAGGCCGCCTCCGGGTCGAGGCCGACGAACGGCTCGTCGAAGACGAGCAGCCGCGGCTCGTGGAGGAATGCGCCGACGAGCACGAGCTTCTGCCGCATGCCGCGGGAGTAGGCCGACGCCATCTCGCCGAGACGGCCCTCGATCCCCAGCCGCCCGGCGTAGGCGGAGATGCGCTCGGCGCGCGCGTCCCTGCCAACGCCGAACAGGTCGGCAACGTAGTCGAGGTACTGCATCCCGGTGAGGAACCCGTACACGTCGGGGTTGTCGGGGACGTAGGCGGTCTCCCTCTTGCAAGCCACGGGGTCGGTGCGGACCGACTGCCCGCAGACCCGGATGTCCCCGCCGTCGAAGGCCAGCGCCCCGACGATCGAGCGGATGAGCGTGGTCTTGCCCGCCCCGTTGGGGCCGACGAAGCCGAAGATCCTCCCCGAGCCCACCGAGAGCGACACCCCTTCGACGACCCTCTTGCCGCCGTAGGACTTGGAGAACCCTTCGACCACGAGCACGGGCGTGGGACCCGCTGCCGAGAAAGCCTTGCTTTCCATGCCTGTCACCTCGTCCCTGTAAGAATGATCGGGCCGGTCGCCGCGAACGCGACCGCGGGGGCGATCCGGCGCATCAAGGCGCGCGCGTCCCCTCTCTTCGAAGGAGACGCTTCCGCGACGACGGCGGCGGCGACGAAAACGGCGGGCAGGTCGAGCGCCACCGCCTCGCACGGCCAGTGCGCATTCGCGTCCTCCGTCAGGCCGAAATGAACGGGAGCTGATTCCGGCAGGCTGCTGGAGGGCGCCGGGAGCACCGCCGGCGTGGGTGCGCATGCGGCGGCGCTGGCTGTCCTGTGCTTCGTCAATCGTGCCATTTCTCCCCCTTCTCTTATGTCCTTCCTTGTTCTTCCTAGACCGATTCTATCATATCTGTGTTAGTACGTATAGAACAGTTATAACATAAAATGACAGAAAGCCAACGACCCG
>CAZUFB010000054.1:0-12343 GCA_964619775.1 uncultured Coriobacteriaceae bacterium
GCAACACCTCCGCCACCGGCGTGGCCTTCACGCGCAACCCCGCCGACGGCACCAAGGAGTTCTACGGCGACTACCTGGTCAACGCTCAGGGCGAAGACGTCGTGGCCGGCATCCGCAACACCGAGCCCATCGAGACCCTCAAACGCACCCCGGGCCTCGAGGAGGCCGGATCCGAGCTCGAGGAGGTCTTCGGCATCCTCGAGAACCACTACCGCGACATGATGGACATCGAGTTCACCATCGAGCAGGGCAAGCTCTACATGCTCCAGACCCGCGTGGGCAAGCGCACCGCCGCCGCCGCCCTCAAAATCGCCATCGACATGGTGGGGGAGGGCCTCATCACCAAGGAGGAGGCCATCCGGCGCGTCGACCCCGCCCAGCTCGACCAGCTGCTCCACCCGCAGTTTGACAATTCCGTCAACTACGAGCTGCTCTGCCAGGGTCTCAACGCCTCGCCGGGCGCCGCGGTGGGCGAGGTCGTCTTCTCCTCGGCCGACGCCGTCGCCGTCACCGAGGCCGGGCGCGACTGCATCCTGGTGCGCTGGGAGACCAACCCCGACGACCTGGCGGGCATGATCGCGGCCAAAGGCATCCTCACGAGCCACGGCGGCAAGACGAGCCACGCGGCCGTCATCGCCCGCGGCATGGGCGCGCCGTGCGTCTGCGGCGCCGAGGCCCTCAGAATCGACGCCGCCAAGAAGGAGGTCGTTGTCGACGGCACCGACGTGGTGCTGCACGAGGGAGATGTCATCTCGATCGACGGCACCACGGGCTCGGTGGTCCTGGGTGCGGTCAAGCTTGTGAGCCCCACGCTCACCGACGACCTGGAAACGATCCTGTCTTGGGCGGACGAGGTGCGCAAGCTCGGTGTCGAGGCCAACGCCGACAACCCGGCCGACGCCCAGCTCGCCCGCGACTTCGGTGCCGAGGGCATCGGTCTCGACCGCACCGAGCACATGTTCCTGGGCGACCGCAAGCAGATCATCCAGACCTACATCCTCAACGACGACGCCCAGGTGCGCGCCAAGGCCTGCGCCGACCTCTACGAGGCCCAGACCGGCGACTTCTACGGCATGTTCAAGGCTATGGACGGCCTGCCCGTGACCGTGCGCCTGCTCGATCCGCCGCTGCACGAGTTCCTCGACGACCCGCGCAAGCTCGAGGTCGAGATCACCCGCCTCGAATGCGGAGGCGCGTCGGCCGACGAGCTCGCCCCCAAGCGCAAGCTGCTGCGCCAGATCGACTCGATGGTCGAGGCGAACCCGATGCTCGGCCTGCGCGGCTGCCGCCTGGGCTTCGTCTACCCCGACCTGCCCTTGATGCAGGTGCGCGCCATCTCGAGCGCCGCGGCGAAGCTCAAGAAGGAGGGCCTGGACCCCAAGCCTCGCATCATGGTGCCGCTCGTGTCGGTCGCCTCCGAGCTTAAGGAGATGCGCGTCACGATCGAGGAGACCATCGCCGAGGTCGCCGAGGCGGAAGGGGTCGACCTGTCCGACATCGAGATCGGCACGATGATCGAGCTGCCGCGCGCGGCCGTGACCGCCGATGAGGTCGGCAAGTATGCCGACTTCTTCAGCTTCGGCACCAACGATCTCACCCAGACCGCCTTCGGCTTCTCGCGCGACGACGTCGAGGGCAAGTTCATCCCGACCTACCTGCAGAAGAAACTCATCTCCTGCAACCCGTTCGAGACGGTCGACGACGGCGTGTGCCACCTTATCAAGACGGCCGTCGAGCTCGGCCGCGAGGCAAACCCCGGCATCGACCTGGGTGTCTGCGGCGAGCACGGCGGCGACCCCGAGTCCATCCAGAAGTTCTACGACCTGGGTCTGGACTACGTGAGCTGCTCGCCCTACCGCGTGCCGGTCGCCCGCCTTGCGGCGGCGCAGGCCACGCTGCGCAGCACCGTGCGTTAACCGCGCCGCGCTGTGCAACCGCGACAAGCATGACCGTCGGGGCGGGTCGGCCGAAAGGGTCGGCCCGCCTCGGGCGTTTTGGGAACCAGCGCCGCAAACCGGCAAAGACGAAGGGGTGGTGCCGTGGAACGCATGCAGCGTGGGGCGCAGGCGGCAGGGTGGGGGACGCTGTCGCGCACCGACCTCGAACGCCGCGAGCACGAGCTGCTTTCGCCGATCGCCGCGTTCGCCGACGGGACGGCCGGTCGCGAGCGGCCCGAAGAGCCCGACCCCGACCGCACGGCCTTTCAGCGGGACCGCGACCGCATCCTTCACTCCAAGTCGTTCAGGCGCCTGTCGCACAAGACCCAGGTGTTCCTCTCGCCCGAGGGCGACCACTACCGCACGCGCCTCACCCACACCCTCGAGGTGGCGCAGATAGCCCGCACCATCTCCCGAGCCCTGGCGCTCAACGAGGACCTGACCGAGGCGGTTGCCCTCGGGCACGACCTGGGGCACACGCCGTTCGGCCATACCGGCGAGGACGCCCTGTCGCGCGCGATGGCGCGCCATGCGGCCGCCGGCACTGCGTGCGGGGCGGCGGGGAAGCTGCCGTCCTGGCCGTTTCGCCACAACGAGCAGTCGGTGCGCGTCGTAGCCTGTCTCGAACGCGAGGGACGGGGCCTCAACCTGACCCACGAAGTGGTGGACGGCATCCTCTGCCATACCGGCGAGCGGCGCGCGGAGACCATGGAGGGGCGCGTCGTGGCGGTCGCCGACCGCATCGCCTACGTGAACCACGACATCGACGACGCGATCCGCGCAGGGCTGCTCGTCGAGGCCGACCTGCCCCGCAGCACCCACGCCGTGCTGGGGCGCACCTCCTCCGAACGCATCGGCACGATGGTGCGCGACATGGTGGCGACCTCGGCCGCGTGCGGCGACGTCCGCATGTCGCAGCCGGTGTGGGACGCGATGATGGAGCTGCGGGCGTTTCTGTTCGAGCGCGTCTATGTGCGCTCCGACGCCAAGGGCGAGGAGCCCAAGGCCAACCGCCTCGTCGAGAGCCTGTTCGACTACTATGTCGAGCACTTCGAGGAGGTGCCTCCCGAGTACCGCCGCAGGGAGCAGGACGGCCGGCTCGTAGAGGTGGCCGACTTCATCGCCGGCATGACCGACCGCTACGCCGTGCAGACCTTCCAGGCCCTCACCGTGCCCCGCAGCTGGGCGCTCGGCAGCCGCGGGGCCGACCGGGCATAAGGGGGCTTAAGGGGCCCTCGCCGGGGGCGGGCCGGACGGACGCGGTCCGCCCTTGCGGGTTATGCGGACGGACCGCCGTCCGCACCGGCGAGGAAGTTCTTGCAGAAGCTCGCGCGATGGTAAGGAGACAGGCCTTTCCGCCGGATGGCGGCGATGTGCTCGGGCGAGGCGTAGCCCTTCGATTCGGCGAGGTGGTAGCCGGGATAGACGCCGTCGGCCGCGACCATGATGGTGTCGCGCGCGACCTTTGCCACGATGCTCGCCGCCGCGATGCAGGCCACGCGCGCGTCGCCGTGGGTGACAGCGACCTCGCAGGGGTGGATGTGCACGGGAAACCCGTCGACGAGCACGGCCTGCGGGTCGACGCCGGCGTCTTCCACCGCGCGGCGCATCGCCACGCGCAGCGACGCGGCCATGCCGCAGGCGTCGATCTCCTCGGGCTCGATGTGGGCGATGCCGACGGCAGGCGCGACCTCGAGGATGCGGGTCGCCAGCTCCTCGCGCCGGGCGGGCACGAGCTTCTTGGAGTCGTCGAGCCCCCAGATGCGCGGTTCGTCGGGCAGGGCCACCGCGGCCACCGTCAAGGGACCCGCGACCGAGCCGCGCCCCACCTCGTCGACCCCGAGCACGATGCCGGGGCCGCCGAGCGAGCGCATAAGGTCGTACATGCCGTCCACCCGGCGCCGCTCGCACGCTTCGCGCTCGTGGCGGCGCCGCGCCGAAACCGCAAGCCGCGCCACCTGGGCGCGCCCGTCGCCTTCGAGGGCGTCGAGCAGGGCCGGCAGCTCCTCGAAGGATGCCGTGCTGACCTGGGTGCGGATCTGGGCGACGGTCGGGCGTGCGGTGCGCTCCGGCGGGGCGGGTGTGCCCGGGCCGGGTTCGTGCAGGCCGGGATCCTGCGGGCGTGCCGTGTCCACGGGATGCCTCCTTGCAGGCGGGGTGCTGAGAGGGGATGCGAGCGGGGGTTCCGACGGCTATCTTGCGGGTTGCCGCGACAACCGGCGCCGCCGGAAACCAAAGAAGCACCGTCCCGAGGGACGGTGCTTCCGGTTGAGGCGTTTGCGTTGCGCGCGGATTGCGGGCCTAGCGGGCCTCGCGCAGGCGGGCGGCCTTGCCCACCTTGTCGCGCAGGTAGTACAGCTTGGCGCGGCGCACGCGGCCGTGGCGCACGACCTCGAGCTTGGCAATCTTCGGGGAGTGCACCGGGAAAGTGCGCTCGACGCCGATGCCGAAGGAAATCTTGCGGACGGTGAACGTCTCGCGCGAGCCCTCGCCGGCGATGCGGATGATGTCGCCCTGGAAGACCTGGATGCGCTCGCGGTCGCCTTCCTTGATGCGATAGTGAACCTTGACGTTGTCGCCGACGCGGATCTGCGGGAGGTCTTCCCGAATCTGCTGGCGCTCGATGGCGCGGATGTAGTCCATATCCTGATTCCGTTCCTTGTCGTCGCATGGCCATGTCCTGCACGGCCAATCTTCATAGCCGTCCGAGTATAGTCGATGGACGCCTCCGGGGCAAGGGAGCACATCCAAACCGCTTTAAATGTGATGAAACTCTGGTTACTCCCCGATCGCGGCGCGCAGGGCCGCGCGGGGGATGGGGAGCGGGCCTCGCCGTTTGCTCGGTTGATACATGACGCGATTCTCACGGCGCCTTCCCTTCGGTGCTCGTTTGGTGAACCCTTGTGCCGTTGAACCCGTGGATACATGCGCGGCGTCCCGTTGACAAGGACGTTTTTGCGTCGGTGCTTGCCCGCCGGTCCGGTTTGTGCGCCTGTGCGGTTTGCGTAAGAACGGCGTCACGGCCGGTTTGGCATCCTTCGCTCGAACCGATGGCCGGCGACGAAGGGAGAACCCATGGCATGGCAGATACAACAGGCGGAAGGCGTCGAGCGGGTGTTCGAGGACATGCGGTGCCTCGTGCGCGCCGTGCCGCCGGACCGCCCCGAGGACGGGTCCGACGAGGACGGCGGCAGCCCGGCGACGGACGAGTCGGGCCGGCACGGGGGAGGGGGGACGACGGGGCGGTGGTCCGCGCGACTGGAGACGGGCCCGGCGTTCGGCGGTTTCGACGTGCACGACCCGCACCAGCTGGGGCGCCTGGGGGAAGAGCTGTCGGCGTGCTACCTGGCGAGCGCTGGCTACGAGATCGTCGCACGCAACTACCGGACGCCCTGGGGCGAGGCCGACCTTATCTGCCGCGACCACAAGGAAAACGACCTCGTGCTCGTCGAGGTCAAGACGCGCCTGGGGGAGGAGGCCTGCCCCGAGGAGGCGGTCGACCGCAGAAAGCGGCTGCGCTACCGCAACATCACCCTCGAGTACCTGCGCACCCACGAGGAGGACGAGCAGGTGCGCTTCGACGTGATGGCCGTCAGCATACTGGGCGAGAACTGCGCGCGCCTGCGCCACTGCACGAACCTGTGCATCTGGGAGGGCTGATGGCCGCGGAGTTCGCGGTCTCGACCGCGATGCTGTGGGGCATGGACGCCCGGTCGGTGCGCGTCGAGGTGAGCATCTCCTCCGGGCTTCCCGGGATGGCGATCGTGGGGAGGCCCGACGCCTCGGTCGTCGAGGCGCGGCTGCGGGTCCGCTGTGCCCTGCGCGCGCTGGGGTTCCAGGTGCCGCGCCAGAACATCACCGTCAACCTCGCCCCGGCGGAGCAGCGCAAGAGCGGGACGGCGTTCGACCTCCCGATAGCCCTGGCGATCTTGGGGGCGACCGCCCAGATCCCCACGGAAGGGCTCGACGGGTGCCTCGTGGTGGGGGAGCTGTCGCTTGACGGACGCCTCGAACCGGTCCGCGGCCTTATCGCCTACGCCGAGCTGGCGCGGCGCACGGGCAAGCGGCTCATCGCGCCGCCCGGCAGCCTCGACGGCTGCCCGCAGGGCGTCGACGTGCGCTTTGTGACCTCGCTCGCCGATTTCCGCGCGCCCTTCGAGCAGGTGGGCGAGGATCCTCCGCCGAACGCGCCGGCGGGGGCCGACGAGGTTCGGGAGCGCGACTTCGCCGAGGTGGCAGGGCAGGAGGTCGCCAAACGGGCGCTTGCGGTCGCCGTCGCGGGGCGGTTGGGCATCCTGCTGCTCGGACCGCCGGGAGTGGGCAAGACGATGCTTGCCAGCTGCGTCCCGGGCATCCTGCCCGACATGACCGACGAGGAGTACTTCGAGACGGCGCTCGTCCACTCGGTCGCCAGCAGCGGGGACGCGCGCGTCGCGGCCCGCCTGCGGCCGTTCCGCGCCCCGCACCACACGACCGGCCCCGCCGGGCTTCTCGGCGGGGGCCGCCCGGTCCGCCCGGGCGAGGCGTCGCTCGCCCACAACGGCGTGCTGTTCATGGACGAGCTGGGCGAGTACAACCGGTTGACGCTCCAGTCGCTGCGCCAGCCGCTGGAGGAGCGCGTCGTGCGGGTGACGCGGGTAGACGGGACCTACGTGTTCCCGTGCGACTTCCAGCTTGTGGCCGCGAGCAACCCCTGTCCGTGCGGCCATCTGGGCGACCCGGCCGCCGCCTGCACGTGCTCGGCCACGGCCGTCGCCTCCTACCGGGCCAAGCTCGCCGGCCCCCTTATCGACCGCATCGACCTGGCGGTCAACCTCGAACGGCCGAAGGTCGACGAGATCATGGGGTGCTCCGCCGGGACGGGCACGGCCGAGCTGCGAGACCGGGTGCTCGCGGCGCGCGCGTTTGCGGCGTGGCGTCTCGGCGGGGCCGGCGCCCCGGACGCGCCGGAAGGGCGGGACGGCCGGGGGCGGGTGGCCCGGGCCGTAGAACGGAGCCTGATGGGGGAGTCGGCGCGCAGGCTGCTCGAGTCGCTCGCCCAGGCGCAGAGGCTGTCGGTGCGGGCGCTTGTCTCGGCGGTCAGGACGGCACGCGCGATCGCCGACATGGAGGAGAGCGCCGAGGTTCTCGAGGACCACCTGCTCGAGGCCGTCGGCTATCGCGACAGGGAGGCTGTGCTATGACGACGGGACGCACCCCGGCTCCCCTCGAGGGGCCGCACTACGAGCTGGACGAGCACGACGGCGCCTATCCGCGCCAGCTGTTCGACGGGGAAGGGCGCCCGCCGCGCCTGTACGTCCTGGGGAACCCTGACGCCTTGGCGCGCCCGAGCGTGGCCATCGTGGGCGCGCGCAAGGCGACCCCCTATGGGCTTGCGTGCGCGGAGCTTGCCGCGCAGTGCGCCGCCGCGATAGGGGTCGACGTCGTCTCGGGGGCGGCCGTCGGGTGCGACCAGGCCGCCCAGCGCGAGGCGCTGCGCCGGGGCGCCGGCGTAGTGGCGGTGCTCGGGTCGGGGGCCGACGTGGTGTATCCCGCGAGCGCGCGGTCGATGCTCGAGCACGCCGTGCGCGCCGGCGGGGCGGTGGTGTCCCTCCAGCCGTGGGGGTCCCCTCCGGCCCGATGGGCCTTCGTGCGCCGCAACGCCGTGGTCGCCTTGCTTGCCCGGGTGCTCGTGATCTGCGAAGCGGGCATGCCTTCCGGGACCTTTTCGACCGCGCAGAGCGCGGCAGACGCCGGGCGCGAGGTGCTTGTGTTCCCCGGGTCGGTGTTCTCGCCGAACTCGACGGGCTCCAACTACCTCATAGCCTCCGACGCAAACGCGATCCCCGTCTGGGACCGCAAGTGCCTGGAGGTCGCCTACTCGCGCAACTTCGGCCGGGCCTGCGCCCCGACGTCGCCTGTCACCGACGCCGCGGCTCCTCTCGAGGATGGCCCCGTGTCGGAGGACGACCGGCGGCTGCTCGAGGCGCTCGCCGCCTCGCCGACCGCGCCGGGGGCGCTTGCGGACTCCCTGGGGGTCGGGCTTCCGTCGCTGATGCGCTCGTTGGGGAGGCTCGAGGTGAAAGGTTGCGTAGGTCGTCTGGCGGACGGTCGGTACAGCCTGACAAAGCAGCGGCTGTTGGCGCACAATAGGCGGCGATGAAGGAGAGGCGTGGCCGGTGGGGGAGCCGCCGGTCGGACGAGAGGGGCGGTGCGGGCGTATGGGCTATGGCGGCGACTGCGTCGTGACGGTGGTGGGCGGCGGCCTGGCGGGCTGCGAGTGCGCGCTGGGCCTGGCGGACCGCGGCGTCCGGGTTCGCCTTCACGAGATGCGCCCTGCGACCATGACCGCGGCGCACCGCGGCGGCGCGCTGGCGGAGCTCGTGTGCTCGAACTCGTTCAAGGCGGTGCGGGTCGACTCGGCCGCAGGGCTGCTCAAGGCCGAGCTGCGCCGGCTCGGCAGCAGGCTGCTGCCCTTGGCGCAGGAGGCGGGCGTGCCGGCAGGCGGCGCGCTGGCGGTCGACCGCGACGTGTTCAGCGGGCTGGTCGAGGAGGCGGTCTGCGGACACCCCGGCATCGAGCTGGTCCGCGACGAGGTCGACGAGCTGCCGGCGGAGGGGCCGGTCGTGGTCGCCGCCGGCCCGCTGTGCGCCGAGCCGCTCGCGCGGCGCATCGAGGAGCTGGTCGGCGGGGCGCGCCTGTCGTTTTTCGATGCGGCGGCCCCCATCGTCGACGCCGCGTCGCTCGACTACGGGCGCGTCTTCGCCCAGTCGCGCTACGGCCGCGGCGAGGGTGCCGACTACTTGAACTGCCCGATGGGCAAGGAAGAGTACGACCTGTTCGTCGACGAGCTCGTCGCGGCCGAGCGCGCCGTGCTGCGCGACTTCGAGCGGCGCGACCTGTTCCAGGCCTGCCAGCCGGTTGAGGAAGTCGCCCGCACGGGGCGCGACGCCCTGCGCTTCGGCGCCTTCAAACCCGTGGGCATCGTGGACCCGGCGACGGGGAGGCGCCCTTGGGCGGTGGTGCAGCTGCGCGCCGAAAACCGCGCGCGCAGCGCGTACAACCTCGTCGGCTTTCAGACCAACCTCACCTGGTCCGAGCAGCGCCGCGTCTTTCGCATGATCCCGGGGCTGGAGGGGGCCGAGTTCTTCCGCTACGGCGTGATGCACCGCAACACGTTCGTCGACGCGCCGCGCTGCCTCGACGGGACGTTTGCCCTGCGGGAGGACCGGCGCATCCGCTTCGCGGGTCAGATAACCGGGACCGAGGGCTACACCGAGGCGATAGCGACGGGCCTGCTGGCCGCCCTCAACACCTACGCCGACCTGGCGGGTGCCCCCCTCGCCCCGCTGCCGGCCACGACGGCGCTCGGGTCGCTCGTCGCCTACGCCACCTCTCCCGAGACCGCCGACTACCAGCCGATGCACGTCAACTTCGGCCTCGTCCCTCCGTTGGAAACGAGCCGCAGGATGTCCAAGCGCGACCGCTACGCCGCCTATGCGCGCCGCGCGCTCGAGGACCTCGAAGCGTGGTGCGCGCGGTACGGCGTGTCGGCGGGCGTCGATCCGACCCCGCACCCCGTTCCGGAACCCGATTGGGAAGGGGACGGCGATGCCTCCCGCTAGCCGCAGGGACGAGGACGCCGCCGCACGCGGGGAGGACGCCGCGGAAGGCGGCCTTGCGCAGGACGTTGGCGCCTTTCTGGACTACCTGGAGGGGTCGCTCGGCTACTCGCCGAACACGGTGCGCGCCTATGCGGGCGACCTGGAGTCGTTCGTCGCCTGGGCGAGGGGGGCGAACGTGGACCCGCGGCAGGCGCGGCACCGCGACCTCCGCCGCTACATGGCCCATCTCGACGAGGACGGCTATGCGCGCTCGACGACGGCGCGCAGGCTGTCGGCCGTGCGCGCCTTCTACGGGTGGCTGTCGCGCGAGGGGGGTGCGGCGCAGAACCCGGCCGCCGCCGTGTCGAGCCCCAAGCTCCCCAAGACGCTGCCGCGCACGCTGTCGGCCTCCGAGGTCGAACGGCTGCTCTCGGTGCCCGACGCGCAGAAGCCCGAAGGGCTGCGCGACCGCGCGATGCTCGAGCTGCTCTACGCCTGCGGCGCCCGCATCGGGGAGCTGAGCTCGCTCGACGTCGGCGACGTGGACGCCGCCGCCCGGACGGTCCGGCTGTTCGGCAAGGGGCGCAAGGAGCGGGTCGTCCCCCTCTACGCCGCCGCCCTCGACGCGGTGGGGGCCTACGTGCGCTACGGCCGACCCCTTCTCGCGGCGCGCGCCGACCGGGACGGCCGGGCGTGCGAGGGCGACGGCGCCGCGGCTGGCCGGCGGCAGGGCGGGGGATCCCTGCGTGCCGAAGGGGGAGGCCGGACCGAAGGGGGAGGGCCGCTGTTTCTCAACGCGCGGGGCGGGCGGATGTCGGCCGACTCGATGCGCAAGCGGTTCGACCGCCTGCTTGCCCAGGCAGGGTTGGCCGGCGCCGCGTCGCCCCACACGATGCGTCACACCTTCGCCACCGAGCTGCTCGACGGCGGTGCCGACCTGCGCAGCGTGCAGGAGATGCTGGGGCATGCGAGCCTGTCGACCACCCAGATCTACACGCACCTCACCCCCGAGCGCCTGCGCGAGGCGTCGCTGCGCGCCCATCCGCGCGGCTGAGCGGACGTGCTATGCTGTGCAGCCACCCGACACGAGAGGACGTCCGCGCATGTTCGTGACCGTGTACAGCGACGGGTCGTCGCGGGGCAACCCCGGCCCCGGCGGCTACGGGTCGGTGCTGCTCTACACCGACCCGTCCGGCAAGCTCCACACCCTGGAGCTGTCCCAGGGCTACCGCCGCACGACCAACAACAGGATGGAGCTCATGGGCGTCATCGCGGCGCTCGAGGCGCTCCGCCGTCCGTGCACCGTCGAGGTGCACTCGGACTCCCAGTACGTGGTGAACGCGTTCAACCAGCATTGGGTGCAGGGGTGGGTAAGGCGCGGCTGGAAGACGGCAGGCGGCGGCCCGGTCAAGAACGACGACCTCTGGCGGCGCCTGCTGGCCGCCAAGAAGCCCCACGACGTGAGCTTCGTGTGGGTCAAGGGGCATGCGGGCCATACCTACAACGAGCGTTGCGACGCCCTGGCCACCGCGGCTGCCGACGGCGCGGGGCTGGTCGAGGACGAGGGGTTTGCAGGTTAGGGTGGCCAGCGAAGACGCAGCGCTTCGTCGTGCCCGGGACCGTGTGACCCTCTCTGCGCGCGTCGTCCCCGTGCGCCTTGCGCGGCAATTCCGCAGGGTGCCCTGGAAGCGCTACGACCGCGCCTTTTTGGCCAGCCCGTCGACCCGGCGGTCGATGAGCTCGCGCAGCTCGTCGACGCCCTTGCGCTTGGTGCTCGAGGTGAGCACCGACGGCGTGTCGTCGGCCAGGCCGAGCTGCCCGCGCAGCGACTCCGCCTGGGCGGCCGCCTTGGTGACGCCCAGCTTGTCGGCCTTCGTGAAGACCACGGCGTAGGGTAGCCCGAGGCTTTCGAGGAAGCGCAGCATGTTGACGTCGAGCGGGCTTGCGTCGTGGCGGATGTCGACGAGCGTGCATACGAGCGCAAAGCTGCGGTCCTGCTTGAAATACCCGTCGATCAGCTCGGCCCAGCGCGCCTTCTCGCTTTTGGACACCCGAGCAAAACCGTAGCCCGGGAGATCCACGAAGTGCGCGTGTCCGGCGTCGAAAAAGTTGATCGACGCGGTCTTGCCCGGGGTCGACGACACCTTGGCAAGGGCCTTGCGCCCGAAGAGGCAGTTGATGAGCGACGACTTGCCGACGTTGGAGCGTCCGGCGAAGGAGACCTCGGGCAGCGTGCTGCCGGGCAGCTGCCCGATGGTCGCGTATGCGCGGCTGAACTTGACGTTGCTGTAGTTGATGGGCATGCTCGGGTCCCTTCGGACGTGGTCGTTGCGGTGCCTATCCTACCAGCCGAGAGTCTTTTCGGTCGCCGGTGGGCCGTGCCGTGCGCGGCATCAACACGGGTGTTGCCGGCTGTTTCGTTGGCAAGGGATAGGATATTTGCCATTTTGGTGCAAGAGTTCTTCACATAACAGGCCCTTCGCAAAATAGTTGTTGACACAGAAGAGCGGCGTCGGTATTATCCTTACTCGCGCCACCGCAAGGAATGGCGCATCGCGCATCTTGGGATATCGTCTAATGGCAGGACAGCGGATTCTGGTTCCGTCAATGGGGGTTCGACTCCCTCTATCCCAGCCATAAGGCGCTTGAAAACGGTATGGCCCGTTCGTCTAGCGGTTTAGGACATCGCCCTCTCAAGGCGAAGATCACCAGTTCGAATCTGGTACGGGCTACCATGTTGACAGTCAGGCTTCATGCCTGTTCTATATTGGCCCGTTCGTCTAGCGGTTTAGGACATCGCCCTCTCAAGGCGAAGATCACCAG
>CAZUFB010000054.1:12443-14362 GCA_964619775.1 uncultured Coriobacteriaceae bacterium
TTCGAATCTGGTACGGGCTACCATGATAGCATACAGGCCGGCGGAGACGTCGGCCTGTTTTCATATGCAGCTGCAGACACCGAAGGTTGCAGTTCGGTTTTGCGCGCAACCGAACGGCCTCTTGCATCCTTGCATCGACGGCCCGACCGCGAAAGGCGGATGCGATATGCGATAGTTTGCAGGCGCGACGACGCCGGAAACGACGCCGAAGGGGCACCCGGCGGCCAAACAGGGAAAAGGGAGCGGAAAAGACGGGTGCATGCTGCGCGTGGACATCACGTTCACCGCGCTCGTGGTTGCGGGGTTCGTCGCCTGGCTGTTCGCCTCGGGTACCGCGGGGACGTTCTTCGACGTCCTGGCGCGCGCCGACCCCCACTGGGCCCTGGTGGGAGTCGGATGTTTCTTCGGCACCTCGTGTTTGACTCGCTGTGCTGCCGCGTGGCCGGGCGGCTCGCCGGGGCTCGGCTCGCCACGCGCGACGTGGTGAGCGTCGCGGCGGCCGTCACCCTGCTCGGCGCCTCCGTCCTTGTCGCGCGCTCGGGCCATTTTGTCGAGCTTTCATCCAGCTTATCATGACCGCCGTGCCCCTGTCCGGCGGCACCGGTGGTGCCGAGATCGGCTTTGTGCTGTTCTTCGGCCTCGAGCTGGGGGTGTTCACCGTCGCGGGCGTGGTGCTGTGACGTACGTTTGCGTTCTACGTCCCGGTGGTGACCTGCGTGCCGCTGCCCGGCCTGTGCTCACGGCCCAAAAAGGGAGCACCGACATGGGTTTCGTCCGCGCCTGCTGGTGGAATCTCCTCTGGAGTCGGTTGTTTCCTTCTACGCAGACACATCGGACTTCCGTGGTTGGGCCGTCCACATACCCTTCTTTTCAGACGGCGGGCCTTTAAGGCTGCCTTGCGACGACAAAGGAGGATGGCAGGATGAGCGGCACGACCTACGGGTACGCGCGGGTATCTTCACGCGACCAAAACCTCAACCGACAGTTGGATGCCCTTAAAAGTTTTGGCGTCGATCCGCAAGCGATTTATGCCGACAAGGCGAGCGGCAGGGATTTCAAAAGACCGGCTTATTGCCGGCTGATAGAAAGACTTGTCGAGGGCGACGTGCTCGTGGTGACAAGCATCGACCGGTTGGGTCGCAGCTATGAGGAAATCCTTGCGGAGTGGCGCCGTATCACCAAGGAACGCCGTGCGTCCATCGTGGTGCTCGACATGCCGCTGCTCGATACCCGCCGGGAGCGTGACGGCATCACCGGGGTCTTCATCGCCGATATCATGCTGCAGCTTCTGAGCTACGTGGCGCAGGTCGAGCGCGAAAACATCCACCAGCGCCAGGCCGAGGGTATCGCGGCGGCTCGGGAGCGCGGAGTGCAGTTTGGGCGCCCGCCCAAGCAGCGGCCCTCCCATTATCAGGCGGTGAAAGAGTCGTACCTCGTCGGGCTCATCAACCGGCGCGAGGCCGCGCTGCAGCTCGGGGTGTGCCCAAGCACCTTTGACCGCTGGATAAAAAGGGACATGGGAACTTTTACTGGAGCAACGCATATTCAAAAACGCGTCAAACAGGATGGGACGTTCTGAAAAGGTACACCTTTTCAACTCCTTTAAAAACGGCTCTATTGTACATGCACTTTATTGTGTGCCACCGTCGAATACCAGCTCTCCATACATTAGTGCTGACGGCGAAGATGTCGTTCGTGACGCGAAAGAACCCTTCTCCTAAAGGTGTACTTTCTGCGACCTCCGGTTGTGCCGCTGAGCCGGGCTTTCTGCCCGCTCTGCCGCATCCAGGAGGCGGGAAGGAGGGCGGGCCATATGGGAGGAGCTGCCTTCGCGGAGCCGGCCGCGGCGAGCCCGTGTGCGCCTGCGGGCCTGCCCTTGGGGCGGCGCTCTCCGAGGGGGCGCCTTCGCTGGTATTTGG
>CAZUFB010000055.1:0-14159 GCA_964619775.1 uncultured Coriobacteriaceae bacterium
TCCACCAGGTGGCGTAGGTGGAGAACTTGAAGCCCTTGGTGTAGTCGAACTTCTCCACCGCGCGGATGAGGCCCAGGTTGCCCTCCTGGATGAGGTCGAGGAAGAGCATGCCGCGCCCCACGTAGCGCTTGGCGATGGACACCACCAGGCGCAGGTTGGCGCTGATGAGGCGCTGCTTGGCGTCCAGGCCCACCTGCTCGACGCGCGTCAGGCGCCGCGTCTCGGCGCGCGGCAGGCTCTCGCCGGCGGCCTCGGCCTCGTCGAGGCGCCGGGTCGCCTCCAGGCCCGCCTCGATCTTCATGGCCAGGTCGATCTCCTCGGAGGCCGACAGCAGGTCGACCTTGCCGATCTCCTTGAGGTACATGCGCACCGGGTCGCCGGTGAGCATGACGGGCGCGGGCACCTGGTCGCGCCGCGGGACGCGCCGGCGCTTCCTGCCGGACGGGGCCGCCGGCGCGTGGCCGAGCTCCGCGTCGACCACGGAGGCCTCGGAGGTGTCGATCCCGTCCTCGATCTCCTCCTCGGCGAACTCCTCGGCCTCGTCCTTGGGCATCTCCTCGCCCGACGCGGAGACGTCGACCCCCTGCGCCCTGATCGCGTCGTAGACCGCGGAGAGCTCGTCGGCGTCGACGTCGATCTCGGCCAGGACCACCTGGATGTCGTCCTCGGTCACCGAGCCGGACACCCTGCCGGTCGCCACCAGCTTGTCAACAGCGGCTGCAAGATCTTCGGACAGGGCGATTTCCTTCATGTTATTGGCCAATCCTCGTCCTTTCACCGCGATGTCGTACCCCCGAGCGCCTCGCACAGCGCGACCGAACGGGCATTGCAGCATATATATCCAAGCTCGCACATCTATAAGCGCTTAATTATGTAATCAATCAGCCGAACGTTCAAGAGGTGTGACACAAACAAAACAACTGCACCGCAACGCATCCCGTACGCCTGTTCCTATGAGGAGGCGCGCACCTTGGCCTCAAGCTCCTTGAGGCGCCGCTGCAGGGTGGTCAGCTCGGCGAACAGGGCGTCCGACCCGGCGGCGTCGAGTGCGCCGGCGGAGCGCAGCAGGGCGCGCCCCTGGTCGATGCGCCGGCGTATCGAGCGTATCTCGAGGTCGTCGAGCAGGATATCGAGCGTGCGCGCCACCGGCGACTCGCCGAGCTCGACGGCGCCGTCGGCCAGGATGCGCGCCGCACGGGGGCACGCCTCCTCGGCCGCCGCAAGCATCTCGGAGGGACCGCTGCCCTCGGGGGTCGCCAGAATCGCCCAGGCGACGGCCTCATGGTCGGGGTCCGCCCACGAGATCTGCGCGATGCGATCGGCAAAGGGACGCGCCGCGTCGACCGCCGCCGCCATCGTCGAGAGCACCTCGCGCTCGACGCGCATCATGCGCTCGTCGCCCGGCAGCAGGCGCACGCGCGGACGGGGGTCGAAACGCTGGTCGGGCCCGTCGGAGGCGTCGTCAAGCGACAGGCCCGGCTGTGCCGCAGGGGCTGCGGGGACGTCGGGCCCGCCGTCCTCCTCGTCGTCGCGCGGCGGCGTCCACCGCACCGCCGCAAGCGCGGACCTCACCGTCGAGGGGTCGGCGAGCAGCCGGGCCGCGACGTACTCGACGTATTCGTCGGCCAAAGGCGTCTGCTTGATGGGGCCCATCGCCTGCACGGTGTCGGCCAGGGCGAGCGCGCGCTGCTCGGGGGTCGCCGTGTCGAAGCGGTCGAGGTGGCGGTCGACGACGAAGCGCACGAGCGGCTGGGGGTCGGCGATGCGCGCGCGGAGCGCCTCGACGCCGTCGGAGGCCAAAAACTCGGCGGGGTCCTTGCCGTCGGGCAGCACGACGCAGTACATGCCGGCGGTGGTGAGTCCCACGTACTCCATCGCGCGCTCGGCGGCCCGCAGGCCCGCCTCGTCACCGTCGAACAGGCACACGATGCGTCCGCGCGAGACGCGCTCGCCCGAGGCGGTGAGGAAACGCGAGAGGATTTTGACGTGGCGCATCCGGAACGCCGTGCCCAGCGGCGCCACCGCGTTGCGTATGCCGGCCTCGTGGCTGGCGATGACGTCGGTGTAGCCCTCCATCACCACGGCCTCCATCCGGGCAGTGATATGGCTCTTCGCGACGTCGAGCGCAAAGAGGTTCGAACCCTTGTGGAAGATGGGGGTCTCCGCGGTGTTGAGGTACTTGGGCTCGCCCCCGTCGAGCACCCGGCCGCCCAGGCCGATGGCCCGCCCCCGCTCGTCGCGTATGGGGAACATCACGCGGTTGTAAAAACGGTCGCGCAGCGTTCCCCCCTCGCGCCGCACGGCGAGGTTGGCGTCGACCAGCTCCTGCGCGGTGAAGCCCTTTGCGGCAAGGTGGCGCGACAGGGCGCCTCCGCCGGGCGCGTAGCCCAGGTCCCAGCGGTCGGCGACCGGCGTGCCGAACCCGCGCCCCGCGAAGTAGGCGCGGGCGGCGTCGGCCCCGGCCGAACGCACGCGGGTGAGCTGCATGTGATAGAAGGAGACGGCCTCCTCGACGGCCTCGTAGAGGCGCGCCTTCTTCGAACCCGAGCGGGTGCGCCGCCAGGAGTCGCCGTCGTCGGACAGCGCGATGCCGGCCCGCTCGGCGAGCATGCGCACCGCCTCGGGAAACTCGAGGTGGTCGCGCTCCATCACGTAGTCGAAGCAGTCGCCGCCCTTGCCGCAGCTGAAGCACTTCCAGAATCCGCGGTCGGGCATCACGTGGAACGACGGGGTCTTCTCGCCGTGAAAGGGGCAGCAGCCCCACAGGTCGCGCCCGCGCTGGCGCAGCGCCACCGTCTCGGACACAAGGGCCACCAGGTCGGTGGCCTCGCGCACCTTCTGCTTCTCCTCAGCCGTGAACATGGGGCCTCCCGCCGTCCCGCCCGTCCACCGGGCACCCGCCCCCTACAGGTCGAACCCCCCGTCGCCCAGGTTGCGTGCAACCCAGGCGACGTTGTCCTCCACCGCGGCGATCAGATCGTCGAGGCTCGGGAACGCCTGCTGGCCGCGCAGGCGTTCGACGAAGGCGACGGCGACCTCGCGCCCGTACAGGTCGCCGGAAAAACCCAGCAGGTTCGCCTCGACCGAGGCGCACCCCTTCTCGTCGGCGAACGTGCGGGGTACGCCGACGTTCACCGCCGCCGGCCACACGCGCCCGTCCACGAGGACGAGCCCGCCGTAGACGCCCTCGGCCGGAACGACGTAGGGGTAGTCGAGACGCACGTTGGCCGTGGGAAACCCGAACTCGCGGCCCTTCTGGCGACCGTGCTCCACGGTGCCGCGCACGAAATGGGGGCGGCACAGCAGCTCGCGCGCCGCCGCGCAGTCGCCCTCCTCCGCGAGCAGGCGGCGGATGCGTGTCGCCGAGACGGGGGAGCTGTCGTTGCACAGCAGGTCGTAGCCGAAGACCTCGCAGGGGGACTTGCGGTGCCTGCCGAGCGCGCGCAGCTCCTCGACGTTGCCCGCGTTGCCCGCGCCGAGGCGGAAGTCGCTGCCCACGTGGATAGCGCGGGGTCGGAAGACCGACGACACGACCTCGCGCAGGAAGCGCTCGGTGGTGTTTGCCGCCAGCTCGCGGGTGAACGGGATGCTCAGCACGAAGTCGGCGCCGAAGCCCGCGAGGTAGCGCAGGCGGTCGGCGTTGTCGAGGAGCTTGCGGACCCGGGCGCGCGGCAGGAACAGCTCGTCGGGGTCGGGGTCGAACGTCATGATGACGCTCGGCATGCCGCGCCGGCGCGCGTCGGCGACCGTGGCGGAGAAGAGGAAGCGGTGGCCGCGGTGGACGCCGTCGAACGCGCCGATGGTGCACACCGCGTCGCCGATGAACGACGGCGCGCCGTCGCCGAGCTCGATGAGGCGCGAGCGCGACGCCGAAAACGGCGAACGGTGCTGCGACACGGTCTCAGGGTCGATCTCGCAGAGGAACGCGCGACGCGCGAGCTCGTGCGCATTGAAGGTCATCGGACGTCTCCTTTGGACGTGCTTTCGTCACCCGCACCCGCGACGCCGTCGGCAAAGACCGCCTGCGGCGCAAGGGCACTCCCGTCGCGGCGCGCGACCGCGTAGAGCCTCCCGCCGTGCACAAGCGCGCAGCGCGCCCCCTCGGGCAGCGCCCGGCCCGCGCCGCCGCCCGTCCTCGCCGCCGAGAGGCGCTTGCCGTCGCGCACCGCCCGCACGTCCTCCTCCGACAGGGGGACGCTCGGGCAGCCGAGCACGCGCACCGGGTCGAGCGGGCGCAGCCCGGCGGGCCCGCTCCGCTCGAGCTCCTCGAGCGGCGCGCAGTCCGAAAGCGCCACCGGCCCGCTCGCCACGCGCCGCAGCGCCGCGACGTGGCACGCGCTCCCCAGCGCGCGGCCGAGGTCGCGAGCCAAGGCGCGCACGTAGGTGCCTTTGGACACCGTGAGCGCGACGTCCCACCACGGCGCGCCGTCCTCGCCGACCCCCACGGCCACAAGCTGCGCCTCGCGCACCGTAACCGGGCGCGCCCGCAGCTCGAGCCCCTCGCCGCGGCGCGCCGCGGCGTAGGCTCGCACGCCGCCCACCTGGACGGCGCTGTAGGCCGGGGGCAGCTGCTCGGTCATCGCGAGCAGCACGCCCATCTGGGCGGCCGCCCACTCCTCGTCGAGGGCCGACGCGGGGGCCGGGGCGCTGCGGCGCGTCGCCCCTTCCACATCGTCGGTCTCCGTCTCGCGCCCGAAGGAGAGGCGCGCCAGATAGCGCTTGTCCTCGGCCGCAGCAAACGTCAGCAGACGTGTCGCCTGCCCCACGCCGACCACCATGACGCCGCTCGCAAGCGGGTCGAGCGTGCCCGCGTGGCCCACCCGTCTCTCCCCGAACGCGCGGCGCACGCGCGCCACCGCGTCGTGCGAGGTGATCCCGACAGGCTTGTCGATACCCGCTAGCGCGTTGACGCCGCTTGGGGCACGCCGCGTCATCGGCACCTCTCCCCCGCCGCCTTGCGGGCGGCCTCGGCGGTCTCGACCTGCGCGACGAGCTCGGCCACCGCCACCTTGAGCGCGCGGTCCGCCGGACCCTGCACCGTGAAGCCGGACGCCGCACGGTGCCCGCCGCCACCGAACGCCGCGGCGACCGCCGACACGTCGAGCCAGTCGACCTTGGCGCGCAGGTTGCCGCGCATCGTGCCGTCGGAGCGCTCGCGCATGAACAGACAGGCGACCGGGCCCGCCAGCATGCGCACGTCGTCGATGAGGCTGTCGCAGTCGCAGGCCGCGGCCCCGCAGCGCGCCAGGTCGTCCTGAGTCACGTAGCTGTAGGCGACCTTGCCGCCGGCCGCCGTGGCAAGCCTACCCAGCACGGTCTCCTTGAGGAGCATGGCGGGCAGGCTGTAGCTTTGGTAGACGTTGGTGGCCACCTCGGCCGGCGACGCGCCCGCCTCCACCATCGCGGCCGCGCAATGCAGCGCGTGCGCGTCGGTGTTCTGATACTGGAAACGCCCGGTGTCGGTCACCACGGCCGTCAGGATGCACGTGGCGATCTGCGGCGTGGGCTCGACCCCCAAAAACGCCATGAAGTCGGCCACGATGTCGCCCGCCGACGCGGCCGAGGCGCGCAGCAGGTTCACGCACGCAAACGGCTCCATCGTGGGGTGGTGGTCGAAGGCCACCGACGCGCGCGCCCGGCGCAGAACCGCCTCGGCGTCGGCCAAGCGGCACGGCATCGGGGTGTCCACCGAGACGAACAGGTCGGGAATCTCGGCGTAGCGCGCGGCGGGCACAAGGCGCTCGATACCGGGCAGGAACAGGTAGGGGGTGTCGACGGGGCGGTCGTCGGCCAGCAGGGGCTGCACGCGCACCTGGGGCCAGCGGGCCTCGACGATGCCCGTCAGCGCCAGGACGCTGCCCAACGCGTCGCCGTCGGGGTCGGTGTGCCCCGAAACGACGACGGTATGGGCCGACCCGAACAGGTCGGCCATCTGCTTAAATACAATCGATTCCTCGGGTTCCATCGAAGATGACGTCCTTTGCGGTCGCGTTCGTCGGCCGGCGCCTACTCGGCGTCCGAATCCCCGTCGCCGTCTTCTTCGGGGGCTTCGGGACCCTCGGCAGGCAGCGGGTAGCCGAACTCGTCCTTGGGAATCGCCATCGTCGGCGGCACGTTCTTGAGCGCCTCGGTGATACGCATGGCCTCGTCGGCCGAGCGGTCGATGGCGAATATGAGCTCGGGGGTCACCCGCCAGGTGAGCGAGCGCCCCAACAGCGAGCGGATGCGGCCCTTGGCCGACTCGAGGCCGGCAAGGACCTCGTCGTAGGAGTCGGGCGCGGCCGAGACGTAGACGCGGCACAGCGAGCGGTCGACCGCGACCTCGCAGTCGGTGACGGTGACCAGGCGCAGGCGCGGGTCGGCGATCTCGGTCTGCAAGATCGTGG
Organism: uncultured Coriobacteriaceae bacterium; assembly: GCA_964619775.1. Lineage (GTDB taxonomy): Bacteria > Actinomycetota > Coriobacteriia > Coriobacteriales > UMGS124 > CAZUFB01. Next base: position 6,387 of record CAZUFB010000055.1, read on the forward strand.
CGATCTTCTCGCGCGCCTCCTGCGCGAGGCGACGCGTGGCTTCCGTCTGCTTCACAGGCGGACCTCCTCTCTCGTTCGGTGCCGAAAGGGCGCCAGGCCGTCGGGCGGCGCGGACCGCACGTCCCCACCGCCCGTAAACGCTTCAGTTTACGCGTTCTACTCTTTCCTGGCAATCTCGACGGTCTTGTAGGCCTCGATGACGTCGCCCAGGTGGATGTCCTGGAAGCCGTCGATGCCGATACCGCATTCGTAGCCGCTCTTGACGCTCTTGACGTCGTCCTTGAAGCGGCGCAGCGAGGCGATGCCGCCCTCATAGACGACGACGCCGTCGCGCACGACGCGCACCTTGTCGTCGCGGCTGATCTCGCCGGTAGTGACCATGCAACCGGCGATGGTGCCCACGCGCGGCACCTTGAAGGTGTCGCGGACCTCGGCCGAACCGGTGTCGCGGTCCTCGTACTCGGGCGCGAGCATGCCCACGCGGGCGGCGTTGATGTCGTCGATTGCCTGGTAGATGACGCGGTAGGTCTTGATCTGCACACCCTCGCGCTCGGCGGCCTCGCGGGCCTTGGTGTCGGGGCGCACGCCGAAGCCGATGATGATGGCGTTCGACGCGGCGGCCAGGGTGACGTCGGTCTCGGAGATGGCGCCCACCGCGCTGTGGATGATCGAGATCTTGACCTCGGACTGGTCGATCTTGCCCAAGGCGTCGGCCAGAGCCTCGATAGAGCCCTGCACGTCGGCCTTGACGACAAGGTCGAGCTGCTTGAAGTCGGCCTGGTCCATCGCCTCGAAGAGGTTTTCAAGGGTGACGTGCTGGCGCTTCTCCTGCTCGGCCTGGCGGCGCTTGAGGGCACGCTGGTCGGCAAGCTCGCGGGCCTGGCGTTCGTCCTGGAAGACGCGGAACTCGTCGCCGGCGTCGGGGACGCTGTTGAGGCCTTGGATCTCGACCGCGCAGGAAGGCGTCACGTCGTTGACGCGCTGACCCTTCTGGCCGAGCATGGCGCGCACGCGGCCGTACGAGATGCCGGCGACCACGGTGTCGCCCACGTGCAGGGTGCCGCGCTTCACGAGGACCGTGGCAACGGGGCCGCGGCCGCGGTCGAGCTTGGCCTCGAGCACGTAGCCCGACGCGAAGGTGTTGGGATTGGCCTTGAGCTCGAGGACGTCGGCCTGCAGCAGCACGGTCTCGAGCAGCTCGTCGATGCCGATGCCCTTCTTGGCGGAGACGTCGACGAACATGTTCTCGCCGCCCCACTCCTCGGGGATGACGCCGTGCTCGGTGAGTTCCTGGCGCACGCGATCGGGCTTGGCGGAGTCCTTGTCGATCTTGTTGACGGCCACGACGATGGGGACGCCGGCCGCGTTGGCGTGGTTGATGGCCTCGACCGTCTGGGGCATCACACCGTCGTCGGCCGCGACGACGAGGATGACGATGTCGGTCACCTTGGCGCCGCGCGCACGCATCGCGGTGAACGCCTCGTGGCCGGGGGTGTCGACGAAGGTGATCTGCCGGCCGTTGATCTGCACCTCGGAAGCGCCGATGTGCTGCGTGATGCCGCCTGCCTCGCCCGAGGCGACGCCCGTGTGGCGGATCGCGTCGAGAAGCGAGGTCTTGCCGTGGTCGACGTGGCCCATGACGGTGACCACGGGTGGGCGGGGCAGCAGGTCCTTGGGGTCGTCGTAGAAGGAGAAGCTGTTTTCCTCCTCCTCGGTCATGACGCGCACGCGACGGCCCAGGTCGTCGGCGATGAGCTCGACGAGGTCGTTGGACATCGACTGCGTCATCGTAAGCGGCGAGCCCAGCAGGAACAGGCGCTTGATGATGTCGTTGGCAGGCACCTTGAGGGCCTCGGCGAACTCGGCAACCGTGACGTTTTCGGGGACTTTGACGATGTCGAGGTCGGCCGGGTTCTGGTCGTTGGCAAGCGCCTCCTGGATGGCCTCCTGGTGGCGCGCCTCCTCCGCGGCTGCCTCGCGGCGCTCCTTGCGCTTCTTGCGGCGGCCGGTCTCGCGGCTCGCCTCCTGCACGGCGGCGCGGGCCTCGGCGAGCACGCGGTCGCGGTTGTACTCCTCGGCCTCGCGCGCCATGCGGGCGTAGCGGTCCTCGCCGGGCTGTTCGACCGCGGGCGCGGCGGGAGCCTGCTGGCCCCTGCGCCCGCCGCCCCTGCCGCCCCTGCCGCCCTGCTGCGCGGCGTCGCCCCTGCGCCCGCCGCCCTGCTGCTGGCCAGCGCCCTGCTGCTGGCCGGCGCCTTTGCCAGCGCGGCCCGCGGCGCCCCTGCCGCCCTGCGCGGCCTTCTCGGCGGCCTTGGCGGCGGCCTTCTCCTGCTTGGCGGCGGCCAGGACGCGCTCCTGCTGGGCGATCTGCTCGAGCAGGCTCGTGAACGACGGGGTGCTCTTGGGGGCGTTGTCGCCGTGGTTCCTGCGCTCTTCCTCGGCGCGACGGCGCTCCTCGGCCGCCTTGCGCTCAGCCTCCTCGGCGGCGCGGCGGGCCTCCTCGGCGGCGCGGCGCTCGGCTTCGATACGGCGCTCCTCCTCGCGGCGCGCCTCGGCCGCCAGGCGCTCCTCCTCGGCGCGGCGCTCGGCCTCCTCGGCCGCCTTGCGGGCGGCCTCGGCCTCGGCGCGGCGCTCGGCCTCGATCGCGGCGGCGCGCTGCTCGAGGATCGGGGCGAGGTTCTTGCGAATCAGGCTCACGTAGGCGTCCTCGAGCGCGGCGCTGGCGCTCGAGGCGGGAATCTTCATCTCCGCGAGGTGCGCGAGCATCTCCTTGCTCGACATCCCGTACTCCTTGGCGAGCTCGTGGACGCGGATCTTCGCCATATCTACCACCTGTCCCTACTGCACGCTGTGCCCCGGGCACAGCGGGTCGAATTCAGCCGCGAGGCGCGCGTACGCCTCTCCGTCGATCTTGACGCGCAGCGCCCGGTCGAGGGCGTGGCGCTTGCGGGCGGCCTCGAGGCACGCCCGATCGGGGCAGAGGTAGGCCCCGCGTCCCGGCTTGCGCCCCGTGGGGTCGCACTGCACGGTACCTTCGGCGCTGCGTACGAACCGTACCAGGTCTTCCTTCGAAGAGCTGCGTCCGCACGCCGCACACGTCCTCGTCTTGGGCAGCGGCACGGCGCTCCACCTCCATCCCCCGTGCGCTCCTGCAGGCCTGCGGGCCGCTAGATCAGCGAGACCGCGTCGTCATCGTCGTCGACGCGCGAACCCCGGTGCACCGAGCAGAAGTGCGAGCCGGGGCGCGCCTGGTTGCGGCAGCGCGTGCCGTCGGGCGCGACATAGCGGCAGCGGCCGTCCTCCTCGAGGGTGACCGTCTCGTCCATGAGCGGGGCGAGCGACCCCATGAGGTTGGCGGCGAGCGACTCGTTCTTGATGTCGATGTGCCAGCCGGTGAGGCGCGCCGCCAAGCGGGCGTTCTGGCCTTCCTTGCCGATAGCCAGCGACAGCTGGTCGTCGGGCACGATGACGGTCGCATACTGGTTCTCGGTGTCGGCGATGACGCGGGTCACCTTCGCCGGCGACAGCGCGTTGGCGACGTAGCGGGACGGGTCCCTGTCCCACAGCACGACGTCGATGCGCTCGCCGCGCAGCTCCGAGACCACCATGCGCACGCGCGAGCCCTTGGGACCGACGCAGGCGCCCACCGGGTCGAGGTGGGAGTCGAGCGAGGAGACGGCGACCTTGGAGCGCATCCCGGGCTCGCGGGCGATGGCCTTGACCTCGACCACGCCGTCGTAGACCTCGGGCACCTCGAGCTCGAAGAGGCGGCGGATCAGGTCGGGATGGGTGCGCGACACGATGATGGCCGGACGGTTGTGCTCGCCGCGCGCGGCGGTTCCGTTCTGGGCCGCCTTGGGGTCGCGCACGCCGACGATGACCGCGCGGATGCGCTGGTTGTGCTGGTAGTACTCGCCGTTGGGGCGCTCGTTCATCTCGTCGGGGTTGCGGCGACGGTCGAAGTGGGGCAGCTCGGCCTCGACGCCCTCGCGGATTTTGAGGATGGTGAAGTCGGGCGTGGTCTGCAGCACCGTTCCGGTGATGAGCTCGCCGACGCGTTTGGAGAACTCCTCGTAGATCTGCTCGCGGGCCGCGTTGCGCACGATGGTGTTGATCTCGGCCTTGGCGTGCTGGGCCGCGATGCGGCTCGTGTCCTTGGGGGTGACGTCGATCTCCTCGAACTCGGTGTAGGTGCCGTAGAGCGGGTCGTCCTCGTCGAGAACCATGCTGTCGTCCTTGGGCTCGAGGCGGTAGACGTAGACCTTGCCGGTCTGGCGGTCGATGGTGACCTTCGCACCCCACTTGAGGTCGAGGATGTCGGCGTAGCTCTTGGCGAGCGACTGCTCGAGGCGGTCGAGCAGGTAGAGCTCGTCGATATGCTTCTCCTGCGCGAGCGCGATGAGGGCTTCCATCATTTCAGAGGCCATGTTCCGTCCTTTCAGGCCCGGCGCGCCGCGCCGGGACGCTATCGGTTCCGCAGGGTCCGGGCGGGCCGGCCGCGGGTCGTTTCGGTGTTCCCCGTCCGCGCGGGGGCGGGGCCGTGCGGGAGGGGGCGGCTACGCGCCGTCGACGTCGTCCCCGTCGAAGGCCCCCTCGTCGACGGAAGGGCCGCCCTGCGCCTTTCCGGCTTTTTTCTCGGCCTTCTTGGCTGCGGCCATGATGGCGTCGAAGTCGGGCTTGAGCCGAGCCTGCCGCACGAGGTCCAGGGGTATCGCGCACGCCCGCCCGTCGACGCCCAAGGTGACCGACCCTTCGTCGGAAGCCAGAATCTCGCCGATCCAGGAACGACGGCCGTCGACGGGCTCGCGGGCCACGACCTCGGCGCGCGCACCGAGGTGCGCCGCGAAGTCGCGGGCGCGGCGCAGGGGCCGCTCGATTCCCGGCGACGACACTTCGAGCTCGTAGGCGCCGGGGAACGGGTCGAGCGCCTCGACGACCTCCGAGACCCACGGCGTCGCCGCCGTCACACGCTCCATGTCGATGGGACCGCCCTCGAGCTCGTCGATGCGCACGCGCAGCGTCGGGTGCGCGGCAGGTCCGGAGACCTCGACGCTCACGATGTCGAGCCCCCGCCCGGCCGCCTCCCGCTCCAGCGCCTCCAGGACAAGCGCCTCGACCTTGGCATCGGCCATTCTCGCAACCTCCATCCTACTCGTTTCAAGCCCTAACGGCAGCAGCGCCCCGTCGGGCATAAAAAGAGGAAGCGGGACTGGCCCGCTTCCTCGGCGAAAACTCCACAGGTTACGTACAAAAGCTATAATACCTGCGCCGCACCGAAACGCAAGTCCCCCACGAAAAGCCGACAAGGTGGAGCGTGTCTCCGAAAAACGCAGTGCGCGGAGAAGCGCCCGCGCCGGGGTCCCTCCCCTACCTCGCCACCACGTTCACAAGCCGGCCGGGGACGGCCACCACCTTCACGACCTCCTTGCCCTCGACCCATTTGGAGACAGCCGCCAGGCCAGCCTGCCGCAACTCCTCGACGGGCATCTCGCGGGGCACCTCGATGTGCTGGCGCACCTTGCCGCAGACCTGCACGGCGATCTCGACGACGTCCGCCTTGGCCTGTTCGGGGTCGAACACGGGCCAGGGGGCGTTGTACACCGAGCCGGTCCCGTGCAGCTGCCCGTGCCACAGCTCCTCGGCCCAGTGGGGGCAGATGGGGGCAAGGCAGCGCACGATGTCGCTTGCGGCGGCGCGGCACAGGCCGGCGTCGCGCGCCTCGGGGCCCACGGCCTTGAGGTAGGCGTCGGAAGCGTTGACCATCTCCATGACGGCCGAGATGGCGGTGTTGAACTGCGTGCGCTCGAAGTCCTCGGTGCACTTCATCCCCGTGCGGTGCAGCTCGCGGTTGAGGGTGCGACCGGCGTCGGTCGCAAGCGCGGCGGGGTCCACCTCCGCGTCGACGCCGTCGGAGGACTGGGCGAGCAGGCACACCGTGCGCCATGCGCGCTTGAGGAAGCGGTTGCAGCCGGCCACCGCGTTGGGATCCCAGTCGAAGTCCTTCTCGGGCGGCGCGATGAACAGAATCGACAGGCGCATCGTGTCGGCGCCGTAGGGCTCGATGACCGAGCTGGGCGGCACGACGTTGCCCTTGGACTTGCTCATCGTCTCGCCGTACTCGTCCTTCACCATGCCTTGGCACAGCAGGTTGGTGAAGGGCTCGTCGAAGTCGAGCATTTCCATGTCGCGGCATACTTTGGTCCAGAACCGCGAGTAAAGAAGGTGCAGGATGGCGTGCTCGATGCCGCCGATGTAGTTGTCCACCGGCATCCAGTGGTCCGCCCGGGTGCGGTCGAAGGGCGTCTCGTCGTTGTGCGGGTCGCAGTAGCGCAGGTAGTACCAGCTCGAGCAGGTGAACGTGTCCATCGTGTCGGTCTCGCGCCGGGCGGGGGAGCCACACACCGGACAGGTCGTCTCGTAGAACTCGGGGCAGGCGGCCAGGGTCTCGCCGGACGCGAGGTCGAGGTTCTCGGGCAGGAGCACCGGCAGCTGCTCGGCAGGCACCGGCACGATACCGCAGCGGGGGCAGTGGACCATCGGGATGGGGTTGCCCCAGTAGCGCTGGCGCGAGATGAGCCAGTCGCGCAGGCGGAACTGCACGCAGCGCCTGCCGGTGCCGGCCGCCTCGAGGTCGGCCACGATGGCGGCCTCGCCGGCGGAATGCTTGCCGCCCGACATGCCGGTGTACTTGCCCGACTGCACGAGCCGCCCTTCGGCGGTCATCGCGCCTTCCCAGTCGACGGAGGTCACGACGCGCCCCCGCTCTTCTTTGAGACGCGGGTAGAGCGGGTCGTCCTCGGACAGGATGATGGGCACGATCGGCAGGCCGTACTTGCGCGCGAACTCAAAATCGCGCTGGTCGCCGCAGGGAACCGCCATGACCGCGCCGGTGCCGTAGTCGCTGATGACGTAGTCGGCAACCCACACGGGCACCTTCTCGCCGTTGACGGGGTTCACCACGTAGCGGCCGGTGAACGCGCCGTGCTTCTCGCGGTTGCCCTGCGCGCGCTCGACGGCGCTGACCTTCTCGGCCCCCTCCACAACCTCGCGCACGGCCTCCTCGTATTCGGTGCCGGCCACAAGGTCCATAAGGCCCTCGTACTCGGGGGCGAGCAAGAAGAACGAGCATCCGAACAGCGTGTCGGCGCGTGTGGTGAAGACGGTGACGGTGCGGTCGGGCATCGGCTCGCCGGCGGCGTCGCACAGCGTGAAGTCGACCTCGGCGCCCTCGGAGCGGCCGATCCAGTTGGCCTGCATCTGTCTCACGCGCTCGGGCCAGCCTGTCAGCTGGTCGAGGTCGTCGAGCAGCTCCTGGGCGTAGTCGGTGATCTTGAGGTACCACTGTTCCAGGTCGCGCTTCTCGGGCATGCTGCCGCAGCGCCAGCACACCCCGTCGGTCACCTGCTCGTTGGCGAGCACGGTGTTGCACGTGGGACACCAGTTGACCGGGTTCTTCTTGCGGTAGGCCAGCCCTTTCTCCCACATCTTCTCGAACATCAGCTGGCCCCAGCGGTAGTACTCGGGGTCGCAGGTGCGCACCAGGCGGCCGTAGTCGTAGGAGAAGCCCATGCGGCGCATCGTGGCCAGGGCGTTGTCCATGTTGGCGTACGTCCACTCGGCGGCCTGGGTGTTGTGCTTGATGGCGGCGTTCTCGGCGGGCAGACCGAAGGCGTCGAATCCCATCGGGTGCAGCACGTCGTAGCCGCGCATGCGGGCCTGGCGGGCCATCGCGTCGCCGATGGTGTAGTTGCGCGCGTGGCCCATGTGCAGGTCGCC
>CAZUFB010000056.1:0-14100 GCA_964619775.1 uncultured Coriobacteriaceae bacterium
CGTCAAGCTCCACGCCGCACCGCAGCTCGTCGAGGTCGCGCGCCGAAAGCAGGCCGTCGACGAGCGCGTGGTAGACCTTCGTGACGTGCGACGAGGGATGCAGCAGGCGCGCCGCGAGGTCTCCGTCGGTGGTGAAGAGCAGCACGCCCGTGGTGTCGCGGTCGAGGCGCCCCACCGGGAACAACCCCGGAAAGCGGTCGACGGGCACCAGGGGCACCACGGTGGGGCGTCCGTGGGGGTCGTCCATCGTGGTCAGCACGTCGGCCGGCTTGTTGAGCACGAGGTAGGCCTTGCCGTCCGCCAGGCCCACGCGCCGCCCGTCGACCTCCACAACGTCGGCCGCCGGGTCGACCTTGGTGCCCAGCTCGACGGCAACCCGCCCGTTCACCGTGACGCGCCCCGCCGTCATCAGATCCTCCGAGCCTCGGCGGCTTGCGACCCCGGCACGTGCGAGGAACTTCTGCAAGCGCATCGGTACGGGGCGTCCTCCTTCTTCCGCGTTTCCGCCCATCGGGCTCACTCCTCCTCCCCAGGCTCGGCCCCGTCGGACGCAGGCCGCCCCTGTCGCCCGCTCAGGCGTTCGCGGATGACCCGGCGCGTCTCCTCGTCGGGCGCGAAGTCCTCCAACGGCGGAAGGTCGCGCACCGAGCGCAGGCCGAACTTCTCAAGGAACGCCGACGTGGTGCCGTACATGATGGCGCCCCCGTCGCGCCGGCCCATCTCGCGCACCAGCCCCTTGTCCACCAGCGAGCTGATGGCGCTGTCCGAGTTCACGCCGCGCACGGCGCGCACCCCCTCGCGGGTCGCAGGCTGGTTGTATGCAATCACCGCGAGCGTCTCGAGCGCCGCCTGGGTCAGCCGGTGGGTGTCCCACGACTGCACGTACGCCTCCACCAGGTCGTGGAAGGCCGGATGCGTGTAGAGCCGCCATCCCCCGGCGACCTCGCGCAGCTGAAGGCCCCGACCCGCCGCGGCGTACTCCTCGGCCAGCGCGCGCAAGGCCGCCTCGGCCTCGGCCGCGCCTACCCCGAGGGCGGACGCGACGGCCCGGGCGCCCACCGGTTCGGTGGAAACGAGCAGCATCGCCTCCACCGCCGCCCGGACGTCGCCCGTCCCCAACTCCCGCAGGCCCTCCACGGCCCACCTACCTTTCCGTGTCTTCCGCCCCGCCGCCTTCGGCGGACAGGCCGGCCCCGTCAAGCTCGGCGGAGAACGCCCGGGCACCCTCCACCGCGTCGATCTCGATCGTGCCGAAGACCTCGGGCTGGCGCAGCGCGATCGAGTTGCGCTTGCTGAGCTCGAGCAGCGCCAGCAGGCTCACCACCCGGTTGGGCACCGAGGGGTCGTCGGCCACCAGTTCCTCGAACGTGATGTGGCGCGCCGCCCGCACCTGGCCGTCGACCTGCTCCACGCGCGTCTCGAGCGGCATGCGCCTGGGTGCGATGTGCTCGCTTTCAAGCAGCAGCGTCTCACGCCGGCCCACGAACCGCGCGCAGACCGACGACAGCGCCGACAGCTCGACGCCCTCGAGGTAGTCGGGCATCAGGTTCAGGAACTCCGGGTCGGGGCCGACGGTGCGCGGGTGCATGCGCCCCTCGGCCTCGCCGCGCGCCGCCAGCGCCGCGGCGGCGTTCTTGAACTGGCGGTAGGCGACGAGCCGCGCCACGAGCACGTCGCGGACCTCCTCGGGCGAGAGGTTCTCGAACTCCTCGTCGCCCTCGCCCCCGCGCCCGGCGGGCTCGTCGGGCACCAGCGAGGCCGCCTTGAGGTCGAGCAGGGTCGAGGCCACAAGAACGAAGTCGCTCGCAACCTCGAGGTCGAGGTCTCCCATGCGCGCGACCTCGGCGAGGTACTGGTCGGCGATCGCCGCGACTGACACCGCCCCGATGTCGACCTTCTGCCGCGTCACCAGCTGGAGCAGCAGGTCGAAGGGACCCTCGAAACCCGCCGTCGATACCCGGTAGCTCATGGGGGCGACACCCCTAGTACGGGATGAGAACACCGAGCAGGGCGCCCGCCGTGTGGCGCATGTACCAGCTCAGCGGGTTCCACGGCGTGGCCATCGGGATGAGGACGAGCACCGCCAGCAGGATAAACATGGAGTACTGCTTGACGCGGTAGAACTTCTCAAGGCCCCTCTCGCTGAGGAACACCGCCACGATGCTCGCGCCGTCAAGCGGGGGCAGCGGGATGACGTTGAAGAAGAACAGCACAAGGTTGATGTAGCAGTAGTAGTAGCCGAACGTGAAGACCCAGGTGAGGACCTCCCAGCCGAAGGTGCCGTACAGCCCTCGCGATCCGTAGTTGGCCAGAAAGCACACCAGCGCCCCCACGAGCGCCTGCGCCACGTTGGACAGAGGCCCGGCGAAGGCCACGACGAGCTCGCCCCGCTTGCGGTTCTTGAAATAGTAGGGGTTGTAGGGCACCGGCTTGGCGTAGGCGAAAATGGGCGCGTTCAGAAGCGCCATGACGAGCGGCAGGGCGATGGAGCCGACCGGGTCGAGGTGCTTAACCGGGTTGAGCGTCAGGCGCCCGGCCCTTTTGGCCGTGGGGTCGCCCAAGCGGTAGGCCGCATAACCGTGCGAGACCTCGTGCACCATGACGGAGAGCACGATGCACACAAGCTCGATGAGGATGACGGCAAGATACTCCAGGGAAAACGTCACGAAAGGACCCTCGCAATCTTTCGCAGGATCTTGGCCGCGACGAAGGCGGCCAGGGCAACGAGCACGAAGTCCGTGCGGAACACCCCGCCCAGCGGCGAGGCAAGCACACCCCAGAACGACAGCGGGGCGGGCAGGGCGCGCGTCACCGCCAGCGCCAGAGGGGCGACGCCCAGGGACACGGCAACCTGGGACGACAGCAGGGAGGCGGCCAGCAGCAGCAACGCGGTGCAGACGACAAGCAAGGCGCATGACACGACGCGCAGCACGGTTGCGAGAAGCCGCCTCACCGCGACCGCCCCCTACCCGCGCGCCGCGACCTGGGCGGCTGCCTGCTCCTCGATCTGGGCCGAGAGCTCGAGCCACTCCTCCTCGAGCTTCGCGAGGCGCGGTTTGAGGCGGTTGTACTCCTCCAGGGCCTTGTCGAAGGCGTCCTTGTCGTTGTACAGGTCGTTTGAGGCCATGAGCGCCATCAGCTCGTCGTAGCGCGCCTGGCCGGCAGCCATGTCGCGCTCGACCTTCTGCAGCCTGTTGCGCGCGCTCTTGAGCCGGCGCTGGGCCTCCTGGCGCTCGGCGGCCTGGGCGCGCCTGCGTTCCTTCTCGCGCTCGGCGGCCTGGACGGCGGTCTGCGGCTTGGCGGCCTTCCCCCGTTTGGGGGCCGTCGCCCGGGCGTCGCGCGCCTCGACCGTCTCGCCGGTCATCTGCTCGGACTTCCACAGGTAGTAGTCGTAGTCGCCGTCGTAGACTGTGATGCCGCCGTCTTTGACCTCCACGATGCGGTTGGCGACCGCGCGGATGAGGTGGCGGTCGTGCGAGATGAGCACGATCGTGCCGTCGAAGCCCGCCAGCGCGTCCTCGAGGATGTCCACCGAGTCGATGTCGAGGTGGTTGGTGGGCTCGTCGAGGCACAGAAGCGGCGTGGGGGCCACGAGCATCTTGGCAAGCGCCAGACGCGCCTTCTCGCCGCCCGACAGCACCGAGACCTTCTTGTCGACGTCGTCGCCCTTGAAGAGGAAGGCGCCCAGGAGCTGGCGCTCCTCCGAGGACGTCCAGCCGCTCGCCGAGCGGTCCATCTCCTGCATGACCGTGTTGGCGGGATCGAGCTCCTCGAGCTGGTGCTGGGCATAGTAGGCCACCGTCACGTGGTCGCCCAGGCGGCGCGTGCCGCGGTCGGGCGCGGTGTCGCCCGCGATGATCTTCATGAGCGTCGACTTGCCGGCACCGTTGGGCCCCACGAGGGCCACACGCTGGCCGCGGTGGAGCTTGAGCGAGACGTCGCGATAGACGTGCTTGTCGCCGTAGCTCTTCGCGACGCCCGCGAGCTCCACCACGAGGTCGGAGGTGCGCGGCGGCTGCGGAAAGCGGAAGTGTACGCGCTTGTGCTGCTCGGGCAGCACGATGCGCTCGGCCATGATCTTCTCGAGCTTCTTGATGCGGTCCTGCGCCTGGCGGGCCTTGGTGGCCTTGTAGCGGAACTTCTCGATGAACTCCTCGAGGTGCGCGATCTCGCGGTCCTGCTCCGCCTTGGCGGCGCGCAGCTGTTCGAGGGCGGCCTCGCGCTGCTCGACGTAGGACGAGTAGTTGCCCACGTAGACGGTGAGCTTGCCGTGTTCGATGGCGGCGACGTGGTTGACCATGCCGTCGAGGAAGGCGCGGTCGTGGCTCACGATGAGCACCGCGCCGTCGTAGCCCGTCAGGAAGCTCTCGAGCCAGCGCACGCTGGCGAGGTCGAGGTGGTTGGTGGGCTCGTCGAGCAGCAGCAGGTCGGGATGGCGCAGCAGCAGCTTCGACAGCTGGATGCGCATCTGCCAACCGCCCGAGAACTCCGCCACGTCGCGGTCGAAGTCGGCCACCGCAAAGCCCAGGCCCGCCAGGATGGCGCGCGCCCGCGGCTCGATCTGGTAGCCGTCCGCGCTCTCGAAGCGGTCGCGGGCGCGGCCGTACTCCTCGAGCAGCTGCCCGTGGTTGGCCTCCTGGGCCGGGTCGGACAGCAGGCGCTCCAGCTCGGCGATGCGCCTCTCAAGGGCCTTGATCTCGGTGGCCGACGAGAGAACCTCCTCGATGACCGAGCGGCCCGCGATCTCGATGGCCTCCTGCTCGAGGTAGCCGATGCTCGTGCCCTTGGCAAAGAACACGTTGCCCGCGTCGGGGGCCTCCTTGCCCATGATCATCTTGAGCATCGTGGTCTTGCCGGCGCCGTTGGGGCCGACGAGGGCGTAGCGCTCGTGGGGATTGATCTGAAACGAGGCGTCGGAGAACAGCGTGCGACCCCCGAACGACTTCGCGAGCTTGTCGACCTGAACTATCATGCGTGCGTGCGTCCAATCTCCTCACGGAGAGCATGTCTTTCCGCGGATGTGTCTGAACGCCACTATACCCCACGCGCCCGCGCGCCCGAACCCGAGGCGCACGTCGGCGGTCCGGCCTTCGCCAAAAGGGCAGAAGGCCGGACCGCCCAGGGCGGCCGGCCGTTGACCGCCCCGACGAAGGCGAAGCTGTCGAGGCGCCCGGTGAACTTCGGCGACACCCTCCTGCATCCTCGTCGCCCCTAAGAAGCGCCGCGACGCCAAGCACGGCTACCACCGCGACGCGCTCGACTTCCCCGCCTCTCGCCCATGGCGGCCCGGCCCTTGTGCTTACTCTCTGCCTGCGGCGTCCGGCCGGCCCGGGCACTCGGCAGAGGAACTATACTGGTCCGGACGCATACCCACCGAGGAGGCTCCATGGACGCACAGCACGAACCCCGCGTGGCCGACCTGTACTCGCCTGGCTCGCAGCCCGTCTCGTTCGAGATCTTCCCTCCCAAAGGCGAGATTTCCGGCGAGGAGGCCGCCCGTATTACCGGCGAGCTCGCCGCGCTCGACCCCGCCTTCGTCAGCGTCACCTACTCCGCCGGAGGCGGCGGCAACGCCCGCGCCACCACCAAGGTCGCCTCCATGGTGCAGCACGTCCACGGCGTGCCGACGGTGGCGCACCTCACCTGCCAGGGAATGACCCGTACCTCCTTCGACGCAAAGGTCGACGAGCTCCGGGCTGCCGGGATACGCAACGTGCTCGCCCTGCGCGGCGACCCGGTCCCCGGCGCGGCCCCCGGCGACTTCGCCTGCGCGGCAGACCTGGTGGCGGCCCTCGTCGGCGCCGGCTTCTGCGTGGGCGCGGCCGCCTACCCCGAGGGACACATATCGTGCGAGAGCCTCGAAAACGACCTGCGCCTCCTTAAGGAGAAGCAGGACGCGGGCGCGAGCTTCCTCATCACCCAGCTCTTCTTCGACAACGACGTGTTCTACCGCTTTCGCGAGCTCGCCGCCAAGGCCGGCGTCACCGTGCCCATCTCGTGCGGCATCATGCCGTTCATGAGCAAGAACCAGGTCTCGCGCATGGTGTTCATGTGCGGCGTCTCGTTGCCGGGGGCCATCGTGCGCCTGCTCGCCCGCCACGAGGACGACCCGGCCGCCCTGCGCGCCGCCGGCGTGGAGTACGCCGCCAACCAGCTCGTCGACCTCAAAGAGCACGGGGTCGACGGCTTGCACGTCTACACGATGAACCGCCCCGAGGTCGCCCGCGCGCTCGTCGCGGCGCTGAGGGGCTAGGGCGCGGTGGCGGACGGAGCCGCACAAGGAACCGCGGGCCGCATCCGCCTCCCCGAGGTCCTGCGCTACCTGGGCTATGCGGGGCAGGAGGTCGACCCCGGGCTGCTCGCGCGCATCGAGGACGTGGCCAGCCGCTGCGACGCCGAACTGAAGCCCCGATGGCTCTGGCGGGCGTTTCCCCTGGAGCCCGCAGGTCCCGACGGCCCCGCCGTCGGCAGTCGGGTCGCAGGCACTGAGCTTTCGCTGGCCGGCCGTTCGATCGCCGGCTGCCTCGCGGGGGCGAGCGGAGCGGCCCTGCTCGCCTGCACGCTCGGAGCCCCCGCCGACCGTCGCATCCGCACCCTGGGCGCGACCGACCCCCTGGCCCAGCTCGTCTACGACGCCGCCTGTTCGGACCTGGTGGAGTGGGCGGTCGACGCCGTCCAGGACGAGATCGCCGCATGGGCCCGTAGCCGAGGCCTGCGCTGCGGGCGCCGCTTCAGCCCCGGCTACGGCGACTTCGCGCTGTCCGTCCAACCCGTCCTGCTCGACGTGCTCGACGCCCCGCGCCGGCTCGGGCTCACCGCAAGCCGCGAGCACCTGCTGGTCCCCACCAAAAGCGTGACCGCCGTCGTAGGGCTCTTCCCCGACCAGCCCGCCGAGCCCGACCTCGGATGCGCGTCGTGCAGCCTGCACGCATCGTGCTCGTACCGCGCGCGCGGCGTGCGGTGCTATCCACCCGAAGGGCGGGGACGCGCCGGGGAGGGCGCCGACGGCCCCGCAAACGCATAAGAAAGGTCTTGGGCATGAACACCGTCCGCACCGACGATCCCTTCCTGCGCCGCGTCTTCGAGGGCCGGTCGTACCTTTTGTTCGACGGCGCGATGGGAACGATGCTGCAGCGCGCGGGCCTGGCGGCCGGGGCGCTGCCCGAACTGCTGTGCCTGACGCACCCCGAGGTGGTCGAGGAGATCCACCGAGCCTACGTCGAGGCCGGCTGCGACGTCGCCACCGCCAACACCTTCGGCGCCAACGCCCACAAACTCGCCGGCGCCGCCTCGGTCGACGAGGTCTTCGCGGCGGCCGTCGCCTGCGCCCGGGGCGCCGGGGCGCGCTACGTCGCAGGCGACGTCGGGCCCACGGGCATGCTGCTCGAACCCCTCGGGACGCTCTCCTTCGACGAGGCGTATGGGCTGTTCGCCGAGCAGGCGCGCGCCGCCCAGAAGGCCGGCGCCGATCTCGTGGTCGTCGAGACCATGGGCGACCTGCTCGAGGCCAAGGCGGCCGTGCTCGCCTGCCGCGAGAACTGCGGGCTGCCCGTCGTGGCCACGATGACTTTCGGCGAAGACGGCCGCACCTTCCTGGGCACCGGCCCCGAGGAGGCCGCGTTGACGCTGTCGGGGCTGGGCGTCGACGCCCTGGGAGTCAACTGCTCGCTGGGGCCCGATGCGCTCGCGCCGCTCGTCGCGCGCATGGCGCCTTTCGCGCGCGTCCCCCTCATGGTGCAGGCCAACGCCGGCCTGCCACGCATGGAGGACGGCCGGACCGTCTACAACGTGGGGCCCGAAGAGTACGCGCGCGCCGCGCAAGGCCTGCTCGACGCCGGCGCCACCGTGCTGGGAGGCTGCTGCGGCACCACGCCCGAGCACATCCGCCTGCTGCGCGGGCTGCTCGACGGCCGTCCCGCGCCTGCCCCGCGCTGCCGGCCGCGCCCGTTTGCCGTCTGCAGCGCCCGGCGCAGCCTCGTGCTCGAGGCCGGGCGCCCCGATGTGGCGATCGTCGGCGAGCGCATCAACCCCACCGGCAAACCACGCCTCAAGGAGGCCCTGCGCCGCGGGGACTACGACTACCTGGTGGGCGAGGCCATCGGCCAGGCGGAGCTGGGCGCCGACGCGCTCGACGTCAACGTCGGCCTGCCCGAGCTCGACGAGCCCCGCGTGCTCGCAGAGGCGGCCGCGCGCATCCAGGCGGTGTGCGACCTGCCCTTGCAGCTCGACTCCTCCGACCCCGCCGCCATCGAGCGGGCGGCGCGGCGCTACGCCGGAAAGCCGCTCGTCAACTCGGTGAACGGTACGGCCGAAAGCCTGGCGTCGGTCCTGCCCGTCGTCGCGCGCTACGGGTGCGCCGTCGTCGCGCTCACCCTCGACGAGGACGGCATCCCGGCCACCGCCGACGGACGCGTCGCCATAGCCCGGCGCATCGTGGAGGCCGCCGAGCGGGCCGGGGTTCCGCGTGAGGACGTCGTCGTCGACTGCCTGGCCATGGCCGCGTCGACCAACCAGGCCCAGGTGCCCGAGATTCTGGCGGCCGTCCGCCGCATCAAGGACGAGCTCGGCGTGCGCACGGTGCTCGGCGTGTCCAACGTCAGCTTCGGCCTGCCGCAGCGCGACCTGCTCAACGCCGTCTTCCTCGCCTCCGCCTTCGGGGCGGGGCTCGACCTGGCCATCGTGAACCCCAAGTCGCGGCGTATGCGCGACGTGGTGGCGGCCCAGCGCGTACTCAACGCACAGGACGAGGGTGCACGGGAGTTCATCGAAGGCTACGCCGGTTTGCCAAACCCCTACGACCCCTCCTCGGGCGCCGGGCAGCCGGACACTGCCGAACTATCACCTTCAAGTTTATCGTTAAATAGCACTCTTTCAAGAGATGTCTCGGGTTCGACTGAAGGATCAGCTTCAAACTCAAGCCCCACCTCACCGTTCGGCGAGACGGCCGCCTCCTCGGACGACCTCGCCATGCAGGTACGCCACCTCGTCCTGACCGGACGCAAGGGCCCCATACCCGATGCGGTGCGCGCTCTTCTACGGGACCGCGACCCGCTCGACGTCCTCGACGGGTGCCTCATCCCTGCGCTCGACGAGGTGGGCACGCGCTTCGAGCGCGGCGAGCTCTTCCTCCCCCAGCTCATGGCTTCCGCCGAGGCGGTCAAGGCCGGTTTCGACTCCGTGCGCGCCGCCTCGCCTGCGGCCGCGACCGCAGACAAGGGCGACATCGTGCTGGCCACCGTAAAGGGCGACATCCACGACATCGGCAAGAACATCGTGCGCATGCTGCTCGAGAACTACGGCTACCGGGTGCACGACCTGGGCCGCGACGTCGAACCCCAGGCGGTCGTGGACTGCGTGCGCGCCAACGGCGTGCGCCTCGTGGGCCTGTCGGCGCTCATGACCACGACGGTGCGGGCGATGGAGGAAACCATCGCGCTTCTGCACGATCAGGCCCCGTGGTGCAAGGTGATGGTGGGCGGCGCAGTGCTCAACCCCGAGTACGCCCGCATGGTCGGCGCCGACTACTACGGCAAGGACGCCGCCGAGTCGGCCCGCATAGCCGGGGAGTTCTTCGGCCGGGACGGCGGCCGGGCGGATGCGGCACCCGCGGGGACGGAGGTCTAGAAGATGGGCTTTCTCCCCACGACGCGCGCCGAGATGCGCGCCCAGGGCATCGACCGGCTCGACTTCGTCTACGTGACGGGCGACGCCTATATAGACCACTCCTCGTTCGGCACCGCCATCATCTCCCGGGTGCTCGAGGCGCACGGCTACACGGTGGGCATCGTCGCCCAACCCGACTGGCGCGACCCCGAGAGCGTCGCCGTGCTCGGCAAGCCACGCCTGGGCTTCCTCGTCTCGTCGGGCAACATGGACTCGATGGTCAACCACTACACCTCGAACAGGCGCAGGCGCTCGACCGACGCCTACTCGCCGGGCGGCAAGGCGGGCCTGCGCCCCGACCGCGCGGTGACCGTCTACGCGAACCTCGTCCGCAAGCGCTTCCGCGACGCCCCCATCGTCATAGGCGGCATCGAGGCCTCGCTGCGCCGGCTTGCCCACTACGACTTCTGGAGCAACTCCATCCGGCGCTCGGTGCTGCTCGACAGCAACGCCGACCTGCTCGTTTACGGTATGGGAGAGCGGGCGATCCGCGAGGTGGCCGACGCGCTGTCGGCCGGCATCGACGTGCGCGACGTCACCTTTGTGCGAGGCACGGCCTACCGGGCGCGCGACACCTCGGCCACCGACGGCGACTGCGTGGAGCTTCCCTCCTACCACGAGCTGCTCGAGGACCGCCTCGCCTACGCGCGAAGCTTCGCCGTCCAGTACCGCAACATGGACGCGCTGACCGCCAAGACCCTCGTGGAGCGCTACGGCGAACACCAGCTCGTCATCCAGAACCCGCCCGCCGAACCGCTTTCGCAAGACGAGCTGGACTTCGTCTACGAGCTGCCCTACATGGGCACCTACCATCCCTCCTATGAAAGGGACGGCGGCGTGCCCGCCATCAAGGAGGTGCGCTTCTCGCTCACCGCGAACCGCGGGTGCTTCGGCGGGTGCAGCTTCTGCGCCCTGGCTTTCCACCAGGGGCGCCGGGTCCAAGCGCGCAGCAAGGAGTCGCTCGTGCGCGAGGCGCGCGCCCTGGTGCAGGCGCCCGACTTCAAGGGGTACATCCACGACGTGGGCGGGCCTACGGCCGACTTCATGGCACCCTCGTGCGCCGCCCAGCTTAAGCGCGGCGTCTGTCCTACGAGGCAGTGCCTCTTCCCCGAACCGTGCCGCAAGCTCGAGGCCGACCACAGCGCCTACCTCGACCTGCTGCGTACGCTGCGCGAGCTGCCCGGCGTGAAGAAGGTCTTCGTGCGCTCGGGAATGCGCTTCGACTACGTGCTCGCCGACCCCGACGGCGCGCGGTTCGTGCACGAGCTGGCGGCCCACCACGTGAGCGGCCAGCTGCGCGTGGCGCCCGAACACGTGAGCGCCAACGTCCTGCGCTATATGGGCAAGCCGGGTCCCGAAGTCTACCGCAGGTTCTGCGAGCTGTTCGACCAGGTTAACCGCGAGCTGGGGCTCAAACAGTACGCGGTTCCCTACCTCATGTCATCGCACCCCGGCTCGACCCTCGAAGACGCGATAGCCTTGGCCGAGGCCGTGCGCGACATGGGCTACATGCCCGAGCAGGTGAGCGACTTCTACCCCACCCCCTCGACGCTTTCGACCGTGATGTGGTGCACCGGCGTGGACCCGCGCACGATGGAACCCGTCTACGTGGCCCGCTCGAATGAGGAGCGCGCCATGCAGCGCGCCCTCATCCAATACCGCGACCCCAAGAACTACGAGCTGGTGCGCAAGGCGCTGCTCAAAGCACGCCGCGTGGACCTCATCGGCTACGGGCCGCGCTGCCTCATCAGGCCCGACGGGCCGAAGGCGCACGGCAAAGAGGGCCTGCGGGAAAAGACGCGCCGGCGGGAGCATACAGGGCAGAGCGGAAACGCCGCCCCGCAGGGCCAGGGACGCAAACCGAGAACCCCGGGAGGCGAGAACCGCCCTGCCGGACGCTCCGAAAAGGCGAAGGCGCACGGCAGACCCCGAAAGCCGCGTGGTCGCGGCGGGACATAGGGGCGGCTCCGTCGGGATCGTCGCAGGGACCTTTTTGGAACAGTCCGCAGAATTGCCGCGCAAGGCGCAAAGGCGATGCACGCAGGGGCATGCGGTCTAAGCGCAACGTTGCACAGCCCCGTTGCGGGTCGCCCTGCTAATAGGCCCGCACCGTCGTTTCGTAAAGGGCCCACAGCGCCGACAGCGGAAGGGGTTTAACCGTCGCAAGGCCCTCGAGAGGCTCGCCTGCGAGCAGGCGCCCCCGGTTCGCAGCGGTGCACGCGTCGTAGAGACCGAAGATTCTCCGGGCCCGAACCACGTCGGAATAGACGTTCCAATGGCCGCGCAGAAGGACCGACTGCCGGTTGCGGACAAACCCCAGCACGTCCTCGAGCGGGTACCCGAGCAAAAAGCCGATCTCGTGGGGGTAGCGGTCGAACCCTTCGGCGTCGCGCGGGCAGGCATCGAAGTCAAGGATGCGCCGTCGAACGCGCTCGACGCACCCTGCGACGTCGGAGACGTCATAGCCTTCCATCTCGAGCATCGTGGCCTCGGGGTCGTGCTGTATGAACGCGGACAGCAGGTCGGGCCTGTAGGCAAACACCGACGAAGAACCGTGCCTCTCGGCCATGGCGCACACCCTGACTCCCGCTTCCGCAAGGCGCGGGACGATTGCCTCCACCGCGTCGCAGAGCAGTCGGTGCGGAAACACCAGCATGAACGGCCTGCCGCAGGGCAGCGTTCCTCTCTGATGGAAGCGCCCCACGTTGAACATGTTCGACGGTTTGACTCCCGCCATGGTGGGCGAGCACCATTCGACCAGGCCGCGCTCCAACACCTCGACGCACTCCTCAAACGCCAGGCTTTCCACCGTCACTCCCTTTTCGCCGTTCGCACGACTCCGCACAACGGACATCCCGAGGTCCGGCGCCGTTTGTATAAAGTAAGCTTATTCTAACATGAAAGGGCCCAGAACCCGCCTTGCGTCGCCTGCGACACCGCAAGCGGCACAAGGTCTTCCACAGGCAAGGCGTTACCTACAGGCCAGACGCCTTCACCCTTCGACGGGCTGTCCGTCCACCTGAGCGGCAGGGTCTTTGGCCTTAGGCCGCGTCACGAACAGTGCGAGCAGAACGGCCGTCAGGCCACCCACGGCCTTTGCTGCCAGCATGGGCCCCATCATCTCGGGGTGGACCCCGGCGACGAAGGCCAGGTGACTTGCAAGCGCAAACGACCCCGACACCGAGAAAGCGCAGGCGACCACTTTGCCGCGCTCGCTGAACGTACCCATGTTCTGGAACATCGGGATGACGTGCGCCAGGCAGGCGAGCACGCCCAGCATCGCCTCGGAGCCGATGCCGACGCGGTCACCAAGAACGGCGAGGGGTCTTTTCGCCACACGCCCGACGACCTCGACAAGCACGAACGCACCGGCAAGCGTGACGCCGATGTGGCCCACGGTGAGCAGTCCCTCGTCGAGCGAGTCCATACCTGCCACCAGGTCGACCCCGACAATGAGGTGCGCAGCCCCGAGCACGAGCCCCGCGACCGAGACGGCTCCCACGACGCGCCCGAACACCTTGAACCCTTTGACCATGACCCGGGGCACCTTGGCGATGCCGAGCATAAGCAGGGCCGAGATCGCCGCAATGGGTGCCAGGTTGCGCAACAGCAGGCCCCACGGGATCCCCATCGCAAGGCCGGCGGCCAAAACCCCGAGCGGTATGGTCACAAAACCGCACAGCATGCCCAGCGAGAACGGCCGCCCGTCTTCCGGGGCTATTATGCCCAGGCCGACCGGGATGCTGAACACCACGGTGCAGCCCATCATCGTGCTGAGCACGCAACCAGACAAAAGACCGATCCGAGGGTCTTCTGCCAGGTCGACCGCCATGCTGTAGCCGCCCATGTCGATGGGCAGAAGGATGCCGGCGAACAGCGACGGGTCGGCCCCGATGGCGTCGAACAGCGGCGTGACCGCCGGGGCGACGACGCTCGATATGAGCGGCACAAGCGCCATGATGCCCACCATGCTGAGCGTCAGCGACCCGATGGCGTTGAGGCCCCTCTCGAACTGGACGCCCAGACGTAGCCGGCCGCCAAGCAAATGATCGGCCGCGCCCAAGACGAGACAGCCGAAAATGAACCATATGATGACGCTGCTGACAGACATGGCGTACTCTTTCGGGAAAGGCCGAGGACGGAAACGCAAGGCCCGGCCGGGCAATGGCCTGTGCGGCAGGACGGGTCCCGAGCGGAAGCGGACTCAGCCGTTACGTTGTGCTGCGGCGCGCTAGCGGGCGCATGCGAAGCGTGAATCGGGCTGCAGTGCGGAAGACATGGCGGCGGCTCGCTTTCGACGGAGTCGGGTCCGCGCGCTGCAAAGCGGGGCGGCATATGCAAAAAGGTCGAATGGATTACTCCATTCGACCAGATATCTCGATGGTGGGCCCAGCAGGATTCGAACCTGCAACCCAGGGATTATGAGTCCCCTGCGCT
>CAZUFB010000057.1:0-13865 GCA_964619775.1 uncultured Coriobacteriaceae bacterium
CGCTCGAGATCGAGAATTTCCTGCTCACGATGCCCGGCGTGCTCGACGCGCAGGTGGTGGGCATCCCCGACGCCAAGTACGGCGAGATTGTGGGCGCGTTCGTTCGCACCCGTCCCGGCTACGAGGACATGACCGAGGAGCAGGTGCGCGCGTGGGCCATCCCCCGCATCGCGCGCTACAAGGTGCCCAAGCGGGTGTTCTTCGTGGACGACTTCCCCATGACGCCTAGCATGAAGGTGCAGAAGTTCAAACTGCGCGAAATGGCCAAGGAGCTGGTGGAGGCCGGCAAGTAGGTAGCGGGTGCTTTTTTGCAGGGCGCCTTGACGGATAGGCGGGCGTGCCGCGCCCGGGCGCGCGGCGGCAAAAGGCGGGGCGTCGGTTGCCGGACAGAAGGCGATCGGCGCCCCGCTGCGGTGGACGGGCGCTGACGGGGCGTGAAAGGCAAATTTCATCTTTTATTGCATAAAACATCTGCCTATTTTGAATATTACTATGAATATATGTGAGCAAAATTCGCCTTGTAACCGCAGTGTAACGCCTGCGCGACTATGATAATCATGCTGTTTCGGTGTCGCCCGGTTTTTTGCGGTGTAGCGCCGCGTCATTTGTGTCCGGCTTGTCCGCATGTCGGGCGAACGCGAGAAGGGAACACCCATGATGTTTGACAGCGCACTGTCTGCGGGCATGACCCGACGTTCGTTCGTCGCAGGCGCCGCCGCCACAGCGGCCGTCCTGGCCCTGGGAGCCTCCGTCTCGCTGGCGGACGAGGGCGTCAGCTCCGACGACGTGGCCGACTACGTCGCCTCCGACGAGAACGTCGAGGGAGGCGTCGAGGGAGGCATGCTCAACTGGTATCTCAGCAACCCGGTTGGCATCGAGCCGTTCGCGGCCTCCGAAAACAACGGTACCATGGTGTGCCACGCCCTGTTCGACCCGTTGACGGCCATCAACAACACCGACGGCGTGGTGACGCCGCTGGCCGCCGAGAGCTGGGAGTCCAACGAAGATGCCACCCAGTTCACGTTCCACCTGCGCGAAGGCGCCACGTTCCACAACGGCGACCCGGTGACCTCGGCCGACTTCAAGTACTCCTGGGAGCGCATCTGCCGCGCCGACTTCGAGCCGTCGCCCTCGACCATGGGTTCCACGATCTCGATGGTCAAGGGGGCGACCGAGATGATGGCGGGCGAGGCTGACGAGCTCGACATCGAGTGTCCCGACGACTACACGTTCGTTGTGAACCTGACCTACCCGTTTGCGGACTTCCCGATCATCTGCTCGCACAGCGTCACGGCCCCTGTGCCCGCCGGCTGCACCGACAACGAGGAGGATTACCAGGCCTTCCGCGTGGCGCCCATCGGCAACGGCCCCTTCATGATGGACGGCGAGTGGGCTGACGGCCAGTATATCATCGTCAAGCGCTTCGACGACTACTGGGGCGACCGCCCGCTCATCGACGGCATCAACTTCATGATCTATTCCGACGACGAGACCGCCTGGTTCGAGTTCCAGTCGGGCGCGCTCGACTTCACGGTCATCCCCAGCGGGCAGTATGCGACGTCGCTGCAGCTGTACGGCCAGGCCGACGAGGACGGCAACATCGCCAACCCCGGCAGCCAGGTGCTCAACGGACTTGAGACCACGGTGTACTGCCTGGTGTGCAACAACGAAGACGAGGTGATGTCCAACAAAGACCTGCGCATCGGCATATCGTACGCCGTCGACCGCCAGGCCATCTGCGACACCGCGCTCGAGGGGTCGCGCATCCCGGTGACCGACTTCCTGCCTCCCTCGCTCGACGGGTACCAGGAGGGCACCTGGGAGCACTGCCAGGCGAACGCCGACCTCGAGAAGGCGGCCGAATACCTCGACGCGGCCGGCTACCCGGCGGACGAGAACGGCAGCCGCGGCCTTTCCATCACGTTGACGACCAACGCCGGTTCGAGCAACGAGGAGATCTTCCAGATGGTCCAGGCCGAGCTGGCAGAGGTGGGCATCGACGCGCAGGTGCAGACGCAGGAATGGGCCGCCTACCTCAGTGCCCTGAGCGCCGGCGAGTACCAGATGGGCCGCATGGGCTTTACCTGCGAGGCCCTTACAGCCTACTTCTTCCTGCAGGACGCCTTCTCGAGCGGGGCGAGCAGCAACTACTGCCAGTACAGCAACCCCGACTTCGAGGACGCGCTCACCGCGGCGGCGAGCCTCACCGACGCGGACGACCGCGCCGCGGCCTACCACGAGGTGGACGCGATGCTGGCCGAGGACTTCCCGCTGATCCCGATGTTCTGCTACACGCACGGCTTTGTGACCTCTTCGCGCGTGAACAACCTGCTCATGAACCCGATGGGCTACTCGCGCTACAACCATTGCTGGCTGAGCGAGTAGGGACTGGGCGTCAGAGTTCGCTCGGCGGCGTGTCTGGGAGGACGGCCCGGTCGGCGGTATGGCGGCGGTCCTATGAAGACGGCCCCGTGCCTTTTGCCGCAGGGATGCGGACGGAGGCGCGGGGCTGCCTTTGCCAATCGGGTGCCCTCATGTCTCGATGCCGCCCGTTGAAGGCGGGACGGCGTCGGCAGATGCCGACCGGCTGAAAAACTCCCCATCTGTGTGTGCAAACCATAGTTCCTTTAGGCGATTAAAACACTTTGCCGGTATAAAACGGCCGTTCGTACAGCGGATTGATTGACGGCCGGTAAAGAGAAACCTTAACGAAACGATAATTGAGTATCGTGACGACACGGTGCGCTGGCAATCAAAACCATGCTGCGGGTTGCGACGACCAGGCCGTGCCGGAAGATGGACCTGATTTTATAACCGACGAGAAGGGACCCATCGCAATGGCCATTATGCAGCAGTTTTCAACAATGATAAGTCGTCGCTCGTTTGTGCGCGGCGCGATGGCGACGGGTGCGGCGATTGCGCTGGCCTCCGGCGGTTCGCTTGCGCTCGCCGACGAGGAGGAGGCTTCCGAAGAGGAAGAAGGGGAGGACATCCCCGAGCCCGACGAGATCACCGACGAGGAGCCCGTCACCGGCGGCACGCTGAACTTCTACATCACCAACCCGACGGGCATCGAGCCGTTCGACACCGAGGAGAACCAGGGCGTCGAGGTGGCCCACAACCTGTTCGACACGCTGGTGACCTGGGACTGGGGCAACCAGACCGTCGCGCCCCTGGCCGCCGAGAGCTGGGAGGTCAACGACGACGCCACCGTCTACACCTTCTATCTGCGCCAGGACGCCCTGTTCCACAACGGCGACCCGGTGACCTCGGCCGACTTCAAGTACTCCTGGGAGCGCATCTGCCGCGCCGACTTCACGCCCTCGCCCTCCTCGCAGGGCTACAAGGTCGAGCAGATCGCCGGCGCCACCGAGATGATGAACGGCGAGGCCGACGAGCTGACCGGCGTCGAGTGCCCCGACGACTACACCATCGTCGTGACCCTGCGCGCCCCCTACGGCGACTTCCTGCTCGACATGACCGATATCTCGAGCTCGCCCATTCCCTACGGCATGGGCGGCCCGGGCGACGACTACCAGAGCTTCCACCTCGCCCCGGTGGGCAACGGCCCGTTCAAGATGAAGGGCGAGTGGGTCGACGGCCAGTACATCCAGCTTGAGCGCTTCGACGACTACTGGGGCGAGGTGCCCAACCTCGACGGCGTCAACTTCATGATCTACGCCGACGACACGACCGCCTGGACCGAGTTCCAGGCCGGCAACCTCGACTTCACCGTCGTGCCCTCGGGCATGTTCGAGATGGCTGCCGCCACCTACGGCACGGCCTCCCAGGACGGCTACCTGGCCAACCCCGGCGAGCAGTACTTCAACGGCAGCGAGCTCTCCGTCTTCTACCTGCTGATGAACAACGAGGACGAGCTGCTCTCCGACAAGAACCTGCGCATCGCCATCTCGTGCGCCATCAACCGCCAGGCCATCTGCACCACGGTCTTCCAGGGTACCCGCGAGCCGGCCGACAACATCCTCATGCCCGGCCTGGTCGCCTACGAGGAGGGCGCGTGGGACTTCTGCCCGGCCGAGGGCGACGCCGAGCTGGCCGGCGAGTACTTCGACGCCGCCGGCTACCCGCTCGACGACAACGGCAGCCGCAACCTGTCACTGACCCTGACGTGCAACTCGGGCTCGAGCAACGAGAACATCATGCAGATGATCCAGGCCGACCTGGCCGACTGCGGCGTCGACTCGACCATCGAGGTGCAGGAGTGGGCGACCTATCTTGACAACTGCCAGAGCGGCAGCTTCCAGGCCGGCCGCATGGGCTGGGTGCTCACCGCCCCCAACGCCTACAGCGTGCTGAACGACCTGTTCCACAGTAGCTCGCCCAACAACTACTCGCGCCACTACAACGACGAGTACGACGAGGCCATCTACGCCGCCTGCCAGATTGCCGACGAGGACGAGCGCAACCAGGCCTACCGCGACTGCAACGCCATGGTGGCCGAGGACTTCCCGGTGGCGCCGCTCATGTACTACACGCACTACTACGTGGCGTCGGACCGCGTGCACAACCTGTTCCTGAACCCCGGCACGGTGGCCAAGCTCAACCGCTGCTGGATTAGCTAAGGAGGTTGGCGGGGACGGCCGGGGCCGCGTTGCGCGCGGGCCCCGGGCGGCCCTTGCAGGACGGGCGAAGACGGGGTGCTTGCGGGCGAGGGCCTGCGGGCGCCCCGTTTGCGTGCAAGGGGAGACCGCGCGTCACGGATTCCAAAAATTTTGGCGAAAAACGAGTTTGTTGCACGCAGGCTCGGACGGTTGGAGCGCAGCCCGGAGGTCTTGGGAATCATGCGGCGGTAGGCCGACCTGGTATTTTGGCGAGCCGATCCGGTTTGGCCCCGTCGTGACGCCCCGACTGAGACTCATGGGGACGCCTTTGACGGGATTTCCGAGCGCAACGAACTCGTTTTTCGCCAATTTTTGCGGAATCGTTGACCGGGGCAGGGCGGCGGTGCCCCGTGCTCCACGTCCCGGCAACCCGAACGAGGATCGCCGGGCTATCCTAGCTCGATGACGCGGGTGGCGATGCGCGCGGTGAGGGCGGGGGAGTGCGACACGAACACGAGGCCCAGGTTGCGCCGCTCGACCTCGGAGAGCAGGACGTGCCAGATGTGCGCCTGCGTCACGGCGTCGAGCATCGTCGAGATCTCGTCGGCGACGAGGTAGCGCGGTTCGGCAGCCAGCGCTCGAGCGATGCAGAAGCGCTGCAGCTCGCCGCCGGACAGCTCGTGGGGGTAGCGCGGCAGCCAGGCGTCGCGGATGCCCAGGTCGGTTAGCAGGCGGCGGTGTTCCTCGGAGAGCGACGGGTCGTCGGTGCGGCGCAGCTTTCCGGTGCCCACGCCGGCTTCCGCCAGGGTCGCGGCCATGCGCATGCGCGGGTCCACGGCGGTCTCGGGATGCTGGCGCACCATCTGTACGGGACAACGGCCGCGCTGGGGGAGGGGTGCGCCGTCGAGCAGGACCTGGCCCGCGCCGGGCTGCAGGTAGCCGGCGAGCATCTGGCACAGCGTGGTCTTGCCGAAGCCCGAGGGCGCCTTGAGGGCGACGCGCTCGCCGGGTTCCACCGTCATGGAAAACCCCTCGTAGATGGGCTTTTGGCCTTGGTAGGCAAACGTGATGTCGCGGGCTTCTAGCACGGGACGCCTCCTTGGGGGTCGCAGGAGGCGGGTTCACCGCCGGGTGCGAAGTCGTGCTCGGGCAGGGCGTGCCACAGCGCACGGCTGAAGGGGTGGCGCAGCGTGTCGGGCGCGGCGAAGTTCTCCACGGAAGTCTCCTCCACGACGGTGCCGTCGCGGAACACGGCTACGCGGTCGGCCACCCGCAGGGCGAGCTCGATGTCGTGCGTGATGAGCATGACGCCGCCGCCTGCGTCGGCGAAGGCGCGGAAGTCGGCCAGGGCGGCCAGCGCCAGGTCGAGGTCGAGTCCCGGGGTGGGCTCGTCGGCCACGATGACGCGGGGGTCGTCCATGAGGGCGCAGCACAGCAGCACCCGGCGCGCCATGCCGCCTGACAGCTCGAAGGGGTAGAGCTCGGCGACGTTTTCGCCGAGCCCGTAGCGTGCGAACAGCTCGCGGCGGCGCTCCCGGCGCCGGGTGCGGTCGGCGCGGCCATTCGCCCGGCCCTCGACCTGCTTGCCGACCTTCATGAGGGGGTCGAGGTTGTTGACGCTCTGCGGCACGAGACTGATGCCCCGGCCGCGCAGTCCCGCCAGGCGACGTGCGTCGCAGGACTCGCCGTCGAACCACACGCGCCCCGTGACGGTGGCGTTGGGTTCGAACAGGCCGAGCACGGCGTCGGCGAGCAGGGTCTTGCCTGAGCCCGACGCGCCCACCACGGCCACGATCTCGCCGGCGTGGACGCTGATGCTCAGGCTGCGGATGGTCTGCACGTCGCGCTGGGCGGCCTTGAAGAAGGGTGCCTCGACGTCGTACATGCGGAAAGAGACGCTCAGGTCCTCCACCTGCAGCAGGTGGTGGCCGTGCTCGTGGTGCGAGCCGGCCGCGTGGGTGTGGTGGTGATGCTCCTGGCCGTCTTCGTGGGGAACGGCCCCGTGCGGGACGACGGTGTAGGAGCCGTAGGGGGTCGCGTGGACGTGCGCCGGGCCTCCGCGCGCATGAGCGGCGCCGCCATGCGACGCCGTATCGCCGCCGGCCCAGCTGACGGTTGGCACGGATGGCGCCGCCTCGTCCCGGAGTGCCGTCGGATTCCGGCTCGCCGCGCCCCGGGAATCCGCCGCGCCTGTGCCGGGCGTCCCTGCCGCCTGGCTCTTCTCGTCCGTCTTGTTTGCCATGGTCGCCGCGCCTCCTATTTATTCCTGCGAGCTGTGGGGGTCGACGAGCCGGCGCAGGTTGGAGCCGGCCACGTCGAACAGCAGGACCGTCGCGATGAGCGCGAGGCCCGGGAATACCGCGAGCCACCACATGCCGGCCGACAGGTAGGTCATCGACTCGCTCAGGATGACGCCAATGGCGGGTTGTTCGGCCGACAGGCCGAAGCCGAGGAACGTGACGGCCGCCTCGTGCAGGATGGCGTGGGGGAACAGCAGGACGAGCCCCACAATGTACTGCGGCAGCACGTAGGGCAGCATGTGGCGCACCGCGATGCCGGCGCGTCCCACGCCGAGCTTGCGGGCGCAGGCCACGTAGGCCGACTCGCGGCACTGCATGACCTCGGCGCGCACGACGCGGGTGAGGCTGGGCCAGTGGGTCACCGCGACGCCGACGGCGACGCCCCAGAAGCCCCGCCCCAAGGCGTAGGAGATGAGGATGAGCAGCACGATGTGGGGGATGCCCATCATGAGGTCGATGAGCCAGGTGACCGCGACGTCGACCTTCTTGCCGCCCAGGGCCGCCGCCGTGCCGAGCACCAGGGCGATGACCGACGAGACGCCGGCGGCGAGCAGCCCCACCAGCACGCTTGTTGACAAGCCGGCCAGGGTGCGCAGGAACATGTCGCGCCCCAGCTGGTCGGTGCCGAAGGGGTGCTGCAGGCTGGGGGCCTGGTTTTTGACGGAGAAGTCGCTGACGGTGGCCCGGTCGGCCACGAGCAAGCCGGCCACGACGATGGCGACGAGCACGGCGGCGGCCAGGATGCATGCGGCCAGGGTGAGCTTGCGGTTGGCCACGCGCGCCTTGCGCGGGCGGTAGATGACGGGGGCGGGTCCGGCGGGCTCGGGGATGCGCAGGGTGCGCGCGGGAGAGTCCCCGGTCGCGGCGGCCGACGCCGCGGCGGCCCGCAGGACGGTGGTGGGCTTACGCATGGGCCTCTCCTTTGCGGATGCGGGGGTCGATGACGCCGTAGAGGACGTTGGCCACGAGGTTGCCGGCGAACACGAACGCGGCCGAGAAGACGGCGATGCCCGCGAGCAGCGCAGCGTCGCCGCCCAGGCCTGCGGTGACGGCCGCCTGGCCCAGGCCGGGATAGGAGAAGACCTGCTCCACGAGCACCGACCCGCCGAAAATCTCGGAGATGGCGCCGAACTGCAGGGTGATGGCGGGCAACGCCAGGTTGCGCAGCCCGTGGCGGCGCATGGCCTGCCAGGCGGTGAGGCCGCGCGACCGGGCGAAGCGCATGTAGTCGCTTTCGAGCACGTCGATGGTCTTCTCGCGCGTGTGCAGAGCAATGTTGGCCACGCCGAGCACCGACAGCGTGAGGGCCGGCAGCACCATGTGGTGCACGCAGTCGGCCAGGGTCACGTCGGCCGCGGAGACGCCGATGGGTACCGAGAAGCCCAGGGGAAACCACCCGAGCCACACGCTGAACACGATGAGCGCCACCAGGGCGAACCAGAACGTGGGCGTCGAGGCCAGCAGGAAGCAGTAGCCTTTCACGACGCGGTCGAGGATGCGCCCGCGGTGCATGCCGGCAGCCACGCCGAGCACGACGCCAATGACGCCGCTGAGCACCCAGGCGCAGGCCATGAGCGCCAGCGAGTTGATTGCGCGCGTGGCGATGACCTCGACGACCGGCGCGTTGTAGCGCAGCGAGGTTCCCAGGTCGCCGCGCAGGGCGTCGCCGAGCCAGCTTGTGTAGCGCTCCCACAGCGGAACGCCCACCCCCCAGTACTCCTGGAGCTGCGCGCGCCGCTCGGCGCTCATGTTGATGTAGGCGGCCTGGCCCACGTTGGCCTGCACGGGGTCGATGGGCGACATGCTGATGAGCGCGAAGGCGACGAAGCTTACGACGAGCAGCAGCAGCGCCACCTTGGCGACGTTCTTGAGGAGGAACTTGGCGAGAGGGGCCATAGGGCCATGCACCTGCCTTGGGGTTTGCGCGGGACGGTTTTGCGGGCCGCCCTACTGAGACCAGCTCCACTGGTCGACGTTGTTGACGAGCGACCAGCCGTGGCCATGGGGGTGGGGCTTCTGCTCGGCGATCTGCAGGCCGTCGCGCACGTAGTAGAGGTGGTCGATGTTGGTGAACCACACCCAGGTCGCCGCCCCCTGCGGTGCCACGCCCTCGGTGCCGTCCCACTGGGCGAGCTTCCAGTACTCGTAGGAGTCCTCGATGTCGGGCTGGGCAAGCGCCTCGTCGAGGTAGGCGTCGACCGTGGCGCTCTCGTAGCTCGCGTAGTTGCCCCAGCCGGTGGAGTAGTTGAGCTCGTACATCTCGATGGGCGTGTTGGAGCCCCAGCCCCACTCCACCGGGTCGCTGAACTCGTGGGTGTAGATCTCGTCCCAGCTGGCTCCGTGCGGGCTGACCTCGATGCCCAGCTCTCGCATCTGGTTGGAGAACTCCACGGCGATGGCCTGGCGCGCCGAGTCGCCCGCGCTGTAGTAGAGGTCGAACGCGCAGCGCAAGCCGTCCTTCTCAAGGATGCCGTCGCCCGAGTCGGTCCAGCCGGCGTCGGCGAGCAGCTGCCGGGCGTAGTCCGCGTCGGTCTCGCAGCGCATGTCCTCCGAGGCCCAGGGCAGGCCGTCGCCCACGCTGTAGGCGGGCGTGCCGTAGCCGTTGAGGACGTTGGCGATGAGCGCGTCGCGGTCGATGCCGTAGTTGATGGCGCGGCGCACCGCGAGGTCGCAGGTCACGTCGTTGCCGCAAGGGTACTCGTTTTCGCCGTCCATCTTGGTGCCGCCCGCCGCGACTGTGGGCAGCGACACGCCGCGCGAGTCGACCGAGGCGCACGTAAACAGGCTGTAGCCGCTCGGAAGGACGTCGCTGAAGGTGGCCGAGGTGTAGGCGACGTCCACCTGGCCGGCCTGCGCGGCCGCAAGCGACGCGTCCTCCTCCATGAAGACCACCACGACGCGCTGCATGGTGGGCGGCTCACCGTAGTAGTCGGGGTTGGCGACGAGGATGACCTGCTGGCCCTGGTCCCACTGCTCGAGCATGTAGCGGCCGCTGCCGATGGGGTTGGAACCGTAGTTCTCGTCATAGGCGTGCTCGGGGACGATGCCCACCACCGCGAGCGTGTAGAGCAGCGCGTTGAAGGGCTTCTCCATATGCAGGACGACCGTGGTGTCGTCTTCGGCCACGGCTTCGCTGACCATCGTGAGGTCGGCCTGCGAGGCGGCCCCGTTGATGATGCCGTTGACGGTGAAGGCGACGTCGGAGGCCGTGAGCGGCTCGCCGTCGGTGAACTTGACGTCGTCGCGGATTGTGAACGTCCAAGTGAGGCCGTCGTCGGAGCATTCGTAGGACGTGGCGAGGTCGTTGACGAACTCGAGGTTCACGTCGGTGGTGATGAGGGTGGACTGGATGAGCGGCTCGTGTACGTGCTCGCCGCAGCCCCACGCGACGAGCGGGTTGAACCCGGCGGCCGGTTCGGAGCTGGGGGTCATGGAGACGATGACCTGGGAGATGTCGTCCGACGACGTGCCGGCGGAGGCGTCGTCGGAGGTCGCGTCGGACGCGCCGTCGGAGGAGCCCGCCTCGTCACTGGACGAGCCGTCGGTGCCGGAGCAGCCCTGCATAAGCAGTGCGCCGCCGCCGAGCGAGGCCGCGGCGAGCTTGGCGAACGTGCGGCGCGTGAGGGGCGTCTGCGCGCGCGGGGGGTTCGGTGCCGGCATGTGGGGTGTGGATGCCATGGTGGTCCCTTCTTGGCTCGAGGGCCCGTGCGGGTGCGCTCTCGGGGTGTCGCGCTGGCCTGCGGGCGCTGCGGTGCCCGGAGTGCTACGAATATAACTTCCGTATCACCACAGGCGAACTATAGCACGTGTGGGGCTGTGGTGTTACGAGAATACATGTGCGTATTACTGAATCGGTGGGCGGCGGTTGCAGGGGCGGGCCGGCGAGGTGATTTGCCGTGCGACGGAGCCCTACTCGGTAGATCGCGGCGTGCGCGCTCTGCCGGTGTGGGATATATGACGTCCGTACGGCTCCCGTGCACCTCAAACCGGCCGATGTGTACAGAATCCCGCTTTTGGAACGATTCGAAACATTTGGGCATGCCGTCAGTCCTCCATAGCACCCGAACCCAGGCGAGAAGCTATACTGTCGGCACGGAAGGCGAAAAGCCCCGCGTAAAGAGACCTTGGCCGATCGAGTTCGGAGTGCCCGATGCGCGTCCTGTGCTTTTGCGAGAAGTGGGAGTCGGGCGGCATCGAGTCGTTCCTCACGTGCCTGTTCGAGCATATGGACCGTACGGGCATCGACATCGACCTGGTGGCCTGCAAGGTTCGGCCGGGCGTGTACGACGACCGGTTGGCGCGCCTCGGCATAAAGGCGGGAGAGCTTGGCGGCAGCATCCGCGCGGTGCGCGACAACCTGCGCCTGTTCGGCGACCTGGTGCGTCGCGGGGGCTACGATGTCGTCCACCTGAACCTGTACGAGGGCATGGGGCTGCTCTTTGCCCGCGCGGCAAAGCACGCCGGCGTCCCCCGGGTTATCGTGCACAGCCACAACACCGACCTGCGCCCGAGCGGGACGCGCTGGGCCAAGCTGGCCGCGCATCGGCTGTTCCGTGCCATGTGCGGGGGCTCTGCGGACGAGCGGTGGGCGCCGTCGAAGGCCGCGGCGGACTTCCTGTTCGGCGGCTCGCGGCCGTGGACGCTCGTCCGAAACGGCATCGTCCCGGAGTCGTTCGCGTTCGATCCGGCCGTACGGGATGAGGAACGCGCCCGTCTGGGGGTGCGCGACGAGCTGGTCGTGGGCTGCGTCGGGCGGTATTGCTCCCAGAAAAACCAGACGTTTCTCCTTGACGTCGCGGAGCAGGTCGAAGGGATGGTCCTGCTGCTGGTGGGTGCCGACGACGCGGAGGACGGGACGGGGGACCGCCTGCAGCGGCGCGCGCAGGAGTTGGGCATTGCCGACCGGGTCGTTTTGCACGGCCCGTCGCGCGAGGTGGGGCGTCTGTACCAGGCGATGGACGTCCTGTGCGTCCCCTCGTTGTTCGAGGGTCTGGGCATCGTGGCCGTCGAGGGCCAGGCGGCGGGCCTGCCGGTGCTCTGCTCGCCCGCCGTGCCTCCGGAGGCGCGGGCGGGCGGCCTGTTCGAGACGCTGCCGCTCGATCCGCGGCGGTGGGCCGGGCGTCTGCGGGAGGCCGTGGCGGGACGGGGGCTTGGCGCGGCCTCCCGCCTGTCGGGCGCGCGCGCTGTGGCCGCCTCCGGCTATGATGTGGGGGACGTCGCGGTCGAGGTGCGTGCGGCGTACCTGATGTCGTCGGATTCCCGTTAAAAAGGCGGGGCGCATTCATAGCATATTATTCCATTGAATAATGTGCATCTACGACGATATTTCGATGGTATAATGTTCAAATCTGCACAAAATACCAAGGAGACATACTATGGAGAGGCTTCTGATCGACAGGCTGAGGGCATGGAAGGCAGCGCCGAGGCGAAAGCCCCTCGTCCTTCGCGGTGCGCGACAGGTCGGCAAGACCTGGCTGCTAAGGAGTTCGGACGCACCGACTTCGACAACGTCGCCTACGTGCGCCTGGAGGACAACGAGGCAATGGCGCGCCTGTTCGACGGATCGCTCGAGCCGGGCAGGATCCTCCGAGGCATAGCGGCGCAGACGGGCGAGAGCATAGACCCCCGTTCGACGCTTATAGTGATCGACGAGATACAGGCTGCCCCCCGCGCCCTCACGGCCCTCAAGTATTTCTGCGAGGACGCCCCGGAGTACGCCGTGGCCGTCGCGGGCTCCTTGTTGGGCGTCGCGCTCAACGCGGGGATCTCCTTCCCCGTCGGCAAGGTCACGTTCATGGACCTCTATCCCATGACCTTCCGCGAGTTCCTTCTGGCGATGGGCGAGAGGCGGCTCGTGCAAAACCTCGACGACGCCGACTTCGATATGCTGGGCGTCTTCAAGGAGCGCTACGAGGACCTCCTTCGCGTGTACTACTACGTTGGAGGGATGCCGGAGCCCGTCCGCACCTACGTCCAGAGCGGCGACTTTCGCGAGACGAGAAAGGTCCAGTCCGACATCCTCGAGTCCTACAAGGGCGACTTCGCCAAGCACGCGGATGCCATCATGGGCGAGCGGTGCCGCATGGTGTTCGACTCCCTGCCGCGTCACCTGGCCAAGGAAAACAAGAAGTTCGTATACGGGGCCGTCAAGAAGGGCGCGAGGGGCCGCGACCTCGGCGATGCCATTCGGTTCCTCGCGGACTCCGGCCTCGTCACGAAGGTGAAGCGAATATCCGCCCCCGGCCTCCCGCTGAGCGCGTACGCCGACGACGGCGCCTTCAAGCTGTACTGCGTCGACGTCGGGCTGCTCGGCGCGATGTCGGGGTTGGAGAGCGAGGCGGTAATCGGGGGCAGCGGCATCTTCACGCACTTCAAGGGGGCGCTTACCGAGCAGTACGTGTGC
Organism: uncultured Coriobacteriaceae bacterium; assembly: GCA_964619775.1. GTDB lineage: Bacteria > Actinomycetota > Coriobacteriia > Coriobacteriales > UMGS124 > CAZUFB01. Next base: position 13,266 of record CAZUFB010000057.1, read on the forward strand.
CAGCAGCTCGTGGCGGACAACGGCCTGACGCCCTTCTATTGGTCGTCGGAGAAGGGCACGGGAGAGGTCGATTTTGTCGTGCAGCTCAACGGCAAGGTCGTTCCGATCGAGGTCAAGGCCGAGGAGAACCTGAAGTCGAAGAGCCTCTCGTCATTCTGCAGGGCGAACGGAATCTCTGACGCAGTCAGGCTGTCACTCTCCGGGTACCGCAGGGAGTCGTGGATGGCGAACGTCCCCCTGTACGCAGCCCACTGCCTAGGCGCCGCGGTCTGATTCCTCCGCTCGTCCATGGGCGGGAGCTGCGTTTGTGGATTCTCAAGATAACGAGTGCGATATATGTCAACGAGTATCGGCAATCGAAAGAATCAGCATCTCTCCAGTTTCTGAGACTTGCTGTTGTCCGCGCTTATGTCCGATGAAATTGACACCTCGAAAGTGGATTTGCCCGTGCTCCCAAATAACCACCCACTATCATGCAGCTGAAATCGTGTCGTGCACTACTTGAACAGCTCGTCGTGCGACCCCGTACGCTGGAAGACGGCCAGCCCGTTTCCCGTCTTCCATATGACGAGCCAGTCGCCCGCATTGGCGACATGGCAT
>CAZUFB010000058.1:0-13769 GCA_964619775.1 uncultured Coriobacteriaceae bacterium
AGGTTTCGTCGGCAAGGGCAACACCGCCCATAGCAAGAGTGCCAAAAACCGCTAGCTACAGCAGAAACGAACTGTTTGCGATTGAGCCGCATGGTTACATCCTTTCACGGTTAGGCAGGTTGCATGCTGCTAAAAAGCCGGACGGTCACCATCCAAGCAAAAAAGATGGGAACCGTCCGGCACCGATGTGAGGAAACGGATGCGGGTCCTTACATAGCAGCCAGGTGCTTACCCAGCTCGCGACCCAGCGTGATAGCAACGCCCAAGCTGTTGCCCGGTGTCTGCGTGAAGTAACCGCTACCGAAGCGGCGGCCGCAGCAGTTGCCGGTGGCGTATAGGCCGGGGATGGTCGCGCACTGTTCATCGACGACGTTTTGGTACTTGTCGGTCATAAGCCCGCCCAGAGTCACCATAAGGCCGCCCACCATCTCGGCGCTCTGCCGGAAGGCGTAATAGGGAGGCGTGTCGATGGGGAACAGGCAGGCGGCGTCCTTGCCGTACTGGGAGTCCACGCCCGCCGCGCACATCTCGTTCCAACGCTCGACCGCGGCGATCATATTGGCTTTTTGGGTCTCGTCGTAACCAATGTAGTCGGCCAGCGTCTCCAAATCGTCGGCACAGAAGACTTCGGGTTCGGACTCCTCGTCGGATGTCGGCGCCCCAGGGTGGCTGTCGTCCGCAGGTGCGACGTAGCCAGCAGCCCCGGTACCGATGGCCGCCTGCAACTCGTCAATCAACGCTTGTTCGTTCGACTCCGTAGGCTCGTAGGCGTCGTGGGCGCAGATAGTCGTCGCGGCGTTGACAGCTAGGTTGGAATCGGCAATAGCCCAGGTATCCACATGCGGGATACGCGCCATGGGCTTACCGGAGAAAGGCAACTCTCCAAAGAACTCGTTGCAGTAGCGCTCGCCGTTGGTGTCGAGCCAAATGGTCGCCTGCGGGTATTGTCCACGGCACCAGTCGCCGTTCATGCAAGCAATAGGACGGGGTTCCATGCGCCCGCCGACCCACACGCCCATTTTGATACCGCTGCCATCCTGCGCGGTAATAGTGCTCCAAGTGCTTCGTCCTTCCTGGAAGCAATCAGTTATGTGGGTAAGCAGATCGTTGCGCATTTCCTCGTTGCCACCGAAGTCTCCGGCTGCCAGGACCACACCCAGGTTGGCGACATACTGCACGTAGTTACCATCAGCGTCCTGGGCAATGACGCCGGTGACGCATCCGTCCACGTCCTGGGTAAGTTGGCAGGCGGTCATGCCGAAATCGATGCTTGCGTTGTCCTGTGCGAGGATGGCGTCGTAGATGGTCTGCTGCATGAGGCTCATGTCGATGTCGGGATGGTCGGCCGTACATACGCGCAGCGTGCCCCTGATATACCTGAAGCCGGCGCACTCGTCGAGCAGGTTCTCAGGACGCGGGTCATAAGCCAGGGTAAGCTGGTCGATGAAATCCTGGTCGAAGGGTTCGAGATACCAATCTATGTCGGCACCGGAGTTCTGAAGCCACTGCATGACCAAATCTGGATGGGCCGAGTTGAGCGAACGGCGCATCCAGTCGTTGTACATTTCAACCGGGTCCACGTCTTCCACGCCATGGTCCCGCAGCCACTGCGAGTTGATGTGGCCGATATCGTTGCCCATCGTGAAGAAGCTGTCGCGCTCCTGCCGCTCGATACCGATGACGGTGTGGTCGGAGTCCTCGGCAATCGACCGAAGCACCGCCCCACCGGCATGAGCCGCACCGACAACCACGAAATCGGCTTCCTTAGTCTGCGATATCTGGTCCTCGGCAATCGGGTCGGGAGCGATACGCCAGCTTGCCGTCTGCGTTGCAGCCGTGCTGCTTTCCGTCGACCCCTCGTCGGCAAGGGCGGAGGCAGCCTGTCCCGCCAACGTCCCAGCGCCCGCCGTCACAACAACCCCCTTGATAAAGCTTCTACGTCCGCATTCCATGAGCTTTGCGCCACCTTTCTACATGGGATCATTGATGCCGTCGTAACAGGCAAATATCCCGCTTCCGTTTGCCCGGCATCGGTCGGCATGCTTTACTTTAGGAACAAAGCGCTGGTAAAACACTCATACGAAAAGAACCAGGGGTCTTTTTTGCGGCTTGGGAGCCTCATGATAAAGGTACCAATTTGCCCAACATGGAACAGCCTGCTTCAGCCGATGCCGGCAGCATCGAAAAACGGTGCCTGACGGAAAACAACCCGCACCGCACTGCAGGGCATACAATAGGGACCGCAGCCCGCAAACCCACGCCGATACGATGCAGGCAGGCAGCGGTCCGCATCTGATACGCCATGGCATGTCAGGGGGGTTCATGCATCTGGATGAAAAACGCCGCAACACATCGCACGGCTCAACCATAGGGGAGGTTCTTACCTTCACAGGGTTCGCCCTACTCGAAACCGGCTCGTTTTTTGCCCGCCCTTCGCTTACCTCCCTCTCGCCACAGCAAGACGTCATCGTACTTGCCGGGCAGGTGGCCGTCGCCCTTGTCGCAGCGATTACCTTGACGTTCGGACCACTCTCCTATCGACGGACGGCCTCCGGCACCGCCGATGGCGTTGCAAGCCATCCACCTCAGTGGTATCGCTGGGGTCGTCTCTTTGCAACAGTGTCCGCATGCGCATGGGCCGTCGGACAACTTGTCGTGCACACAATACCTGAATGGCTCGGCCTTTTCTCAGCCTATCTCGTATCAACCACATGCGGTATAGGCCTGGGAGGATGCTGTCTCGCGTGGATGTGTACCTTTGCACGCCTGACAAATCCCAAGCACGGCCCGTATCTGCTTCTTGGCAGTCTTGCCGTAAGCCGCGGGATCATCATGGCCTTGCGCATGCTCGACAACGAAGCCGCTTGGCTCTATGCGGGGTTCATCCTTATCGACGCATCCATCGTTCTGCTGCTTATCCTGTTTTGGTCGCCAACCGGTTCTTTCGCGCAACAGGCCAAAGGTGTCCCCGCATCCTCCTTGAACCTTTTACAACAGGAACGCTATGCACCTGTCTTGCTCGGTACGGCCTTTTGCGCCCTGCTGTTTGGCCTCATCACGCAAATCCACAACAACACGCAAGTGCCAACCCTCGTCTCCGATCTCGTATCATCCCCCGTCATCATCATTCTCCTGCTCGCCCTCATGTTTTATATCCACCAAGCGCACAAAACGCTGCGCTTCGAAAATGCGTTTCTCGTGGCCGTTCCCGTCATTGCGGCGGTTATGGCCGGTGCGGCAATCATGCACACCGGCGTGACTTCTGTTACCGACATCACCGTCAAGGTGCTGTATACGGTTTGCCTGGCGATGCTTTATGTCGTTCTTCTGCACCGAACCTGCACCTCTGGGACCTGGTTGCGCCCTATAGTGCTGGCAATGCTCGCCGTATGGGGCTGCACCCTCGCAGGATCAGCCATCGGGTTGGCATTGCTCATGACAACTGGGCTGGACTCGAACGTCGTGGCTGCCGTTTTGCTCGCAGCGATGTGGCTCTGCACACTCATATCGGTCGTCTTGCCACGCGCCGGTCTGCACAAGGAAACTTCCAGCACTCCAGACCAGTCCCCCACAGTCGTTTATGTCGACCGTACGGCCGAACAAGTTCGCAGTTTTGCTCAAAACGCCGGCCTTTCCAATCGCGAACAGCAGATTGTGCTCCTGTTTGTGCAAGGCCGCAGCGCTTCGCGCATTGCCGCCGAGCTTACCTTGTCCGAAAACACCGTCAAAACCCATCTTCAAAACGTCTACGGTAAAGTCGGACTACATAGCAAGCAAGAACTCATCGACCGCATCGCTGACCAACCCATGCCCCAAGCTCTGGAAGCAAGCTCAACACCGCAGGCAAACCTCAATTGCTAAGTTCAGCAGGCTATGAGAAATTTACACCCTGTCGATGGTATGCTTGCAAGAGTTATCAAGCTATCTAGCAGCGGTGATACTGCTTGTAGATTCGTGCTACCCGATTGACACCCGTTCTGAAGGACTTTTTTGTTCACAGCTTGCAAAACTTAGTAAACCATCTCACCAGTTGCAGAACTTAGCAGAAGGGGCGCCGTGTACACGCCCACCTGAACCGCCAGACCGGTGAGCTTTACATCATCCTCGACGGCAACGAGCCCGGCTTCACCGCCAACAACGCGGCCACCGACACATTTAAGGCCTACGTCCCTCTCGACAACCTCGGATGCTGCGGCCAAGCCTTCGCCTGCCTGGGGTCCGAGACGCTGCCCACCGAGAAACGCGGCGATATTAGCGAGGTCCATCCGTCCGGCTGGCAGCAGGCCAAGTACGACTTCATCGACGGCGGGGTGCTCTACAACCGCCGCCACCTCATCGCCTTCCAGTTGAGCGGCGAGAACGCCAACGAGCGCAACCCCATCACCGGCACACGCCACCTCAGCACCGAAAGGATGCTCGGCTTTGAGGAGACGGTGGGCGACCATATCCGCCAGACCGGCAGCCATGTGCTCCACCGCGTCACGCCCGTGTTTGCAGGCAACGGGCCAGCAACGCGCGGCATGCAGATGGCGGCGCTCTCGATGGAAGACGACGGGGCGCGACGAGCGAAAGCGGGAGGGTGTCCGGGCAGCTCAACGTGTCAACTCGTCCCTTTCAGGTGAACGGGTGCACCACCGGGACGGACCCGTTCCAACCGCACCTCGTCGGTTCCGGTGATACACCCTCCGCGTCGTTGCGGCTACGCTGAAGAACAGCGGCAGGCGCCGGCGGCAACCCGACACAGGACGACGTTCCGTCCGCGCCATCGCAAACCGTCCATCTCGACCAGCGAAGGAGCTTCACCATGGAGAGTAACGCCGTTTCGCGCCGCAGCTTCATCAAGGGCGCCGCCGTCGCCGGATTTGCGGGGGCGGCCCTTGCCGCGCCGCTTGCCCATGCCGACGAGGCGCCCGCCGAGGAGGAGTCCGCGACCTCGCAGCTCGACGCCAACGCCGACTGGCTCGGCGAGGAGCCCGTCATCGACGAGATTTCCGAGACGCTCGACTTCGACGTCGTGGTCGTAGGCGCCGGCCTGTCGGGCATCTGCGCCGCCCGCGCCGCGGCGGAGGAGGGCGTCAAGGTCGCCATTGTGGAGAAGTCCTCGTCGTTCAACTGCCGCTCGGGCGAATACGCCCTGCTCAACGGTACCCTCAACCAGCGCTGGGGACGCGAGGGCATCGTCGACGTCGACGTGGCCGTCGACCGCCTGATGCGCGAGTGCACCTACCGCAACAAGCGCGCCATCCTTAAAAAGTGGGCCGACAACGCCCACGAGGTCTTCGATTGGTACCTGGCGGCCTACCCCGACCTCACCATTTGCGACTCGACACGCGAGGTCGTGACCCAAGACCAGTACGACAACGGCATCCTCGTACCGCTCTCGTGGCCGCTGCCCGAGGAGTACGACTACACCGAGGAAGAGTTCCCCACGTTCCCCTCGTCGATGGAATTCCGTTCAAGCCGCTCCAACCAGCAGGGCTTTATGGTCGAGGCCCAACTCAACGACGCCATCGACAACGGCGCCGAGACGTTCTTCGGCTATTTCGGCACCAAGCTTCTCAAGGACGACTCCGGTCGGGTCACCGGCGTCGTCGCTCGCAACGCAAACGACGGGGCCAACACCTACACCCAGTTCAACGCCTCGATGGGCGTCATCCTCGCCACGGGCGACAACAGCGCCGACGACGCCATCATGCAGCACTTCTGCCCCGAAGTCATCGAAAAGGGCATCATGCGCATGGGCGCCATGCTCGGCATCGACGTCGAGGGCAACCCCATCTCCACGGGCGACGGGCTGCGCATGGGCGCCTGGGCCGGGGCGAAGGTGCAGGACTTCCACGCCCCGATGACCCACCACATGGGCAGCGGCATGGGGGTCACGCCGTTCTTGCAGATTAACGAGAACGGCGAGCGCTTCATGAACGAGAGCATCCCCGGCCAGCAGCTCGAGAACCAGATCGAGCTGCAGCCCAACCACACCTCGTTCCAGATTTACGACAGCGCCTGGCCCGAGCAGATTCCCTACATGCCGGCCAACCACGGCGGCCTGTGCTACATCATCCCCGAGGACGAGGACGAATCGAATCCCAACTACTCCGACCGCCAGTACACCAAGGTTTCGGCCAAGGCCGAGGCCTACGACGCCACGGGCGAGACCATCGAAGAGCTGCTGGGCAACCTGGGATTCGAGGGCGACGCGCTGACAACCGCCCTCGCCACCGTCGAGCGCTACAACGAGCTGTGCGCCAACGGCTACGACGAGGACTTCAACAAGCCCGCCAAGCGCATGTTCGCGCTCGAAAACCCGCCGTATTACGCCTGCACGTTGGGCACGACCTCGATGCTGGTATGCGTCGGCGGCCTTGAGTCCGACGAGAACTGCCACACCTTCACCGCCGGCGACGACCTGACGAGCCCCACGCGCGACGTCATCCCCGGCCTGTACGTGTGCGGCAACGTCCAGGGCAGCCGCTATGCCGTCGAGTACCCCATCTGCTTCCGCGGCATCAGCCACTCGCTGTGCGTGTACTACGGCTACGTGGCCGGCAAGAACTGCGTCGCAGGAGCATAAGGCGAGATAGGCAGCCCCCGAACGATAACGGCGGGCGCGGCAGCACCGTGCCCATGGCGGCCGGCAACAGGAAGCGTCGATCGCAGATCCCGTTGCCGGCCGCCGGACAATCAAACCCCCTACTCGCATCAAGGATTTCCAGGCACGCCGTTCAGCGGGAACGGCCAGTTGCGAGCATGCGGCGCACACCCTCGGCGCTCGACGCCCCCTCGAGCAGGTCGACAAGTTCGTCGGCCTGGTAAAACACGCCGCGCCGCCAGTTTTCGATAGGCCCGAGGACGCCGTATTCGCACGCCCGCGCAGCAAGGCTCTCAAAACGCCCCACCGCCTCTCCCCGCAAACCCGACGAACGAAACCTCCTCCGGAAAACGACAAGGCTTCCGCTCCTGCAAAGCAAATCGACCAAACGTACGCCGCAGCCGAGGCCCATGCTCTACAATGGCAGGGTTGGGCCGCCGGGCATCATCGGCAGCCTAAAATCTGAACACCCGTCCGCCGCCGAAGGAGCCGCCCATGCCCAGCCCGTCCGCCACCCAGCCTGCGCCCGACCCCGACCGCCCGCGGCGCAACGTCGTCCAGTCGCGCATCGAGGAGGGCGACGTCCGCTGCCCGTCGTGCGGCCATGTGGCGCAGGTGACGATGTGGAAGGTGCTCGAGGCGACCTGCAACCCCGAGCGCGCCGCCCAGCTGGCATCGGGCAGGCTGCTCGTCCATACCTGCCCGCAGTGCGGGACGCTCGTTCCGCTCGACTACCCGCTGTTCTATATCGATCGCGACCGCAAGGTGGCCGCCTTCTACCCCGCCGGGCAAGGCGACCTTGCAGCCGTCGCCACCGCGTTCACCCAGGCGGTGAGCCGCTTCCACGGCATCGAGCTGTCGCAGCTGCGCAAGCGCGAGTTCGCGATGCGCGTCGTGCCCGAACGCCACCAGCTGGCCGAAAAGGCCACCGCCTGGCAGGCCGGCCTCGACGACGAGCTGCTCGAGGTGCTCAAGGCGAGCCTGCTGTCCGAGCTGCAGGGCCGCAACCCCGACCTCAACCTCTGCGACCTGCAGCTGACGGGGGTCTCGGGCACGAAAGGCGGCCTCGACGACCCTGACGCCAAGCTCGATTTCGCACTGTTCTCGCAGGCAGTCGGAAACGACGGATCGAGCGAGGCCGTCCCCGCCGGCGCCGGCATCTCGCTGCCCGCCGAGGCGTACCGCCGCCTTGGCCGCTCGATCGACGTCCGCCAGCAGATCGACCTGCAGCACAACCCCATCGTCGACGACGCCTGGGCACGCAGGGTGCTCGCGGCGGTGGAACACGCATAAACCGCAGCCGAGGAGGCGCCATGTACCGCATGACCGACGACGAGTTCGAATCCGCCATCGAAGAGGCGCTCGGCGCCATACCGCCGCGTTTTTTGGAGGCGCTGGAGAACATCGAGATCGTGATGCAGGACGAGCCCGACGAAGACCAGCTCGTCTCGCTCGACGACGGGGACGACCCCGATGAGGACGAACCGTCCGAGCTGTTCGGGCTCTACGAGGGCGTCGCCCTCACCGAGCGCGACGACTACGGCTGGTGCGAGGTGCCCGACGTCATCACCGTCTTCAAAGGGCCGCACGAGCGCGCCTTCGACACGCGCGAGCAGGTGATCGAGGAGATCGGCAAGACCGTCATCCACGAGATCGGCCACTACTTCGGTCTGGACGACGAGAAGCTCTACGAAATGGGGTATTAGGGCGATCCGTCGGATTTGCCGGGCTCGAGCACGACGACGCGCGGCGTTTTTGCGGAGCGCCCTAGCCCCGTGCCGCCTCCACGACGCGCGCGGTCACGCTGCGCCAGGTAACGCCGTCCAGATCGCACGGGTGCCACGGCGTCGCCAGCGCCTCGGCAAGGGTGGAGGCGAGACGGTGCTCAAACGCCGGAAGGTCCTCGTCGAGCGGGATGTCGACGTCGGCCATACGCGGCAGCGCCACATAGTGCACGGGGGCGCCGGGCACGTTGCGGTCGAGCCAGGGACGCACGCCGGGCAGGTCGGTCACCGCCACCTTGCAGCCGCAGGCGAGCGCCTCGACGGTCACAAGCGGCAGCCCCTCGTAAAACGACGGCAACACGAACAGCTCGGCCGTGCGGTACGCCGCAACCAGGTCCTCCGTCGAAAGTCGCCCCGCCAGCCGCACCGGGCGCGGGCAAGCCGCCACCAGCTTCTCGATTGCCCGGTACTCGCCCTCGTCGCTGTGTCCGCCAACCAGCACGAGCTCGGTCGGCCCCACCTCGCCCGGCAGCGCCCCATAGGCGCGCACCAGGCTTGCAATCCCCTTCTTGAAGCCGATCTTGCCCACGTAGAGCATCCGCCCCGGCACCCGGCGCACATCGGGAGCCTCTCGGTTGAACACCCGGTCGTTGTAGCCGGTCCCCACCACGGCGATGCGCGCGGCGGGGATGCCGAACAGCTCGGCGATCTCGTCGCGCTGGACGTCGTGCAGCGCGAGCACGGCGTCGAGCCGGCGCACCCCGTCCACGATGTAGTCGCGCTCCAAACCGTGCTTGCGCAGCTGGCGCAGGTCGGTCGAATGGCTGAGGCCGGCCACGCGCCGGTGCGGAAGCACGCTGCGCGCCAAGGCCGTGACGAGGTAGAGGTGGTGGCACACGACCACGTCGGGCGCAAACTCCCCGTCTGCCGCACGCAAGGCCCGCGAGAACGCCTCCTTGAAGCGCGCGACCATGTTGGGGGTCAGGTCGCGGTAGCGCGTCGCCGGGTAGGGCATCACGTCGGACATCCCCACCACGTGGAACGGCAGCTCGGGCGTGTCGAACCGCACGGGGAACACGCGCGTCGCGTCCGGCAGGTCGATCGCGTCGTCCGCCGCGACGCCGCAGACCACCGCAGTCTCGTGCCCGGCCTCCACCTGGCAACGCACCGTCTCGGCCAGATAGGTTCCGCTGCCGGTGCTGTCGGGCTTCTGGGCGGTGACGTTGAGGATGCGCATGGGTGGGGGCCTTTCGCTTGGACGGACCTGGAACCGCAGCGGGCAGCCGGCAAGGCGCGCCTTCCCGGCGCAAACCCGCACGGGCGCCGACCTGCATACGGCAGGTAGAAACTATACCCTATGGCATGCCGCCCGCATCAAGGCCGCCGTTTACCGTTTGCCGCTGCGGAAGGCCACGATTCCGCCCTGCCGCCTTCCGCGCTGCTATCATGGTCGCGTTCTTGCCGGCCCGACCATACGGCGCTTCTGCCTCCGCCGTATGCGATATGCGAGGCAACGGTCCCTTTCTGCCGCCCCAATCCCACGGGACGGGGGCCGTTCGCATCGCAACTTCCCGGGCAGGGACGCACATGGCGCTTCGTCAGACAGGGCAGTCGATGCCCGTGAAAAGCATGCATCCAGCATGTATCCGGACCCTACCTTCTGCTACGGGTTCACTTCAGATCCTTCCCATGCGGCGAAATCCGCACTGATACCCGAGAAAGGACGCGTTTCTATGCAGCACACCATATCGCGAAGGGCCTTTGCCGGCTGCACCGCCGCAGGCATCCTTGCCGCTTGCGGCATCGCACGGCTCGTCGGGGCTTCCGAGTCGTCAAACGACGAAGACGCCTCGGCCGACGACGAAGAGCAGGCCGACGACGAATCTGCAAGCTCCAGCTTTGAAATGCCCGAGCTTGAGGGCACCCTCAAAATCATCGCCACGGCCGACTACTACGGCCCGCTTTTTGAGAAGTTCTGCGAAGAGGCCGGCATCTCATACGAGGTTTTGTCGATGTCTTCGGGCGAGGTCCTCTCAAAGCTGCGTGCCGAGGCCGGAGCCCCCACGTCCGACCTGTGGTTCGGCGGCGGGGTCGACTCGTTCATGGCGGCGGCAGAAGAAGGCCTGCTCTCCCCCGTCACGTTCGACGCGGCCGAGCTGATCGAGCCGGCCTATCGCGACGAGGACGGCTACTGGTATACCAAGGGCCTCACCATCGTTGGGTTCCTCGCCAGCAACGAGCTCGTCGACGAGCTCGGCATAGAGATCCCGCAGACCTGGACCGACCTGCTCGACCCTTCGTACGAGGGGGAGATAATCATGTCGAACCCAGCCGTGTCGGGCACCAACTACGCCGTGGTCAACGCCCTGCTCCAGAAGATGGGCGAAGACGACGGCTGGCAGTACTTCACAGACCTCAACGAGAACATAGCCTACTACTCGAAACGCGGCGCCGACCCCAGCAACAAGGTGTCAGCAGGGGAATACGCCCTGGGCATCACCTACATCGACGGGACGATCGAGGAGCTCGCCGACGAGGCGGACCTCACCATCGTCTACCCGTCCGACGGCATTCCTTGGATGCCCGACGGCGTCGCCGTCTTCGCCAACGCCGACAACGAGGCGGCGGCGAGCGCTTTCGTCGCATGGCTCTTCTCGGACGACGAAAACCTGCGCCTTCTTGCCGAGCTCGACGAGAAGACGAGCATCAAGGTCATCAAGCCGTCAATCGAAGGCATCGAGCTCGATTTCGACACCGACGCGCTCATCGAAGAAGACCTGTCCCTCTTCGGCTCCGAGCGCGACGCCATCCTCGAACGCTTCAACGAGCTGATGGGCGACAAGGCCGTTGACCAGTAAGCCTGACATCATGGACCCTGCAGCGGGGGGCGACGCACACTCCGCCGCCCCCCGCGCATGCGGGTCCCGCCGTATACGCGCAACCTTGCTGGGAGGCAACGTCTTCGCAGGCGTCGTCGTCGCCCTGCTGGTGGCATGCGTCCTCATGTTCATCGCCTATCCCATGGGCTGCATCGTCGCCAGGAGCCTCGTAGGGTCCGACGGCCTCACCGCCGACTACCTCGCCACTGTGTGGAACTCCTACCGCACGCCGCTCGCCAACAGCGTCTTCACCGGCATCTGCACGTCGGTGGCGTGCACGGTGCTCTCGACGGCCGTCGCCCTGGTGGTCGTCACGCGGCGCGGGTTGGTTAAAAAACTGCTGATGGGAGGCCTGCTCATCAGCATGGTGTCGCCGCCGGTCGTGTCGTCGCTCGCCTACATCCAACTGTACGGACGGCGCGGGTGGATCACCAACGGCCTGCTGGGGCTCTCGGTCAACCCTTACGGATGCTGGGGCGTCATCCTCATGCAGACGCTGTCCTTCATCCCGCTTTCGGCGCTGCTGCTCATAGGCATCCTCGACAAGATGGACCGCGACGCCGTAAACGCCGCCCGCGACCTCGGTGCCCGGCCCTCGTCGGTCCTGCGCGACATGGTCCTGCGCCTCATGGGGCCCGGCATCCTCGTGTCGCTGCTGCTCACCTTCGTGCGCTCGCTCGCCGACTTCGGCACGCCTGTCATCATCGGGGGGCGCTACTCGACGATTGCGGCCGAGATCTACCTGCAAATCGTGGGCTATTCCGACCTGAACGTGTCGGCCGCCATGAACGTGTTCCTACTTGCACCGTCCATCGCGGCGTTTTTCGTCTACCGGGCCCTTATGCGCCGCAGCGACCGCCTGACACAGGCCGGCCGCGGACGGCAGGGGCAGCTCGACCTCCACCTTGCACGATGCGGTGCGGCCGGCATGTTCTGCTTTGTGTCCGCAACGTTTTTTTACATCGTCAACCTGTTGCAGTACCTCTGCATATTCGCCTCGGGGTTCCTCAAACGCTATCGCGGCGAGTACTCGTTCACGCTGGACAACTGGAACGAGCTGTGGAGCTACGACGTGGACACGCTTCTTCGAAGCGTGCTGTACGCGATTACCGTCGCCCTCGCCGGAACCCTGTTCGCCATGGTGTTCGCCTATTTCGTCAACCGCAGGCGCATCCACGGCAGCACCGCCCTCGACTGTCTGGCGTCGCTGCCGTTCATGCTGCCGGGACCGTGCTTTGGCCTGGGGTACATCATGGCCTTCAACCACGAGCCCCTCAAGCTTACCGGCACGGCCATCATCGTTATGGCAAACATGCTCTTCAGGCAGCTGCCCACGTCCACAAAGGTCTGCGCCGCGTCTCTGACGCAGATTCCCGCCGCCACCGAGAACGCCGTGCGCGACCTGGGAGGAGGACGCCTCGCGGTCGTCAGGGATGCGATACTGCCCCAGCTCCGCCCGGCTTTTCTCAGCTGCTTCTCCTACAACTTCACCACGAGCATGACCACGACGGGCGCCGTGCTCTTCCTCATCGTCCCCGGTCAAAAACTTGCCGTGTTCACCTTGTTCGACGCCGTCTACGGCGGCGACTACGGCATCGCGTCTCTCATGGCGACGGCGATCATCGTCGTGACGGTGGCGGTCGAGGCGGTCGTGTTCGCCCTTGCCCGGCACGGTGACCGCACTGCCCCGACAAAACGAAGGGAAAACCGTGTTTTTAGAGCTGGACGGCCTTGAAAAGACCTACGGAACCCGAACGGTCGTGCACGGCCTGTCGCTTTCCGTCGACAAAGGTGAGTTCGTCTGCCTGCTCGGGCCAAGCGGGTGCGGGAAGACGACGATCCTGGGCATGGTAGGCGGCTTCGTCAGGCCGACGTCGGGCCGCGTGCTCCTGGACGGCGAGGACGTGACGCGCCTGGACCCCGAGCGACGGCCCGTCTCGACCGTGTTCCAATCGTACGGACTGTTCCCCCACATGACGGTGGCGCAAAACGTCGCCTACGGCCTGAAGTTCCAAAAGATGAGGCGCAAGGAAGCCCAGACAAAGGCCGTTAGCTACCTGGAGATGGTGGGGCTCGCCGAATATGCCGACGCGCGCGTCCACGAGCTGTCGGGAGGACAGCAGCAGCGCGTCGCCCTGGCAAGGGCGCTTGCGGTGGAGCCCAAGCTGTGCCTGCTCGACGAGCCGTTCAGCAACCTCGACGCAGGCTTGCGCGTCTCGATGCGCGGCGAGCTCAAGCGCCTGCAGCGCAGCCTGGGCTGCACGATGCTGTTCGTGACGCACGACCAGGAAGAGGCCCTGGCCCTGTCGGACCGCATGGCGGTGCTGCGCGAAGGGACGCTCGAGCAATGCGGCGACCCCGTCGACATGCTGCGCCACCCGGCGAACGAGTACGTGGCGGGGTTTCTGGGGCTGGACGACTACCTATGGCACGACGGGGAGCTGTTCAAACGCGTGAGCGTGGGGTGCGGGTAGGGACGCCCGTCGGACGCAAAGGCGCGATGCCCTGCGGCACCCGGCCCTCGCCGCCCCTGCGCGCCCCCAGCCCTGCGCATCCAACCGTCATCTGGTATCCTCT
>CAZUFB010000059.1:0-13481 GCA_964619775.1 uncultured Coriobacteriaceae bacterium
AGTTATGGGCTGTAGAATTCGCATGCTCTCTGGGTCTTGTTCAGGCGCTGTTGTACGCCCCGGTTTTTCTTGGGCCGGCGAGGTTGGGAGCGGGGGTGCTGTTCAGCGATTCAAATGTTGCCGTTGCTGTGCTGGCCGGTATGGCGATTTCGTTTTTTGTTGACAACCGGACGCGCGGGCGGCGCGCCCTTACCGAGCAAAGCCGCTTTTGTTCAAACGGGGTTTCTTCCGCCTTGATTGTTGTAGGCATTTTGGGCGCATGTTCACAAGCGTTTGCTTCTTGGCGAGGTCCTTTAAGGGTGCTGCCTTATGTTGGGGGCGTGTTTATGGGATTGGGGTTAGCCCTGACCTCGGTCCACATCGTCCACTGCCTGGCTCGACTTTCTTCTAAACGGGCCAGCGTCTTGGTGTGTGCGGCGTGCGGAATATGTGTCGCTATGACAGTCCTTTTTGCGGCGGTTTGTCCGCAGCGGCTTGGACTTGGGGTCATGTTGGTTTTGGCAGGTGCGACCGGCGTGCTGTCTCATCGTGCTGCTGGCGGCATGCCCCTTTCGGTTCCTATCCGGCCAGAACCTGAGATTATGGGGGCTGTACGGTCATCGGATTGCTGGAGGGGCGCTATTGTTGCGGCGGTGGCTGCCTTTACCGTTGTTTGCCTCACAGTATTGTCCATGCGACTGACCGAAGGCGCAGAAGGTGTGAGTTTGGCAGCCGTTCGTTTTGTCGCGCTTGTGGGTCCACTGGCTGTGGCGTTCGTTGTGTTCGTTGTGTTTTGCCGACGGGCGAAAGTTCTATCCCTTACTCTTGTATACCGTATCGTGTTGCCTGCAACGGGTATTGCTGTGCTCGTTTGGGCTCTTTTTCAATGCAAACCGCTGGCGTTCGCCTGCTGTGTGCTTGCCCTTGTATTCCTAGACTGGGCGCTGGTCTTTATCGGGTTGACGGTGTTACGGTCGGATTATAACTACGATGGGCGCATGGCGTTCAGGGCGCGTTCGGGGCAGATACTGGGCATGATGGTTGCCCTGCTTGTTGCCGCACCGTTTGCCGGGTTGTTTGGCGCAGACAATGTGTGTCTGGTTTGCGTGGCGTTGCTCATGGTTGCATTCGTCATTTGTGTACCGACGCAGGAGGCCCGTTTTGTCGGCCCCATGTCTCGTGGCCGTAAGGTGATTGAGGTCCTTAAAGGGGAACATCGCGAGCGTTATGCGGGGGTCGCAGTGCAATTTGGGCTTACAGCGCGCGAGGCCGAAGTTCTTGCCTTGCTTATGGACGGTTTGGACAATGCAGGTATTGCCCAGTATCTCAGTATCTCTCGTCCGACGGTCAACACGCATATCCAGCACATCTATACCAAATGCGATGTGCATTCGCGTTCCGAGCTCGCAATGCGAGTCGGCATGCCCCTGTGGGAGAAGGAGGAGGCATAGGGGGCCGGTGATGGTTGCCATCGTACCCCGGTCCCGTTGCGCTTTTTCATCCATGCCCCGCCGCTTGCCGCCCCGCCTGCGCTTTCCGCTGCAAAAGGGCGCCCGCTATGCCGTCGGACGGGCTGTCCCTTCGCATGCTCCCTATGTTCTCCGATGCCCTGCAGGTTCGGCCACGCTATCCCATCGACGCACCGAGGGCGTGGGCCTGCCCGAGCTCGGGCTTGCCGTCGATGTCGCCGACGTCGTTGTTGCCGCCGGCCAGCACCTTGCCGAGGTTCTCCCAGCGCAGGTGTTCCATCAGGTGGTCAAAGTAGGTCGCGACGTCCTCAAAGCCGTGGCCCTCTGCCGCCATGAGCAGCACGCCGCCGCGGCCGTTGCCGCGCAGCTGGTTCGTGCCGCCCTCTTCGAGGGCGAAGAGCCGGTCGACGGCGGTGCGCAGCGCGCCCGAGAGCGTCCAGTAGTACAGAGGCGACGCGAGCACCACCACGTCGGCGTCGCGGATTGCGGGGTAGACCTCGTCCATGCCGTCGCGCTGCACGCAGGGGTGTTCCCGCGTGTTGTCGCCGCCGAAGCAGCCGCGGCATTCGTGGACGTCCATCTTGACGAGCGCGAACTCGCGCACTGTGCACCCGACGCTCTCGGCCCCTTCGGTGAACGCTTTGACGAGCCGGGCGGTGTTGCCTTTGGTGCGCGGTCCGCCGTTCAGGACGACGATGTTCCTTCCCATAGGTTCCTCTCCCTCTTCGGCGACGGCTTGCTTGCAACGGCGTCGCGGCCTGCGCCCGACAGGCCGGTGGGGCGGACCCGCCGATGCCGGCAGCCGCCCCGCCCCGTCCTTGCCTGCGGGCTTCTGTGCCTATGTTACGCGCTCGTCCCGTCCTTGATGGCGGCGACGGCGGCGCTGGCGGCCATGCGCCCGGTCACGCCTGCGGCCGCGATGGTGCCGGTGTAGAACTCGTTGAACACGCCGCCCGCGCAGGGAACCGTCGCGTACAGGCCGAAGATGGGCTTGCGGCTGAGGTCGAGCACCTGGGCGTTCTCGTCGATGGCCACACCGCCGTAGTTGGCGTAGGGGGCCGCCTGGATGGGGAACGCGTAGAACGGCGGGGTCGTGAGCGGGGTGCAGCTCGACGCCTTGGGCGGGTAGAGGTCGGCGCCCGTTCCGGCTTCGGCGGCGGCGTTGTACTCCTCGACCGTCTTCACGAGGTTGGCCTTGTGCACCTGGCAGGTAGCGACGCCGCTCCCGTTGAGGGCGTCGGCGAGCTCCTCGATGGTGTCGGCCGAGAACACCCGGCCCCCAACGGCGTCCGAGGTGATGATGTCTATCTGCTCCTGCACGCTGTCCGCGTAGCTTGCCGGCGGCATCGCCATCCACTCGTCCCACACGGCGGCATCGCAGATGACGATGCAGGTCGAGCGGCGCTGCTGGGCCACGGCGTGCTTGGACGAGATGCCGGGCAGGTTCTCGTCGACGAAGCGCAGGCCGTCGGAGTTCACCCAGATGTTGCTCGCGTCCATCGTGTCGATGACGGTGTTGTAGAGCCACCACTTGCCGCCGGTCTCGGCGTCGTAGCCGTACTCCTCGTAGGAGTCCGGGTCCTCCATCCAGTTCTTGGCGGGGTCGGCGGCCACGAAGCAGCCCGCCCACTGGCTCATGGCGCCCTGCAGGCTCGCGCCCGCCTCGACGGCCATCATGAGGCCGGCGCCGGTGTTGTAGGGCGTGCCCATGCACTTGGCCTGGTGCCCGTCGACGCCCAGGTAGCGGGCGCGCAGCTCGGAATTGTTCTGCCAGCCGCCGCAGGCGAGGATGACCGCGCCGGCGCCGATCTTGACGACGTTGCCGTCCTTGTCCTCGCACTGCAGGCCGACGGCGCGGGTGCGGTTTTCGTCCATAATGACGTGCGTGGCGCGGGTCTCGGTGAGGATCTGGCCGCCGAGGGACTCGTAGAGTTCGACGAACTTGTCGAAGAAGTAGCGCGGCGCGGTGGGGTTGCCCTCGCCGTCGGCGTTGAGCATACGGCCGAACGGCGTGTCGTAGTTGACGTCGACAGGGAGCTGCAGGTCCTCCTCGACCCAGTGCAGCAGCGGCTCGAATCCCGAATAGACGGTGTGGGCGAGCTCGCTGGTGTTGCCGTACTCGGTGAAGGCGTCGAAGGTCTCGATCGTCTTGCCTCCGCTGCCGCCGTGGATGGCTCCGTAGGCGAACGAGGTGCCGCCGCCGGTCCACTTGGAAATCTCGACGACGATGACGCTGCCCGCGCCGTCCTGCAGCGCCTGGACGCCGGCGCACATGCCGCCCATGCCCGAGCCGGCGATGACGACGTCGGCGGTGTAGTCGTAGCCGGACGGGGCCTCGTCGCCGGAAGCCTCGTCGGCGCGTGCGGAGGCTGCGGCCGCAAGCCCTGCGACGCCGGCGGCCAGCGCGGTGCCGGTACCTGCGACGAAGCTGCGCCTGTTCAGTTCCTGAGCCATGGTGGTCCCCTTTCTTCCACGTTTGACCTTGCGACGCTGCCGCCACGGTACGCGAGGACGGGGTTATCCGTTAAATACCGACCTGTCATGCGATGCGGCGCGCCGGGCATGGTGGCGTGCGGTGCGGGGGATAACGCCATGCCGCTCTGTTATGGACCGCATAGCGAATCGGAATGTATAATGCTTGCCGGGTATGCCCGTTGGGAATGCCTGTCGGGGCACGGGGTGTTTCGGATGCGCGGTTTTGCCAAAAGGGGGCGGCATGGCCATCGACCAGATCCGCGAGTTCGTGACGATCGCCGACGAGGGGAGCTTTACCCGCGCGTCGAGCTTGCTCAACATCAGCCAGCCGGCCCTGAGCAAGCACATGGCCGCCCTCGAGAAGCGCCTGGGCTCGCAGCTGCTCGTGCGCAGCAACGTGCGCACCGCCCTCACGCCTGCGGGCCGGGTGTTCTACGACGACGCCCAGCGCATCCTGCAGGACTACGACCTGGCGCTCGCCCACCTCAAGGAGTTTCGGGCGCGTCCCGCGCTTGCGCTGACCGTCGAGAGCTTCCAGGGATATCCGCCCAGCGACGCCCTGCTCGCCTCGCTTGAGGCCGACGTCCGCCGCGAGCGCCGCAACGTCGAGCTGGTGCTTCGCGACATCACGGCGCGCTCGCCGCTCGACAACCTGCGCGACGGTGCGAGCGACCTGTGCCTCGTGTCGTACCTCTCGGGAATGAACCTCGACGGGCTGGAGGAGTCGGAGCCGCTGCTGGGCGACCCCCTCGTGGCCATCGTGCGCGAGGACCACCCGCTGGCCGGCCGCGGGTCCATTTGGATTTCGGAGATAGGCAGCGACGTGGTGTGGACCTACACCTCGCCCGGCGTGCGGACCTACTTCTCCGCCGCCGAGGAGCTGCTGCTGTCCCACGGCGCCAACCCCCAGTTCGTGCCGCTGCCCTGGACCAACGCCCGCCAGCTCTACAACAGCTTCGCCTTCTTTGAGGGCGGCATCCACGTGAACCTCAACAGCGTGGTGCGCTACGCCGCCCCCATGGCCCTGCGCGGCTACCGCGTGCTGCGCTTCAAGGACGAGGGCGCCTGCGTCCCCATGCGCGCGGTGTGGCGTGCGGACGACGGGAACCCTGCCCTGGCGGTTGCGCTTGCGTCGTTCCGTGCGGCGGCTGCGCGCATGGGCCCCGACGCATACGGGGAGTAGCGGGGGAGGGGGTAGCGCCCCGGCGCGCTTTTTGCAGGTCGGGCAAATCGTGTGCGCGTTTGCGCGTCGAACCATTGCCGCGCCGTGCACGGAAGCGGGCTGTAAACAGCGCAGGAATCGAAGAGACTCCGGCCCCGTCTTTGAGGCCGTCCCGTCGCGCCTGCACGATGTCGTGGGTTTGTAGACGTTGCCGGACGTTTGATTTCTGGGTGTGGTCTGTGGGAAGCTACGTTCCTACTATGAGAAACGGCCGACGCGCCGCACGGGCTGGCCCGGCGGCGCGTCGGCGGCTTTGACCTCACGGGAAAAGGGCTGGCCGTGGACGAGAGCGCAAACAAGGTCGATATCGGAGGCGACGGCGCGGAGGTCCGGACGCAGGACGCGCCTGTGGCGCCTGCCGCAGGGTGGTTCGACGGTACCGATCCTAAGGGTGAGCCCCCGTTCGGTTCGGCGCCTGCGGCGGCCGGCCCGGTGTTTCCGCCTGCCGCCGCGCGCCCCGAGGTGCTGGCGGGCCCGTGCACGCGCGACGCGGCACCCGACGTGGCAGGTCCCGTCGGCGCGGTGTCGCCCGCGGAGGGAAACGGCCCTGCGGCGGGTGGGGCTTGCACCGAGACGGCCGCGCCCGCCGCGCCCGCCTCGCGGGAGACCGCGCGCCCTGCCCACGATAGCCCCGCGCCCGCACCTAAACGCGGTCTGGCCGCACGGCTCGGCGCGTTGTTCGGGCATCGGGGGCAGCGCCCGTCCGCCACGGCCGATTCCGGGTCCGAGCCGGTGGGGGAGGTCTCTCCGAAAGCCGGCGAGGCGTCTGCCCCTGCGACGGAGGCCGATGCGCTTCCCGCCTGCACCGTCTTGCCCGACGGCGCGGTTGTGCTGCCCGCCGGTGCCGACGCGTTGCTTGAGACGCTGCCGCGCTTTGCCGGCCAGGCTGCCGACGTCGTCTACGCCGTGCTGCCGGCCGGTCTTCCCACACCGCCCGGCGGCGGCGCCTATCTGCTCGAAATCCCGGCATCTGCCAAGGAAGGGCGTCCGGGCGCTGCGGAAGACCCTGCGGCGTCGACGGTTCCGGCTGCTCCCGCCGCCTCCCTTGCGGAACCCCTTGCCGCCGCCGACGGGCCCGCCGGCGCGCCGGTCTCTCCGGAAGCCCCCGCGCCCGTCATCGTTGCCTACATCGACTCGTTTGGCCGGGTGTTCTCAACGGGCAGCGTGCAGTCGATGCCGCCGGCGCGCGTGCCCGAGGTGCAGCTGGTGCGCTACGCCAAGCCGTCGCCGCACACGGGGTGCGTGGAGGTCGCGGTGTCAAAAGTCAAGACCGAGCGCCTCGCCGAGTATGACGAGTCCCCCGACGGCACGTTTGCGCTGACGGGGTCGCGTGCCGACTTCGGCGTCGAGACCGCGGGCTTTTCGCTGTCCGCCGCCTGCGCGGCGGCCTTCCTCGTCTTGTGGCTGTTCCCGCACAGCGAGGGGGTGCCGCTCGGTTCGGTCAACGTCAAAGACGTGCTGGCCCATTTGCGCGCTCCCAACCTGTTCGAGACTATCGACCTGCTGGTGGCCGACGCACGCCAGAGCGAGGCGCACCCGCTGCTCGCCCCTCCGGGGCTCATAACCTACACGGCCTACAACCTGCGGGCTGCGGGGTTGGAGCACCTCAAGGCGACCGACCTCATCCCCCCGAAGGACCTTGAGGGCCTGGAGGGGCTGACCCCCTCGATGTTTTTAGACGGCCTGCCCGAGGTTTCGTCTGCGGACCAAGCCGACGGCGACGGCCCCGCGACGGTCGTCGCCACGGCACACGTCACAGTGGCCCCGGGTGCCGACCTGCTCGAATCCATCCAGCGGGCGCTCGAGGAGTCGGGCATCACGGGTCTGGCGTTCATGGGCGGCTCCGGACCTCACGGCGAGAAGGTGCCCGCAATACCGTCGGTGCGCCTCGTGCGCACCAGCGCGTATGCCAACCTGTTCTACGTCGTCTTCGACCGGCGCAAGGTGAAAGCCGAGGGGGCGCGCAAGCTGCTCGAGGCCGAGTCGATCCTCAACCGCCTGGTCCTCATGGCCGAGGAGCTCGACCGCGTGGGCGCGGTGCAGACCGCCACGTGGGGGCAGGTCGCAGAGCTCGACGCGTGGCTTGTCGACCGGGTGGGCAGCTTGGCCGACCCCTACCTCGACGACGCGGTCGCGGGGGTTGAGCGCGCCGGCACGGGCAGCGCCGACCTCGACGTGCGCCTGTCGTTTGCGCGCGGTTGCGAGAAGCTGCGGCTGCCGTTCCGGCTTGAGTACGGCTTTCGGTTCGACGCTTCCGCAGGCGATTTGGTGGTGGACGTCGAGACTCCCTCGTCGGTGCTCATGCCGCGCGTCGTGTGGCTCGGCGGGGACGAG
Organism: uncultured Coriobacteriaceae bacterium; assembly: GCA_964619775.1. Taxonomy (GTDB): domain Bacteria; phylum Actinomycetota; class Coriobacteriia; order Coriobacteriales; family UMGS124; genus CAZUFB01. The sequence goes on from CAZUFB010000059.1 coordinate 7,480, forward strand.
GGTACGGGCGTCGACGCGCCGGCGCCCCGCGCCGACGCCGCGGGGGCCTCGTGGCGCGAGCGCACCTACGCCGAGCGCGAGGGCATGGCGTCGCGCTATGCGCTTCACCTGGCGGGCGTGGTCGCCGCGGTGGGGTTCTGGTCGGGCGAGCAGGTGGAGCGCGTCACGGTGAACTGCTGGCACGGCCGGGGCGCGTCGGAGGGCGTCGACGGGCTTGCCGAAGACGACTTCGGCCTGCCGCGCGGCGGGTCGGACGAGCCCGTCTGCGTGGGTACGGTCCAGTTCGACCGCTCCTCGTTCGCCCGTCTGCTGGAGACGCCCGACCAGCGCGCGGCTTTCGGCGACGACCCGTTCCGCTTCGTCGCGGAGCTGCGCCACAGCTATACGCTCGACGGGTCGTGGCGCCTCGGCCGGGTCCAGCCGCTCTACGCGCTCGACGACCCGCGCCTGCACGTCCAAGGTCCCGACGTCCAGCCCGAGTTTGACGGGCGCGCGCTCACCGAGCGCGGTCGCGGGCTGTTGCGCGCGGCGAACGTCGACGATCTCGCCATCTACGAGAACGCGGCCCGCCGCCAGGCGGCGAACGAGGTGGTGGAGGCGTTTGCGTCGGGCGGCAAGGAGGCGGCGCTCGCCGCGCTCAAGGACGTGCACGACCGCACCGAAAACCTGCTGGTTCGCGACGCGTGCGCGCGTGTGCGCGCAGGCATCGAGGGCGGCACCTACACCGCCGACACCAAGAAGGAGCTGGCCGACGCGCTGGGCGACATCTACGGTCTGCAGGCCGGGTCGCGCGCCGCCTACCGCATGCTGCACAGCGACCCTGCGACGGCCCGCAGGCGCGCAGAGGCGATGCTCGCCGCGGTGGACGAGCGCGTGCTGTTTGCCGACACCTCCACGCGACGCTACCGCTACTTCGACTCGTATGCCGCGCGCGTGCTCTACGGCGTGTGCTGCCCCGAAGCCGACGACGGCCGCGAGCTGCGCCTGTGTGCCGACGAGTACTACCTGTGCCACTACCGCCTTTCCGCGCTGCTGGCCGACTCGCTCGACGACTGCGAGGAGGCCATCGCCCATGCGCGCCGCTGCGTGGAGCTGGCCCCTTCGGTTGCGGCGAGCTACCTGCGTCTGGCGCGCTGCTACTTCTGCGTGTTCGACTACCTGAGCGAGATAGACACCCTTAAGCAGATGCTCGCCGTTGCCTGGAACCCCACCGACGTGGGCCTGGCGCTGTACTGGATGGCCTATGCGTTTTGCCTGGTCGGCAAAGAAGACGTGGGTATGGTTTGCTATCAGCGCTGCATAGAGTACGACCGCTCGCTCACCGAGGTGGCGGCGTCCGAGGCGGTGGACTTTCTGCAGCGCCGAGGCGAGCGTCCCCGCACCTACAGCGACCGCGAAGCCGAGGCGCTGCTGGCCCGGGAGGGCGTCGACCTCGACCAGGTGGACCGCAACGCGGAGTTTCTCATGCAGGCGGCTGGCGCGCTGGTGGACGTGGGGTCGTTCGGTTTTGCCCGCAACCTGATCGGTGCGGCCGAGGCGATTTTGCGCGACGACGCCATACCCCCGGTGACCGAGTCCCTTGAGGAATAGGCGGCACGGGGGCTGCGGGCCGTGTGGAAGGCCGCCCCGTTTGCCTGTCCGTGCGGCTCCTCTGCGGCGGGTGCCCATTCCGGACCGTCGGCCGTTCGTCTTGCTATGATGGTCCCGTCGGGTTGACGGAGGCGCGCTGCGGCGTGCGGCGCTCGGAAGGGGTTTTCGTGCACGGAGGGGAGCGGGAGCGGGCCGGCCGCGTCCGGCGTGGGCCGGGCGCCTTCGACCTGCCCGCCCTGCGCGCCGCGCTGGGGTTCGCCGCCTCGGTGGTGCTGTACGGGCTGTTCGTCTGGTCGCCTGCGTCGCTGTTCTCGTTTAGCCGGGACGTCGTCTTTCGATATGCGGGCTACGCGGCTTCGGTCGCGTTCGGCCTCGCGCTGCTGTTGGCGCCAGTCGCCTTGTCGGCCGTGCGGCGGCGTTCCCGCCGCCGCATGCGTGTCGCTGCTACCGCTGCGCCGGCGTTTCTGGCCCAGCCCGCCGTCCTGCGGGTGCTTTCCGGGGCGTGCGCGGCGCTGCCTGCGCTGTGCGCGTGCCTTTGGGCCGCGGTCTTTGCGGCCGGCTCCCCGCAGGATGCGCCCGGGCCGCTTTACCTGGCGGCAGTCGTCTCGGCGGTCGCACTGGCGGCGGTACACCTCTGGTGGGTCGACAGTCTGGCGCGCAGGGGCGCCGCGATCGCCCGCCGGGTGCTCGTGCTGACCGCTTGCGCGTCGGGCGCGGTCAACCTGGCGGTGAGCGTCGCCCCCGAGGTGGCCGTGCGTGCCGTGGCGTTCGCGCTTGCTGTCTGCGACGCGGCGCTGGTCGCGGTCGACGTCCGCTGCCGCGCGTCGGCCCGGGGTCCAGCCCCGGCCGCGCCGGAAGGCTCGTCTGCGGCGCTCCGTCCCGCGCGCGGGGCCGTCCCGACCGCGCCCGGTGCCGAAGGGACGGTGGGCTGGCGCGAGCACGTCGCCGCCCTCGCCCCCATCGCGGTCGCCGCCGTAGTCGTCACGCTCGTCGCCCCGCTCGTCAACACGGTGCTCATGGTCGACGCGCTCGACCCCGCGCTGCGCATCGGGCTTGGCGGCTGCATGGACTTTGCGGCGGGCGTCGCCCTGCTCGCGCTGTGGACGCTGCCGCGGCGCGCCCCGTCGGCCTTCGCCGTCTTGTTGGGGTACATAGCGCTGTTCTTCGTCGCGCTGCTGCTCGTGTGGGTCGCCGGCCTGCAGGCGCAGGAGGTCCTGCTTGCCCTGGGTTCGGCCGGGTTCTTCCTGGCGACCTACCTGCTTGCTGACGCCGCCGTCGAGGCGCAGCGCGGCGGAGGCCCCCGTGCGGTTGCGTCGTTCGGCGTATGCTGCGGCGTCTTCATGCTTGCGCGCGTGGTGTCCGACATGTTCTCGGAGGGGTTGCTCAATGCGGGCATCGCGGAGGAGACCAAGGTGCTCATGACGATGTTCTTGCTCGTCTACTTGCTCACCTGCGCGGCGTTTTTGCTGTTCGGTGCCATCGCGCGACGTCGGCGGACAGTCGTGGCGGATGCGCCGTCCGGCCCCGTCGTCCGACCGCGCGCCGCAACTCCGGCCGACCCCGCCGCAGCCCTTCCCTCCGTTGCGTCCGACCCCCTGGTCCCAGGCGCCTCCGAGAAGACCCCTTCTGCGGAGGACGACGCCGCGGCCGCCGTCCGTTGGGAGACCCTGGCCCTCCACTGCCGGCAGATCGCCGGGACCTTCGGCCTGTCCCAGCGCGAGCGCGAGGTGCTCGGCCTCATGATGCAGGGGCGCAACGTGCCGGCCATAGCCTCCGAGCTGGTGCTTTCGCGCAACACGGTGCAGACCCATGTGCGCCATCTCTACGAACGCCTGGGTGTGCACAGCCGCCAGGAGCTGGTGGCGTTCGTCGAGGCGTTCGACGGCGGCAAAACGCTTCTCTGACGCAGCCTCCTCCCGCCGCCGCCTGGCGTCGATGCGGCCGACAATGTGCCGGCACTTCTATGTTGACACCATGTCATGCCAGTTCATAGAACCTTTTTGCTGTCAAGCTCCCGTTCCAAAATCAGGCTTCACTAAGATTCAGTGAAGCCGGCGGCGCCCGTTTTGTCCCACCATGGCGGATGTATCGAGCCGCCCGTCGCCCCGTTGGTCCGGGGAGCGGCGGGCGGCGTCAGGGTTTGTGCCGCCTTGCACCGGCACGACGGGAGAAACGGGAGGATCCGCATGAACCAGAACGTCTCGCGCAGGAACTTCGTGAAGGGCGCCGCCACCGGCGCCGTGGGGCTTGCCGCGGCGGGCGCCTTGGGCTCGGTCGCTCTGGCCGACGAGGCTTCCGACGCCGACGCCGCGTCTGCCGACACCGCCGCGCCCGCGACGGACGACGTGCCGGACAAGGCGTCCGTCTACCGGACGCTCGCCCAGCTCAACCCCGACGACACGAGCGACTGGCGTTCCAACTCCATCTCCGACTTCACGCAGACCAAGCTCTTCTCGGAGTGGCAGTTTGGGCCGTTCACGCTGCACCACCGCATGATCAAGTCGGCCGCCGGCTCGCTCTACCTGGCCGAAGTCACCGACGAGCGCATCATCGACGAGTACGTCGAGTTCGTGAAAAACGGCTGCGAGTTCGTGTGGGTTGAGGACTACGCCAACCTCATGCCCCACTACCCAGCCACCTACAAGGCGCGCGACGCGTCCAACGCCATCCTCGACCAGGTGGCCGCGGCCGTCCACGAGGCGGGTGGCTACTGCGGCTACCAGCTTTCCCTCATGGGGGCGTCGTTCAGCGGGTTCGACGCCACCACGGCCGCCGAGTTCGAGTGCGCCGAGGCCGACGACCTTACGCTCGACGAGGTCAAGCTCGTGCAACAGGACTTCATCGACGTCGCCGCCATGCTCAAGGACGCCGGTTTCGACGCGGTCGAGATCAACGCCGCCGGCAACAACATCGGCCAGGCGTTCCTCAGCCGCAACCGCAACCACCGCGACGACGAGTACGGCCCCCAGAGCTTCGAGAACCGCGCCCGCTTCGTGTCCGAGATCATCCAGGGCATCAAGAGCGCATGCGGCGAGGACTTTCCCGTGCAGGTGCTCATCAACGGCATCGAGGCCAACGACGTCGACCTGGGTCAGGACGACGTGTTCACCACGGTCGAGGAGAACTGCGAGATCGCCAAGCAGCTCGAGGCTGCGGGCGCCGACTCGCTGCACGTGCGCATCGGGCCCTTTGGCTACCACCCTGCCGAGTTCGCCGGAGACCTGTACTTCTCGGGCTACGGCATCAACGGCAACACCGGCTACGGCGCGCAGTTCGACTTCGACCGCCACTGGGAGGGGCTGCTCGACGGCAACCATTCCGGCTGCGGCCTGATGCTCGAGGTCGCCGCCAAGATCAAGGCCGCGGTGAGCATCCCGGTGGGCTCGGTGACCTACATGGACCCGGCGCACGCGCCCGACTTCTTCGAGGCTGCGCTTCAGGACGGCAAGGTCGACTTCTTCAACATGACCCGTCCGCTCTACGCCGACCCCGAGTACATCGTCAAGCTGCGCGAGGGCCGCATCGACGAGATCCGTCCCTGCAACCGCTGCCTGCACTGCCACTTCGACTACGACGAGGACGGCAACTTCTACGAGCACTGCCGCGTGAACGCCACCCGCATGCGCGCCTTCACCGACGCCATGCCCGACGGCCCCGCGCTGCCCGAGCTGTCCGGCGACCCCAAGAACGTCATGGTCGTGGGTGGCGGCGCGGCCGGCATGGAGGCTGCGCGCGTTGCGGCGCTGCGCGGCCACAACGTGACGCTCTACGAGAAGAACGGCTATCTGGGCGGCACCCTGCCGTTCGCCGCGTCGGTGAAAGGCGACCACGAGAACATCGCCGACCTCAACAGCTACCTGCAGCGCCAGCAGGAGGTCTGCGGCGTCACCGTGGTCACCGGCCAGGAGGTCACCGCCGATTTCGTGCGCGAGCAGGCGCCCGACGCCGTCGTCGTGGCCGCGGGCGGCGTGGTCCAGTCGACCGGCCTGACCGGCACCGAGGCCACCAACGTCGTGCCGATCGCCGACATGCTCACCGCCGAAATCGGCGAGAACGTGACCGTCGTGGGCTTCTGCGCGCCCGCCGTGGACGCCGCGCTGCGCCTTATTGCCGAGGGCAAGCACGTGACCATCGTGATGGACCAGGAGCTCGGCAAGCTGGGCAAGGGCTGGTCGGCCCACGTCAAGGAGGTCGTGCTGCCGATGCTCTACGTCAAGGGTACCCGCGTGTGGCCCAACGCCGGCGTGACGGCCGTGGGCGACGGCACGGTCACCATCAACGGCGAGACCGGCTGCGACATCACCGTGGCGTGCGACACCGTGATCGAAGCGCTCGAGCTGGCGGCCAACACCGCCCTGGCCGACGAGCTGGCCAGCGAGTTCGAGGTCGTCACCGTGGGCGACGCGCTGGTG
>CAZUFB010000060.1:0-13300 GCA_964619775.1 uncultured Coriobacteriaceae bacterium
GAACGCATTTGTTTCGGACATAGCCATTCGCCCCCTAGCAACTTCTTGAACTCGGCAATACCGAGCCTGTCATATTCGCTGCCGGTTAACTGGTCGAGCATTCCAATCAGTTCTCGCTCGGTCTCCTGAATTTGAGCTTCGATATCGGCAAGGGTTGTCGCATAAGGCCACTGATGACCTTGGTCTGAGCTCCCAATGTGTCACCAAGCTTTGAAAGCCCCGTCTCAAGCGTCTTTTGAAGATACCCTTGAACACGCGCTCGTGGTTGGCGCCAGGGTCCGCCATACAGCACAATGCACGGTACCCGTGCACTTCATCACAGATACCGTGCATTTGCATCAGCCTTACGGGACGGCCTCCCAGGCCGAGAGCAGGACGCGCACAGGCGCGGGATTCGCTACTTTCCGCAGCGGCACAGGCCGGCAGGCTCGACGAACTCCACACGCTCGTGGAACTCTCCCTTCTTGCCGGTGTTGAACGAGCTCACCGGGCGGTGATAGCCCATCACGCGCGTCCACACCTCGCAGGGTTGGCGTTCGTCGTTGGAGAGGTACACGCCGTTGACGACGGCCCCCGTGCTCGTCAGCTCGTCGCGGTTCACCATGGCCGGTCTCCTTTCCTAGCAACTAAGTATGATTGTATCCTTTCGCCCCGTCTTCTACGCCGTGGCCCTAGACGCGAGCTTGGCCGCCGCAAGCTCTTCATCGCACAGCGGGCAGAACTCATGCTCGCCGGCGATATAGCCGTGCTTGGGGCAGATTGAGAACGTGGGCGTCACGGTGATGTAAGGCAGGCGGAAGTTCTCGAGCGCGCGCTTCACCAGCTGCTTGCACGCCTCGGGCGACGAGATTTTCTCTCCCATGTAGAGGTGCAGCACGGTGCCGCCGGTATACTTCTTCTGTAGGTCCTCCTGCTCGGCGAGAGCCTGGAAAGGATCGGTGGTGTAGCCCACCGGCAGCTGCGAAGAGTTGGTGTAGTAGGGTTCCTCGGGCGTGCCGGCCTGCAGGATGTCGGGGTAGCGCTTGCGGTCCTCCCGGGCGAACCGGTAGGTGGTGCCCTCGGCCGGCGTGGCCTCAAGGTTGTACATATGGCCGGTGGCCTCTTGGAACTCGACCATGCGGGCACGTACGTGATCGAGGACGCGCAGGGCCATCTGATGGCCGAAGCCGTCGGTTATGTCGTACTCGTCGTCGGTGAAGTTGCGCACCATCTCGTTCATGCCGTTGACGCCGATAGTGGAGAAGTGGTTGCGCAGCGTGCCCAGATAGCGCTTGGTGAAGGGGAACAGGCCCCCGTCGATGTGGCGCTGCACCTCCTTGCGCTTGAGCTCGAGCGAGGTGCGGGCAAGGTCGAGCAGGTGGTCGAGCGCTTTGAGCAGCCCCTCCTCGTCTCCCTTGTGCAGGTAGCCCAAACGCGCCATGTTGACGGTGACCACGCCCACCGAGCCGGTCTGCTCGGCCGACCCGAACAGGCCGTTGCCGCGTTTGAGCAGTTCGCGCAGATCGAGCTGCAGACGGCAGCACATCGAGCGCACCATATGGGGTTGCAGGTCGGAGTTCACGAAGTTCTGGAAGTAGGGAAGGCCGTACTTGGCCGTCATCGCAAAGAGGAGGTCGGCGTTCTCGGACTCCCAAGGAAAGTCGGGCGTGACGTTGTAGGTGGGGATGGGGAATGTGAACACACGGCCCTTGGCGTCGCCCTCGGTCATGACCTCGATGTAGGCGCGGTTGATCATGTCCATCTCGGCCTGCAGGTCGCCGTAGTAGAAGTCCTGCTCGACGCCGCCGACAAGCGGAGCCTGGTTTTGGAGATCGTCGGGGCAGGTCCAGTCGAACGTGAGGTTTGAGAAGGGGGTCTGGGTGCCCCAGCGGCTGGGAACGTTCATGTTGTAGACGAAACCCTGGATCTCCTGCTTGACCTCGTCGTAGGACAGACCGTCGACGCGCACGAACGGCGCAAGGTAGGTATCGAACGACGAAAACGCCTGGGCTCCGGCCCACTCGTTCTGCAACGTGCCGAGGAAGTTGACCATCTGGCCGAGGGCCGTGGAGAGGTGTTTGGGCGGCGCCGACTCGACCTTGTTGGGCACGCCGTTGAACCCTTCGTTGAGCAGGGTGCGCAGGCTCCATCCCGCGCAATAGCCCGACAGCATGTCGAGGTCGTGGATATGGTAGTCGCCGTTGCGGTGCGCGGCACCCACCTCGGGCGGGTAGACGTGCGACAGCCAGTAGTTGGCGATGACCTTGCCCGACACGTTGAGGATGAGGCCTCCGAGCGAATAGCCCTGGTTGGCGTTCGCGTTGACACGCCAGTCCTCGCGAGAAAGGTACTCGTTGACCGACGAGGCGACGTCGACGTAGGCGTCTCGGTCGCGGCGGGCGCGCCGGCGCTGCTCGCGGTAGACGATATAGGCGCGCGCCGTCTTGAAATGGTTGGCCGCGATGAGGGTCTGTTCGACGATGTCCTGGACCTCCTCGATGGTGGGGCTCGCCCCGTCGAAGCGGTGGGCGACGACCTTGCACGCCTGGCTCGACAAAAGGGCGGCCTCATCAGGGCCGAACTCGCCGGTAGCTATGCCCGCCCGCTCGATGGCGGCTGTGATCTTGGCAGCCCGGAAGTCGACGATCGACCCGTCGCGCTTGATGATGGACTGCGGCAGCGCCGCCTGCTCTATCGACATGCACGGACCTCCTCAGAGCACGCAGTGTCAGGCGCACAGCACCCCCGATGCGGTCGAGAGCGATGGCCATCCAACCTGCATGTGTGTCATAAACCACGATATGATGCGTATATGTGTAAACATAACCACAACATACAGTGATGCCTTATCTGGTGGCGTCCACTATAGCAAGCAGCCGGACAGATTGGGGCGCACTTTGGGCGCAACGTCCATCGAATCGCGCACGGGCATCGGCACAAGCTGGGACGATACGCGCAAGGCCCATCGGGCGCTTTCGGCGAACGGCGCACGGAGAACGAGGGCTTGAAGCAATCTACAAACACCGTACTTCGTTCCGCCTGCCACCATGCGCCCCTTTATATGCATCGCCTTCGCGCGCCTCGCACGGCGATTCCGCAGATCGTCCCTCCTCAAGGCGCGTCCAGCCACAGGCACGCAAACCGAAGAGCAGGTGCGACGATCCGCCTGTCGCCACTTTGAGACCGCTGATGGTTCAGATTCACCGTGCAGGCGTCCGACCAGCGAGTTTAATTTGAATCTGCTGTGTATCCACAGGGTGACCACAACATACGGAACATCGTGAGCATAATGATTACTAGCACTTGAGGTTCCCCTTCCTCAAGATCGCTGGCAGGCACCCCTTACCTGCCCAGACGCATCACACCTTTGAACGATGCGTCGCATCCCTCCTTGTGAGAGGCCCGGTCCCCCACCGGGCCTCGCCTTGTTTATGGGGGATGGGGGAGTTTTCACTGCATGCCGCTCTGTATAGATTCCCGTACGCACCATAGTCACGAAGCGGGGCGGGCCAGACTGCCCGAAGGCACCCCGTCCCACCCGTGTGCACGTCGTACGCCTCTGCGGCTGCGGGCGCTACTGCTCGGACGCGGCGGCGCGCTCCTTGTGCAGCCTGTCAAGCCAAGCAACCCAGCGGTTCATGGTGTCCTGGCTCACGGCGTGCTCCATCTCGCACGCCTCCTCGTTGGCAACCTCGGGATTGACGCCCAGTTCGTCGGTGAGGAAGCTCCGCAGCGTTCGGTGGCGCGCCCAAATCTCGGCTCCGTAGGCGCGACCGGACTCGGTGAGCGTGATGCGGCCGTAACGCTCCTGCTCGATGTAGCCTGCCTCGCGCAGGGTCTGCAGCGCCTTGTTCACGCTCGCCTTGGAGACGTCAAGCAGTGTGGCAATGTCAACCGACCGAACCTCGCTGCACTCCTGCGACTCCTCGAGCTCGACGATGGCCTCGATGTAGTCTTCGTGGGCGGGGGTGAGGGGTACACGTTCGTCCATAGTCTACGGCCTTTCTCATATCAACAGCACAGGCCGGTCCGCGCAGGCGGCCTGCATGCTGCAGCCAACCCCGTTCACCACAAACGGACGACGGGGCGTTTCCCAAAATCACCCGCAAAAGCATGGTCTAGATAAGAATAACCCTTTTTGTCAGCAGGAGAATCGTAGAGTTTACAGATGAACGTTGTGTGCTGCGAAAAGGTCGACCGGCACCGTCGGCAAAGATGCACCGGCCCTTGCGGTCGGCGCCCGTCGGTGGCGTACGGTCTTTGCGCGCACGCAACCTCCGTGCGGTCCGCAGGCGCAAAAGCGCATCGGACCGTGGCAACCGCTACGAGAGGAGCACCACATGAGCGAGAACGCAATGAGCCGCCGCACCTTCGTGGCAGGCGCATCGGCCCTGGCGCTGGCGTTTGCCGGCACCGCGCTGGCCGACGAGGCGCCCGCCGAGGACGACGCCGCGGCCGAGGGCGAAGGCGGCGCACCCGAGGGTGGCGAAGGCGGCGGTGAAGGCGGCGGCGGTAGCAGCTCTTCCAATGACGTCGAGGCCGCGCGTGCCGCGGCGGCGGCCGAGGGGCGCACCTTCGGTTACGCCGGTGTGGGCGATTGGCTGGGCACCCCCGAAGACGTGGAAGTGGCCCGCGAGGTCGACGACTACGACGTGGTAGTCATCGGCGGCGGCCATGCGGGCGTGCAGGCCGCGCTGGCTGCAACCGAAAAAGGCGCCTCGGTGGCCCTGTGCGAGAAGAACTTCGCAATGACCTTCCTGGGCGAGGACGTCGCCGCTTGGAACGCGCAGTTCAACATCGACGCCGGTTTCTCCGAGTGCAACCTGGGCGAAGTCATCGACGAGTTCACCACCCGCACGGGCGGCCGTGTGAGCCAGGAAGTCCTCGCCTCCTACGTCAACAACTCGGGCGCATGCCTCGACAACATGATCGAGTGCATGAAGGAGGTCGTCGAGGACTCCGACCTCAAGGCCATCTTCGACCAACTCCTCAGCGACACGATGTTCTCGAACGAGTACGTCGAGGGTGGAACCTACGAGCAGGAGCCCGACGAGACGTTCTACACCTACGACGTCACGCGCAACGGCAAGATCATCGTCCAGGCCATGTTCGACGCCGACAAGGTGCATGAGCTGACCGACGACATCGACTGGTCTTCCATCGACGTCGACCCCGACTGCGAGACCACCGAGGAAGGCTACCTGGCCGGCTACCAGGCGCTCTATGACACGCTCTCCTCGTTCTACGAGAACAACAACCAGTGCATCGACCACACGGGCTACCCCAAGAACCCCGGCACCAAGACGTGGGCCACGACTGTGCAGTTCATGGGCCACTTCCATGGCCGCGAGGGCCACAGCGGCGTTGCGGCTTCGTCGTCCCTGGGCACGGTCGAGATGGCCTGCCTGGCCAAAGCGGTGCAGAACGGCGCGCAGGTGTTCATGGGCTACAAGGGCTACAAGGTCGTGCAGGACGACAGCGGCACGGTGACGGGCGTTATCGTCTACGACCAGGACGCTGAAGAGTACGTGCAGTTCAACTGCAAGGCCGTCATCAGCTGCGGCGGCGGCTACGTGCAGAACTCCGACATGTGCTGGGCGCTGCTCAACGAGCTTATGGAGAAGTACGAGCGCTGCGGCGGCCTGAAGGAGGACTTCAGCGGCGGCGGCATGGCGGCCTCGGCCGACGGCTCGTCCACCAAGATGCTGTGCTGGGCCGGCGGCTTCGTCGACCCCTCGCCGCGCGGGCACATGTCGCTGGGCGGCGGCCCCTCCGGCACCTGGGGCGCCAACTGCCACCTGTGGCTCGACGAGAACATGCAGCGCTTCTGCAACGAGGGCAACATCACGGCGGCCGGCAGCGCCTGCTCGCGCAAGACCGGCGCCTGCTACGGCGTGATCGGCGACGACTACCTGGCCCACATCGCAAGCTGCGGCCTTGAGCACACCGGCCCCAACTTCGGCCGACCCGAGTACATCATGGACATGATGTACGACATCGAGACCGGCGAGATGGACAGCCAGATCAGCGTGACCGGCATGACCACCGCCGAGCGCATGGGCGGCGGCATCGCCAAGGCGTCGAGCCTGGAGAGCCTGGCCGGGCTGCTGGGCATCGAGGACGTCGACGGCTTCGTGCAGGCCGTGAACGACTACAACGAGCTGTGCTACGGCTGCCAGGACGGCACCTACTCCTGCGATCCGCAGTTCGGCAAGAAGGCCGAGGCCATGATCCCGATCGAGGGGCCGACTTACTACGGCTTCTCGGGATCGCTGGGCGAGAGCGGGTCGGGCCCCTCGATGGTCACGATGTCGGGCGTCATGACCGACAAGGACCTGTGCGTCGTCGACATCAACGGCTCGCCCATCGCCGGTCTGTATTGCGCCGGTAACGACCTGGGCGGCCGCTACGGCACCGGCTACTGCACGCCGGCCGCCGGCAACTCCATCGGCATGGCGGTCACCAACGGCCGCGTCGCCGGCCAGAGCGCCGCGGCGTACCTGGGGCTGTAGGCTTCCGATGGTCGAGGTACCCCCGCCGGGTCCGCCGAGGACTCCGGCGGGGGTACCGTTCGCAGAAAGGACGAGGCGGTCTTGCGGCAGCCGCAACTGCGTGGAACCCGGGACCGCCTCGTGACGGCTGTGGTCGCTGACAGGCGTCAGCTTTTGACAGACCCTCGAGGCGGGAGCAATTGCGACCTGCGGTTTTGTCGGCCAACCTTCATATTAATATCAACAATTAATACGTTTCAGCGACCACAGCCGCCCTGAGGGCCAATCTGACGGGGTGCGGCGTTATAGTGGGACGGGTTACGCGACGCAACGCAAGGCCTTTTGAAAGGACGCACACCCCATGAAGGGCTTTCTTTACTGGTCGGCATACAACAACATCTGCGAGACGATCCACATGGACGCGGCACCCGGCCGTCTGATGAACGGCAACGCGGTGGCCTGCGGCAACTCGCTCGCCAAGGCTTCGCGCGAGACCAACGCGAACCCCGAGCTCTTTATAGCGTGCGTGCGGCAGTTTCTGAGCACGGCCGACGCGCGCACCTGCCACGTCTCCTGCAGCGACCCCGCATATACCGAAAGCGACCTGGGCTTTAAAACCCAACGCCACGGCGACTTCCTCTATGTGACCGAGGTCTCGCAGGAAGAGCGTCTGGCCCCCGGCATGCGCATCGTAGCCGTGGGGCGTTCGACCGTGCCGTTCCTGCTCAAGGACACCGCGCAGGAGGTATTCTGGGGGCGCAACACCGACCGGGAGGACTGGGACCTGGCGCTGCGCATGTTCGACGACATCGACGTCTTTCCCGGCGACGGGCACGTGATGCGCATCGACCTGCGCCGCTACCCGGCGCAGGCGCGCCCGGCGACCATGGCGTGCGAACGCCGCGAACGGGCGTGCATCCTTACGGTGGATTCGCTCGAAGACGGGCAGGCGACGACACGGCTGCTCGAAGAGGCCCACGAGAAACTGGCGGGGGCCGAGCGGCTTATCGTGGACGTGCGGCACTGCACGGGCGAGGCCGACGACGCGAGCTATCTGGCACTGCTTCCCTACCTGTGCGACCGCGACACGGAGGCGCGCGAGGTGTTCGGCGACGTGGAGGTGCGCACCATCTACTCGAAGCCCAACACCGAGCTGCTGCTCGCGGGGCTCGACCGCGCACGCGGGCACCTTGCGGCGGACGCCGGGGCGCTTGAAGAGGTCGACAGCCTTGCGACCGACATCCGCGCAAAAGCCGACGAGGTGCTTGCCGCCAAACGTCGCGTGACCGGCCTGCAAGAGCGCCGCGCCGTCAGCGAGCTGCCCGAAGTTGTGCCGTCGCGCTTCAACGCCGGTCAAGAGGTGCACGTCGCCGCCGACGCCCCGCGCGAGGCTGTGCTGCTGGTAGGGCCGCAGACCGGCGTTGGAGCCGAACGCCTGGCCGAGGCCACCATGGGTATGGAGAAAGTCCGGCTCGTGGGCCGTGCCACGCCAGGCGCGACGGACTACGCCAACTATGTGACGCGGACCTATCCTGATATTCAGGCAAGCTTCACCTACCCCATCTCGCGTACGGTCGCCAACTGCGAGAAGCGCGGGTACGCGCGCACGGGCCTTCCGCTCGACCTGCACGTGCCGTGGGCGCCCGAGGAGTGCTCCCGCGACCTGGTGCTCGAGGCGGCGCTGGGGCTGTAGGGCAAGCCATAAAAACGCAGCGTCGCGATTTCTCCCGAACCCTCGCGTCCCTTGCACGGACCGTCCCGCGCGTATCGCGCGGCACGCGGTGCAGGGACGCGCCAGGAAAACCCGCATCCGGTGCGGCCAACCGCCTGCATCGGATGCGGCGAACCTGCAGGTTATACCTGTCAATAAGCAATTGCCGTGAGGGGCGACGCGTGCGGCGTCTGCCCCGTTTTTGAAATGATATTCAGCAAATAACCCGTTTCTTGCGATGGCCCTCTTTATGCGGCACCTATACTGGTCTTCAGGTTTTCAGACATGTGGTGTATCCGTGACGCCGTTGGACATCCAGCCAACCGGACGCCGCAGGACATGCACCTACGTGAAAGGAGCGACGTATGTCAACCCTGGACCAGCTTACCCGTCGCAGCTTCGTCGTGGGCGCCTCGGCCCTGGCCTCCCTGGCCTTCGCCGGTGCCGCCCTGGCCGACGAGCCGCCTGCCGAGGACGAGGCCCCTGCCGAAGGCGAGGGCGACGAGCCAGCCGTCGGCTCTGGAGGCCCCGGCGGCAGCTCAAGCACGGTGGACCGTACCGCCGCCAAGGAGGCCGCCAAGGCCGACGGGCGCGTCTTCGGCTACGCCGGTCCCGGCGACTGGCTGGGCGACGCGCCGACCGTCGACCCCTCCGAGATCGTCGAGACCATCGACGCCGACGTCGTCGTTGTAGGCGGAGGGCACTCTGGCGTGCAGGCGGGCCTGGCCGCTGCCGAGGCGGGCGCCAAGGTCGTGGTGTGCGAGACGATGGGCGAGGAAATCTTCTCGTGGTACGGCGAGGACATCGGCTGCTTCAACTCGCAGTTCGCCCTGAACGCCGGCTTCGGAGAGTGGAACCTCGGCGAGATCGTCGACGAGTTCGTCACCCGCGGCGGAGGCAAGTGCTACCCCGACATCGTGCGTCTCTACGTGCAGAACTCGGGGTCCACGCTCGACCACATGCTTGAGGTCGCGGTCGAGATGGGCGTCGACCCCAAGGCGTACACCTACGACAACACCCCCGAGGGCTGGGTCATCCTGCAGGCCAACATGGACTACGACAAGATTCAGGCCGGCGAGGACATCTACGACTGCATCAACTACACCAATTACCCGCTGCATCCCGGCACCAAGACGTGGGTGGGCTCGGTGCAGTTCATGGGCGAGTACAACGACGAGCCCATCCAGGGCGTCGCCGCCAACTCGGTGCTGCCCCTCATCCAGCAGGCGTGCGTCGACAAGGCCGTGTCGCTGGGCGCCGACTGGCGCTACGGCTCGACGGTCACCGTGCTCGTTAAGGACGAGTCGGGCCGCGTGACGGGCGTCATCACCCAGGAGGAGGACGGCTACCGCCAGATCAACGCCGCCAAGGGCGTGGTGCTGTGCGGCGGCGACTACGCCGGCAACGCCGAGATCTGCTGGAGCACCCTCAACGAGATGATGGAGCGCAATGAGCGCGAAGGCGGTCTCAAGGAGGACTTCTACTCCTTCATGGGCGGACGCAACGGCTCGTCGGTGAAGCTCGGCTGCTGGGCCGGCGGCTTCATCGAGCCCTCGCCGCGCGGCTGCATGAACCTGGGCGGCGGCCTTTCGGGCCCCTGGGGCACCAACTGCCTGCTGTGGCTCAACAGCAAGGGCGAGCGCTTCTGCAACGAGGGCAACCTCACCGGCGCCCAGACCGCCTGCGCCCGCCAGGTCCAAGGCACGGCCTACCTGGTGACCGATGCCAAATGGCTCAAGAGCATCTGCGCCTGCGGCATCGAGCACAGCGGCCCCAACGCCGGACGCCCCCAGTACTACCAGGACATGATCGACGACATGGCCGCCATCGTGCCCGGCCCCGACGGCGGCCAGGTTAAGAACTGCACCGTCGCCGAGCGCGGCTACTCGACGGTCATCGCCGCCGAGACGCTCGAGGACCTGGCCGACTACGTGGGCGTCCCCGAGGACGTGAAGCCCACCTGGCTCGCAAGCATCCAGCACTACAACGAGCTGTGCAACGCCGGCGAGGACACCGACTTCGGCAAGGACCCCTCGGCCATGATCCCCGTCGACGAGGCTCCGTTCTACGGCGTCGTGGGATCGGTGGGCAGCCGAAGCATCAGCCCGATGATGGTCTCGATGAGCGGCCTGATGACCGATGCGAACCTCAACGTGCTCGACGAGGACTACGAGCCCATCCCCGGCCTGTACACAGCCGGCAACTCGCTCGGCGGCCGCTACGGCACCGGCTACTCCACGCCGTGCGCCGGCAACTCGATCGGCATGGCCGTAACCCACGGCCGCCTGGCCGGCACGAACGCCGCGACGCTGGGGTAACGACAGCCCGCGACCCTGTAGGCGAAGACCCGACGGGATAGACCGTCGGACTAGTCGGAAAGAAACGCAAAGCCGGCCCCTTGCAAACGCGCGGGGCCGGCTTTTTTGCGGTTCGGGAGGAAGCGTGCACCTCACAAGTAGCACCGCACGGTCACTCCCAGGACAGGACCGTGATGTTCACGACGATGAACACGACTGCGAGCACGCCGGACTCGTCCATATCGTGCGTGCTGGAAATGATGTAGGGCTCGGAGAGGCCCGCCGTGATGGTGCCGCTCCCCTCGTCAAAGTCGAACTCGGCGTCCTCGAGGCTCACGTCGGCCTTACACGATGCGAGCCCCGCTGTGAACCGGGGGCACCCTGCGGCGCCCCCTTTTCTTTCTGCAATGCACGCCAGGCACAGCCCGACAGGCACGCCCTGCCTTAGCCGAAGTAGCGCTTGAGCAGGCCGGCGAAAGCGCGGCCGTGACGAGCCTCGTCGCGCGCCATCTCGTGCACGGTGTCGTGGATGGCGTCCAGGCCGGCGGCCTTGGCGCGCTTGGCCAGGTCGGTCTTGCCGGCGGTGGCGCCGTTCTCGGCCTCGACGCGCATCTCGAGGTTCTTCTTGGTGGAGTCGGTCACGACCTCGCCCAGCAGCTCGGCGAATTTGGCGGCGTGCTCGGCCTCCTCGTGGGCGGCCTTCTCCCAGTACAAGCCGATCTCGGGGTAGCCCTCGCGGTAGGCGACGCGGCTCATGGCCAGGTACATGCCCACTTCGGAGCACTCGCCTTCGAAGTTGGCACGCAGGTCACACACGATGTCCTCGGGGACCTCGGGCAGCTTGCCGACGCCCACGACATGCTCAGCAGCCCAGCTCATCTCGGTGTCGGCCTGCTTGATGAAGCGGTCGCCCGACACGCCGCACTGCGGGCACTTGAAGCCGGCGGACAGCTCGTCACCGTCGAACTCTTCGACGTAACCGCACACAGGGCACACAAACTTCATGGTACGTTCCCTCTCCTTCGTATACGACGCCGGCATGCCCGCAAACGGGCGTCGGCTGCGAACGACTCCATACTACCCAAAAACCTAGTGATATGCTATGAATTTTCATGCTCATTCAAGCCTCCTCGGCAAAAACAGATGGCGGCCATTGCGGCGCACAGAACCTGCGGCCCAAGCCCACGCAGCTTAACGACGGTTGTGCAGGCCAGCCGACCTCTGTTTGCGCACTCAAGCTGAGGGTTTGCCCGCAAAAAGCCAGGTCATGCGGAACCATCGCTTGAAGGTTGGCGAAAACGGGGCGCCCGTCAACCTGCACAGCCGGCGTTAAGACCGGGCGGCCGGTGGCCGGCTGGACCGGAATCGGGAAGACTTCGCGGAAAACCGCCGTCCCCGCCGCAGCGTCGGACGCGGCGCACTCGCCGAACGGGTACGATGGTGGGCATCAATGAGTACGTCTACCTGCGGACGGCGGCGCAAGCGCACGAGCGGCGCGCGGCGGTCGCGGGAGCCGTCGCGCACGCAACGGAAGGGTTGTCTACCATGGCCATGAAGCTCGACCAGATCATGATGCAGGTCTTCAACGCGCTCGCGAAGGACTACGCCGGCATGCCCGAGTGCGACGACGGCAACGAGAAGCAGTGGGTCGCCGCGTGCGGGCGCGCCTGGAAGAACAAGGTTCTCACCGACAAACTGTTCTACCAGTACATGCAGCAGCGTCTGGCCGACCTGGGCGACCATAATCTGTGCTTCCTCACCGGGCCCGATGCCGGCTATCAGCCCGAGGGCTGCGGCTTCACCGCGCGGCGCTTCGGCGACGAGCTCTATGTGACCGCGGTGGGCGCCGACACGCGCCTCGTGCCGGGCGACGCCATCGAGCTCATCAACAAGAGCACGCCCGTCGCGCACCTGGGCTATGCCATCGGCAACCCCACCGGCAGCGACGACCCCGAGCGCCAGGACTGGGGCTTCTTCTTGACCAACTCCTCGCACTTCATGGTGCGCCACGCCGACGGCAGCCGGCAGGACTTCCGCACGCGGCGCTTCCCACTGGCCGAGGCCATGCCCGCCCGGCCCTGCACGTTCGAGCGCCGCGAAGACGGCACCTGCGTGCTGACGGTGACCCAGCTCGACAACGAGGAGGCCGCCGGGCTGCTCGCAGCCCGTGCCGACGAGGCCCGCACGGCCCCGCGCCTGGTGTTCGACCTGCGGACGTGCGCAGGCGGCATCGAGTCGATGGCCTACCCGCTGCTCAACTGGCTGTTCGACGAGGACACGAATCTCAACGAGGTGCTCGGGGCCGAGATCGTGCTCACCAACTATTCCGCAGCCAACTGCGCGCGGCGTGAAGCGCAGATCGCCCAGCTCAAGAACCTGGCCGCCGTACAGGGCGACGGGACCGAGGGGCTGGGATGGCTCGACGAGAACCTCGAAGTGGTGCGCGCCAACCGGGGCAAGGGCTATGTCGAGGAGACCGTGGAGCCCGAAGACCTGCCGCTTTCGGCCGGTCCAGCGGGCCAGAAGGTGCTGGTGCTGACCGACAGCACGACCGCCGACGCCGCCGAGTGGCTTGCGGGCATCGCCAAGAAGGCCCCGCGCGCCACGCTGGTGGGACGTGCAACGATGGGCAACCTGGACTATTCCAACCCGCTGGCCGTGGCGTTCGAGAACCGGTTCATCTTCGTGTACCCCATGAGCAAGACCAAGGCGGCGGCCGAAGGGCGCGGGATGCGCGGCGTGGGCATCGTGCCCGACGTTGTGGTGCCGTTCACGCCCGAGGAGTGCGTGCGCGACCTGGTGATGGAGCGCGCGCTGGAGAT
>CAZUFB010000061.1:0-13209 GCA_964619775.1 uncultured Coriobacteriaceae bacterium
CACCATCACCTCCAACGCCATCTTCTCGGCCGTCGAGGACTGCCTGGAGCAGGCCCAGGCGTAAGCTTTTGGCCCGCAGTTCTCCTACTCGCCTTTTCGAGTTCGCGGTGGGTGCTGAGGGCCGGGCGCGCCAACGTACCGTTGCATTGAGCTGAGGGCGCCGACGTACCTGCAGGTTCGGGTGCGTCGGCGCCTTTTTCGTAAAGCTGTGCCGCATCGGTGGGCCTTTTTGCGCACCGTGCGGTTCCGTGCCTGCCCGACGGGTTCGCGGCAGGTGCAAAGTCTGCCTTTGGGAGGGGACTATGACGTTTGCGCATCGCCGTGCGCGCGAGGGAGGCGGGGGCCGCCCGGCGGGCGGATTCCGTACGGCCTGTACCGCGCCGCGGTTCTCGCCTGTGCACCTTGCGGCGCTGCTGCTGTGCATCGTGGTGTTCGCCTGCCTTGCCGGGCTCTGCGCGTCCCGCGTGGCGCAGGCCGACGACGCGGCGAGCACCTCGACGGTGGGCGACGGCCAACAGGTCGTCTCCGGTTCGTACGTCGACGACGAGTACGGCATCGGCATCAACGACTTCCAGCGCCTCAACAAGGGAACCGGCCGCAGCTACGACGGTGTGAGCTATGGCTACCGCTTTCCGGTGAATGACACGGAGGCTTTCATCGTCCTCGCTTCGCAGTCCTACATCGTCGTGTTCGTGCCCCAGGAGGCGGCCGACGCCGTGGGCTTCGACCTTGACGACGAGGAGTACGTCGAGGCCTTCTTGCAGGCCATCTTTGCGCTCGACGAGGATGCTTCCAACGGCGGTACGCTCGTGAGCTCGCTCGACGTGCCGGTGACCATCGTCGTGGGCGAGAACACGGTTGAGGTCGAAGGCGCCATCATCACGCGCGACGTGGCGATCGGAGACGGCTACACCTACCTTACCGTCGAGCGCACCGACGGGGCCGACAACGACGAGGGTCTCGTCTGCTGCGACTACGGCTATCTGGTCTCCACCGGTTCGGTGTCTGTCGAGGCGATTCCCACCTGGTGGGAGAACCTGACGGCGTTTCTGGGCAGCATCGACTACCGCCCGCTGTGGGTCTCGCTCAAAACCTCGTTCGCGGCGCTCGCCGTCGTGTTCGTGCTCGGCCTGCTCGCCGCGTGGAAGTCGCTCGGCGTTAAGAACCGCTGGCAGGGCATCGTCGACACCGTCTTCACGATCCCCATGGTGCTGCCGCCCACGGTCTGCGGCTTTTTGCTGCTGCTCGCCTTCGGCAACGCCACGCCGTTCGGCCAATGGTTGATTGCGCACGGCATCCGCCTCGTGTTCTCGTGGCCGGCGACCGTCATCGCGGCGACCGTGGTTGCCTTCCCGCTCATGTACCGCACCGCGCGCGGCGCCTTCGAGGCGCTCGACTCCAACATGCTCGACGCCGCCCGCACCCTCGGCTGGTCGGAGGGGCGCATCTTCTTCCGGCTGATGGTGCCGCTGGCATGGCCGTCCATCGCGGCCGGCACGGTGCTCGCCTTCGCGCGCGCCATGGGCGAGTTCGGCGCCACGCTGTTCTGCGCGGGCAACTACGCGGGCATCACCCAGACGATGCCCATCGCCATCTACTTCCAATGGATGGGCGGCAACACCGACGTCGCCATCTTCTGGGTCGTCGTGGTCATCCTCATCTCGTTCCTCGTCATCCTCGTCATCAACCTCTATTCGGCGCATTCGCAGCGCTACCGCAGGGGCGGCCTCACGCGCAAGGAGCGCCGTCAGCTCAAGCGCGAAGGCAAGCTTGCCGGCGAGACGGCGATGGGCGAGGAGCAGGGCTTCGACGGCATCCGTGCCGAGAACGCCGAGGGCTTGCTGGGCGGTGCCGCGGAACAGGCCGCGCACGGCGGCGGGAAGGGGGGCGTGCGATGAGCCTCTACGTCGACATCAAGAAGAAGCTGACCGCCTTCGACCTCGATGTTCACATTGAGGCAGGGGAGGAGCGCCTGGGCCTGCTGGGCGCGTCGGGTTGCGGCAAGAGCCTCACGATGCGCTGCATCGCGGGCGTCGAGACTCCCGACGAGGGGCGCATCGTTGTGAACGACCAGGTGTTCTTTGACTCCGAAACGGGTGTCAACCTCAAGCCTCAGCAGCGCAAGACCGCCTACCTGTTCCAGAACTACCAGCTGTTCCCCAACCTGTCGGTGGAGCAGAACGTGCAGGCCGGCATGGACAGGCGCCTCTCCAAGCACGATCGCCACGAGGCCGCGATGAAGGCCCTGGGCATCTTCAACATGGAGGGTTTCGCGCAGCGCTATCCCGGCCGGCTGTCCGGCGGCCAGCAGCAGCGCGTCGCCTTGGCCCGCATGATTGCGGCGCGGCCGGGCATCTTCATGTTCGACGAGCCCTTCTCGGCCCTCGACGCCTACCTTAAAAGCTCGCTCGAGCAGACGCTGCTCGACATGCTCGACCTTGTGAAGTCGACCGTTCTCTACGTGAGCCACGACATCGACGAGGCGTTTCGCTTCTGCGATCGCATCTGCGTGATCTCCGACGGCCGCGTGGCGGAGATCGGCCCCACCTCCCAGATCGTCAACGACCCCCGCACCTTGGCCGCCGTGAAGCTCTCGGGCTGCAAGAACGTCTCTCCAGCCCGCAAGGTCGACGACCATGCGGTGGAGGCCACCGACTGGGGGATGGTGTTCCACACGCGCCGCGACGTGCCCGACGACCTGGCCTATGTGGGGATCCGTGCGTTCTACATCCACCAGCCCAAATCCGGGAAAGAGCACGGCGCCAACACGTTCGAGCTTGCGGTGCACCGCACAAGCGACTCGCGCTTCGAGCGGTCGGTCATGCTCGAGGCCCCGGCGGGTGGCAAGCTCATCCAGTGGAAGGTCGACAAGCTCCAGGTTCCCGCCGACGAGCTGCCCGTGGCCGGCGACCGGCTGCTGCTGCACTTCGATGCCGACAAGCTCTACCTGGTAAGCGAGTAGGCCGCCGTAGCCGCGGTCGGTCTGCGGGTCCGTTCTACTCTGCGCGCTCCCACAGCCCGCTGCGGCCGCCTTCCTTGCGCAGCAGGCGCACGTCGACTATCTCCATGCCGCGGTCCACGGCCTTGCACATGTCGTAGACTGTGAGACACGCCACGCTTGTCGCCGTGAGCGCCTCCATCTCGATACCGGTCGCCCCGGTCACCCCGATGGTGGCGGTCACGTGGAAACCGACGCGGCCGTCCGCACGGTCCCCGGACAGGACGGGGTCGATCTCGACCTTGGCCTTGGTGATGGGCAACGGGTGGCACATCGGCACGAGGTCGCTGGTGCGTTTGGCGGCCATGATGCCCGCCACTCGCGCGCATGCCAGGACGTCGCCCTTCTTGGCGCGATCCTCGAGCACCATCGCTTGGGTCTCGGGATGCATGAGGATGGTGCCTTCGGCGACGGCGGCGCGCTTGGTCGCCGGCTTGTCGGAAACGTCCACCATGCGCACGTCGCCCTTGGCGTCCACGTGCGTGAGCGTGTCGCGGTAGGCGTCGCGTGCGGAAGGGCTGTCGGCCGCCGACCCCGGTGCCTGCCGGGCCGCCGCGGGGGCGGGCGACTCGGCAGGCTCGGTCGGCGGTTGCGGCCCTTCGCCGGTCAAGGCGCCTTCGGACGGGAGCAGCATCGCAAGCCCTTCGATGGGCTCTTCGACCGGGCTGGCCCCGGAGGAGGCCTTTGCCGGCATGCCCGCCGCGTCGTCGTCGGAAATCGAGATTGGAATCTTCACCATCGGGTCGTCACCCTTTCCGGCACCCGTCTGCGTGCCTGTCCTGATGCGGCCGCGCCTCGGCGTGGCCGCCTTTGCTGCCTGTCCCTTGCCGGCCGGCCTCTTTTGGCCCGTGGCTCAGCCGCCGATCTGCGACATGAAGCGCCCGGTTCCGTCGTTGGTGTGGTGCGCGTCGGGTTTTGTGCGCAGGGCCTGCTCGATGGCGGCGCGCACCCCTGCGTCGTCTTCGGAGGCCAGCGCGTCGTGCACGGGGTATTCGAGGTCGCTGAACAGGCAGGGTCGCAGGCACCCGTCGGCCGTGAGGCGCAGGCGGTTGCACTGCGCGCAGAAGTGGTTGCTCATCGCGCTGATGAAGCCTACCGTGCCTTGGGCGCCCTCGAAGGTCCAGTAGTCGGCCGGGCCGTAGCCGTCGGGTCGGCGGTCGCCTGCCGCGAGGAGCGGGCCCACACCGTGCTCGACGCCGGCCTGCGACACGATGCCGTGCAGCTCCTTGCTGGGGATGGTGTCGGAGCGGTCCCACAGCGAGACGTCTTTGAAGTGCGGGTTCTTCTCCGAGGGGATGCCCTTGGCGCGCGTCTCGTCGTCGCCGATGGGCATGTACTCGATGAACCGCACGTGTAGCGGCCGGTCGATGGACAGGGCTGCCAGCGAGAAGAAGTCCTGGTGCAGCGCGCGCACGGCGACGCAGTTGACCTTGACCGTCTCGAACCCCGCTTCGAGCGCGGCGTCTATGCCGGCCAGGGCGTCGTCGAGGGCGCCGACGCGCGTCACCGCGCGGAACACGTCGGGGTCGAGCGTGTCGAGCGAGATGTTGACGCGCGACACGCCGGCCTCCGCCAGGCGCTTCGCCTGGCGGGGAAGCAGCGCCCCGTTGGTGGTGACGGCGATGTCCTCGATGCCCGGGACGGCCATGAGCATGGCCGCGAGCTCGGCGCAGCCCTTGCGCGCCAGCGGCTCCCCGCCGGTGAGGCGCAGGTGCTTGATGCCGTACTCGGCGGCGATGCGCACGAAGCGCTCGATCTGCTCGTAGGTGAGGATGCGCTCGTGCGCCTTGAAGGGCACGCCGTCGGCCGGCATGCAGTAGACGCAGCGGTAGTTGCAGCGGTCGGTGATGGCGATGCGCAGGTAGTCGATCGTGCGGCCAAAGCCGTCCTTCGAAAGGTGCCGGGGCGGCCGTCCCTGTGCTGCCCGGTGGGCGGGTGCGGTTGGCGTCGTCATGGAATGCCTGTTTCCCTCGTCCTTGTAGAGTGCGGGGCGCCGGCTGTGCGGCGCGCCCGTCGGTCCGCCCATGATATACCCAAACCGTCCGGGACGCTCGGAACTCCTTGGGGCCTTTGCCGTCCGCGTCAGCAAGGCGTGTGCCGGGAGTCCCCGACGGGCCAAAGCCCCGAACGCGCCATAGAAGGGGTTTGGACGACAGGGAAGACGTTTGGACGGTCGGTGCCTTCTTGCGCGACGCGGGCCCTCGCATGCCGCCGTGCCGTGCGCCTTGGGGTATAGTGTGGTGGCACCGCACCCGCCCGGGTGCCCGGACACCACACGAAAGGATGTCTCCCATGGCACAGACCAGGCCTTCCGTCGACCAGTGGCTCCTCGAGGCCCAGCAGGACCCCTCGGCCGCGTCCTGCGGTATGTACCTCACCCACGTCGGCTGCGTGCGCGAGTCGCCCAAGCAGTTCGTCCGCCAGGGCGTCGACGACGGCAGCCGCGTGGTGGGGATGGAGTTCTCCTACGACGCCGGCAAGGTGGACGCGGCGGTCGAGGCCTGCCGACGGATGCCGGGAGTCGGCTACGTGCGCGTGTGGCTCAACTCCGGCGAGCTTGCGGTGGGCGACCCCATCATGCAGGTGCTCATCGGCGGCGACATCCGCCCCCACGTCATCGACGCGCTTCAGGAGCTGGTGGGTTCTATCAAGAACGAATGCGTGAACGAAGTCGAGCGCCGCGAGGTGTAAGGCGCGGGAGCGGGCTGCGGCCTGCGTCGGGTCGGCTGGAGAGGAAGGGGCTGCGTCCATGGCGGGGAGCGGTTCGGAAGACAGGGTCGGTCCCGACGGAGCCGGGGCGGCCGCCCCCTCCCGCCGCTACGGCGGCGAGCTCAAGCGCTTCGGCCGCGAAGGAGGCGAGATCGCCTTCAAGGTGGTGGCGCCCTTCGAGCCTACGGGCGACCAGCCCCAGGCCATCGCGAAGCTCGCCCAGGGTATCCGCGACGGGCGGCGCTACCAGACCCTGCTGGGCGTCACCGGCAGCGGTAAGACGTTCACGATGGCCAAGACCATCGAGGCGGTGGGCAAACCCACGCTCGTCATGGAGCCCAACAAGACGCTGGCCGCCCAGGTGGCAAGCGAGCTCAAGGAGTTCTTCCCCCACAACGCCGTCGTGTACTTCGTCTCCTACTACGACTACTACCAGCCCGAGGCCTACGTCCCGGCGACCGACACCTACATCGAGAAAGACTCTTCGATCAACGAGGACATCGAAAAGCTGCGCCACCAGGCGACGGCCGACCTGCTGAGCCGTCGCGACGTCATCGTGGTGGCCTCGGTGAGCTGCATCTACGGCATCGGTAGCCCTCAGGACTACGCGGGTTTGGCCCCCAACGTCGACAAGAAGGTGCCCCTCGAGCGCGACGACTTCATCCGCACGCTCATCGAGATCCTCTACGACCGCGACGACTACGACCTGCACCGCGGCACGTTCCGGGTGCGCGGCGACGTGGTCGACGTGTTCCCGCCCTACTCCGAGCACCCGCTGCGCTTCGAGTTCTGGGGCGACGAGGTCGAGGGCATCTACGAGGTCGACGAGGTGACCGGCGAGGTGCTCAACTCGTTCGAGGCGATTCCTGTGTGGCCCGCCTCCCACTACGTCACCGAGCGGCCCAAGGTGCAGCATGCCCTGCGGACGATCCAGGAGGAGGAGGTCGCCCGCGTGCGCGAGTTCAAGGAGGCCGGCAGGCTCCTCGAGGCGCAGCGCCTGCAGCAGCGCACCGAGTACGACCTCGAGATGCTCGAGACGATGGGTTTCTGCAGCGGCATCGAGAACTATTCGCGCCACCTCGACGGGCGCAGGCCCGGCGAGCCCCCCTACACGCTCATCGACTACTTCCCGAGCGACATGCTGTGCATCATCGACGAAAGCCACGTGACCATCCCGCAGATCCGCGGCATGCACGAAGGCGACCGTTCTCGCAAAATCACCCTCGTGGAGCACGGTTTCCGTCTGCCGAGCGCCCTGGACAACCGCCCCTTGCGCTTCGACGAGTTCGAGCAGCGCATCCCGCAGTTCGTTTACGTGTCGGCCACCCCGGGCGACTACGAGGAGCGCGTCTCCACGAACGTGGTGGAGCAGATCATCCGTCCCACCGGCCTGCTCGACCCCGTCGTCGACGTCCGACCCATCCGCGGTCAAATCGACGACCTGCTCGCCGAGTGCAGGGACCACGCTTCCCGCCGAGAACGCGTGCTGGTGACCACGCTCACCAAGCGCATGGCCGAGAACCTCACCGACCACCTGCTCGACGAAGGTCTCAAGGTCGACTACATGCACTCGGACACCGCGACGATGGACCGCGTCGAGATCCTGCGCAAGCTGCGCACCGGGACGATCGACGTGCTTGTGGGCATCAACCTGCTGCGCGAGGGCCTTGACATCCCCGAGGTGAGCCTCGTGGCCATCCTCGACGCCGACAAAGAGGGCTTTCTGCGCAACCGCCGGTCGCTCATTCAGACGATGGGCCGAGCGGCGCGCAACGTGAGCGGCAAGGTGATCATGTACGCCGACACCATCACCGATTCGATGCGCGTCGCCATCGACGAGACGCGCCGCCGCCGCGCCATCCAGGAGGCGTACAACGAGGAGCACGGCATCGAGCCGCGCAGCGTGCAGAAGGCCATCAACGACATCACGAGCTTCATCGCAGAGGCGGCCGAGCTGGTCGACGGCCGCGAGCGCGGCTCGCTCGACGGGTCGCTGGGCCACGGTGCGTTCTACGCGCCCTCGGAAGGGGCCCGCAAAGCCGCCGAGGACGTCGCCTGCGAACTGGCGACCCTGCCCAAAGACGAGGTCGCCCGCATCATGGCGGCCATCGAGGAGGACATGCGCGCGGCGTCGGAGAAGCTTGACTTCGAGGAGGCGGCGCGCCTGCGCGACCAGCTCGTGCGCCTCAAGGCGCTGGTGGAGGGCGACGAGGAGTCGGCCATCATCGAACGGATGAAGAAAAGTGCCCGCAAAAGCGCCGGCTACGGCGCGACCGGCACCTCGAAGCGGTTCAACAAGCATGCGAAGCGCTGAGATTTTGTGTCCGCCGCAGACGGTTCGCATTCACGGTGCGAACCGCTATAATCCGAATCCGAGTGATTTTGCGGTATTTGATTGACGAAACGTCAACACATCGGTCAGGAGAGAACAAGGAGAGGACGCATGGCTGAGGAGAACCTCGCGGAGACCGGTGTCGGGCGAACCGGCGACACCTCCAAGCTTGCACAGAACGACATGAGCCACGTCAAGCACGTCATCGGGGTGGTCTCGGGCAAGGGCGGCGTGGGCAAGTCGCTCGTCTCGGGGCTCATCGCCTGCGACGCGGCCCGGCGTGGCCTGAAGGTGGGCATCATGGACGCCGACATCACCGGTCCCACCATCCCGCACATGTTCGGCTTCCACAACGTGGGCGTCACGGCGGTGCAGAACCTGCTGGTTCCCGCGCGCACCAAAGAGGGCGTCGAGGTCATGTCCATCAACCTGCTGCTGCGCAACGCCGACGACCCGGTGATCTGGCGCGGCCCGGTCATCGGCGGCTGCGTCAAGCAGTTCTGGAACGAGGTCGCCTGGGGCGACCTCGACGTGCTCGTCGTCGACATGCCCCCGGGCACGGGCGACGTCGCGCTCACGGTGTTCCAGAGCGTGCCGGTGGACGGCGTGGTCATCGTCGCCTCGCCCCAGGACCTCGTCGCCACCATCGTGGGCAAGGCCGTGAACATGGCGAAGGCCATGGACGTGCCGGTGCTCGGCCTCGTGGAGAACATGGGCTACTTCGAGTGCCCCGACTGCGGCCGGCGGTACAAGATTTTCGGCGAGAGCCACATCGACGACGTGGCGCAGAAGTACGGCCTCGACGTGCTGGCCCGCCTGCCGATGAACCCCGAGTTCGCCGAGCTGTGCGACGAGGGACGCGTGGCGGACATCCCCGACCAGGGCATCGACGTCGACGCGCTGCTCGACAAGGCCGCCGCGGTCAAGGTCGCTTCGTCGCTCGCCGGCGGCTGGACGGTCGCAGAGTAGCGCCGAGGGACGGAAGGAAGCGTATGGGGAGCCCCCGCGTCATCGTGGTGGGCGCCGGCGCCTCGGGCATGGCGGCCGCAATCTCGGCCGCGGTGTCCGGGGCGCGCGTGTGCCTGCTCGAAGCGCTGGCCAAGCCCGGCCGCAGCGTGATGGCGTCGGGCAACGGGCGGTGCAACTTCGCCAACGCCGACCTGTCGCCCGAGCGCTACAACGCGCCGGCCTTTGTGGCCGCGGCGATGGGCGACGACCCGCTGCGTCCCATCCTCGACTTTTTCGGCAGGCTGGGCCTGTGGTGGAAGGCCGATGCCGAGGGGAGGCTTTTCCCGCGGTCGCGCGCGGCGGCCTCGGTGCTCGACGTGTTGCTCGCCGGGATACGCGAGCACGGCGTGGCCCTCGAGCTCGAAAGCCGGGTCGCGGGCGTGGCCTGCGCGCCGGACGGCCGCTGGGAGGTCTCCCTCGAAGGGGCGGCACCCCGCACGTGCGACGCCGTGGTGTGGGCGGCGGGCGGAGGATCGGCGGAGGTCCCCGCAGGGTGCCTGGGCCTTCCGCGCACCGAAGAGCGTCCCGCGCTGTGCCCGCTGGCCTGCGACCCAAAACCCCCGAAGGGGCTCGACGGGGTCCGCGCGGCCTGCGCGGTCGAGCTGCGCGACAGGCGCGGGGCGCTCGTTGAGCGTCAGGAGGGCGAGGTGCTTTTCAGGCCGTACGGCCTGTCGGGCATCGTGGTGTTCGACCTGTCCCGCCTGGCCCGGCCCGGCGACGCGCTCGTGCTCGACCTCGTACCCGACGTGGGCGAGGGCGAGCTGGCCGAGGTCTTAGACCGGCGCGCGCGCGACCGCGCCGGGCGCCTGGCGCGCCCCGAGGGCAGGATCGCCTTCCTCGACGGGGCCCTGCACCCCAAGCTTGCCCGCCACCTTGCGGCGCTCGCCTGCGGGGCGGACGGGGCGCGCCCGGTCGACGCCGCTCGGTTTGCCCGCCTGCTCAAGGGCTGGGAGTTTTCGGTGCGCGGGCCTGCCGACGTCGGGGCCTCCCAGGTGGTGCAGGGCGGCCTGGCCCTGGAGGGGTTCGATCCCCGCACGCTGGGAGCCCGGAGCCCGGCAGGCTTCTTCGCCTGCGGCGAAGCGCTCGACGTCGACGGTGCCTGCGGGGGCTACAACCTCGCGTGGGCATGGTCGAGCGGCATGGTCGCCGGGGTGGCGGCGGCCCGGCATGCAGGGCGAGCTGCCGCGTCCTGACGTGCCCCTGCGTCGCCCCGCCGCCGCGCGGCCGCCCGCCGCAGGCCTGACGAACGGTATCGGAGGCCGTCATGATCGAGATCCGCAACCTCAACCTACCCCTGTCCGGCGGCAAGGCGTCGGGCCTTGCGTACGACCCGAACCGCCTGCGCGAGGCGTGTGCACGCCGTCTGGGCTGCAAGCCCCGCGAGCTCGGCTTCTGCACGGTCGTGCGCCGCTCGGTGGACGCGCGTCGCCGCGGCGACGTCCACTTTGTGGCGACCGTGCGGGTGGAGCCGGCCGAAGGGGGAGCGGAGTCCGAGGAGCGCCTTGTGGCCCGCGTCGCCTCCAACGACGTCGTGCCCGTCCGGGAAAGGCCGTTCGAGCCTCCCCGCCTGGAGACCGGGCGCCCGGTCGCACGCCCGGTGGTGGTGGGGGCCGGCGCGGCGGGGCTGTTCTGCGCGGTGGCGCTTGCCGAGGCGGGTTTGGCCCCCGTTCTGGTGGAGCGCGGCGCCCCGGCGGGGGAGCGCTCCGCGGACGTCGCGCGATTCGAGAAGGAGGGCGTGCTCGACCCCGAGAGCAACATCCAGTTCGGCGCCGGCGGGGCTGGCACCTTCTCCGACGGGAAGCTCACGACGGGCACCAACGTCCCGGCCAACGCGTGGGTGCTGCGGGCGTTCGTCGATGCCGGGGCCTCGCCCGACATCCTGTGGCAGGGCCACCCGCACGTCGGCAGCGACGTGCTGCCCGCGGTGGTCGACGGCCTGGTCGCCCGCATCGAGCGGGCGGGCGGCGAGGTCCGCTGGCACACGCGTATGGTCGAGCCGGTGGTGGAGGGCGGTGTGCTGGCCGGCGTGCGCCTCGCTTCCCGCCCTGCGGGCGCCGCAGGCCCCGAGCGCCTCGAGGAGCTGCGCTGCACCCATGCGGTGCTCGCGAGCGGCCATTCGGCGCGCGACGTGTTCGCGACGCTGCGGCGCCTGGGCTTCACGCTCGAGGCCAAGCCCTTTTCTATGGGCGTGCGCATCGAGCATCCGCAGGCCGCGGTGGACGCCGCGCGCTACGGACGGGCCGCCGGTCACCCGGCTCTGCCGCCCGCCGACTACAAGCTGAGCTGCCACCTGCCTGACGGGCGGGGGGTCTACACGTTCTGCATGTGCCCCGGCGGCACGGTCGTCGCTGCGGCGAGCGAGCCTGGAGGCGTGGTGACCAACGGGATGAGCGTCTTCGCACGCGACGGGGCCAACGCCAACGCCGCGCTGCTCGCGAGCGTCCACCCCGCCGACATTCCCGGCGACCCCGACGACCCGCTGCGCGGCGTCGACCTGCAACTGCGCTGCGAGCGCGCGGCCTTCGAGGCGGGCGGCGGTGGCTTTACGGCGCCTTCCCAGCTGCTCGGCGACTTCATGGCCGCAAGGCCCTCACGGGAGGGCGGCTCGGTCGCGCCCACCTACCCGCGCGGGGTGAGCTGGGGCAGCGTCGAGGACGCGCTCCCGCCCATGGTGGTGGAGGCGCTTCGGGCCGGCGTGCCTCTTTTGGCACGGCGCCTGCGGGGTTTCGACCGGGCCGACGCGGTGCTCACGGGTGTCGAGACGCGTTCGAGCTCGCCGGTGCGCGTGGTGCGCGGCCCCTCGTGCGAGAGCGTCGACGTGCGCGGGCTGTACCCTTGCGGCGAGGGTGCGGGATACGCGGGGGGCATCGTGAGCGCGGCGGCGGACGGGCTGCGGTGCGCCCAGGCGCTTGTGGACGACGTCAACGGCATGCGGCGATAAGCGCTATACTCGCGTCTGAAAACTGCAGGCTCCTGCAGGGAAAGCGCTGTCGGGCCTGTGCGTGCGACTTCGAGGAGGTAGTGCGATGAGGACCCGCTTGCTTGCCCGACCGACCCGCCGCAGGGGGTTCGCCCCCGTGTCCGCCGTGCTCGCCTGCGCCGCGCTGCTGCTCGCCTTCGTCCCGGCGGCGCGGGCCGACGAGGCCGTGACCCGCAGCGTGCAGGGCGTCAACTACACCCTGCCGTCCGCCTGGACCATGACCGAGGTGCCCGACGGGCTGCTGGCCGACACGGGTCTGAGCGACGTGGTGGTCTTTGCCTGCGAGGACGGGATCTTCTTCGCGGGGGCCGTCTACGACGACGGCTTGGGGGACGTGGACCTGGAGGAGATGCAGCAGGTCGCTGACGAGGCCGCGGCCGAGCTTGCGGGCATCGAGCTGCTGCCCGGGATGCGCATGTCGCTTTCGTTCTCCGCCGCCATGGAGCAGGGTTGGCCGACGTTGACCGTCTACACCGACGACATCGAGCTCAACGGCGTCGTGTACGGACTCACGTTCAAGCTGTTCTCGGTCGAGACCTCGTCGTTTTCCGGCGCCGTCCTCATGGCGTCGTTTCTGCCGGCCTCCGGCACGGTGACCGAGGGCTTCGCCGACTCGTTCCCGGTGCTTTCGCAGGACACCGAGGTCGAGGTCGCCGGCGTGTCTTACGTCCTGCCCGCCGGCAGCACGCTGGCGCAGGGAAACGTCTTCGGCATCGACTTCTTCTTCGCATGGCAGGACGAGGCCGCGATGCTGGCGGTGGACGTGCCGCTGCCCGGGGCCAACGCCGTAGGGGTCGACGACCTGCAGCTGCTGGCGGACGACCTGGCGGACTTCCTGCAGGACGGGCAGCCTCTGCTCGAGGAGCTGCTGCCGAGCGTGTGGACGGGGGCCTACGAGTTCCTAGGCTGCGCCACGCTGGGCTTCGAATGCCTGGTCGACGTCGACGGCCTGGGGACGTGCTATCTGGCGGCCACGATGGGCATGGCCTCCGAGGGCATCGCGTTCGTGGCCTTCTGCGAGCCGCAGGGCTTCGGGTTTGCCGAGTCGGTGCTGGTCCTGAGCGCCGAAGGTTCCTCGGGCGCGTCCGCCTCCACCGACGTCTCGAACGCCACCTCTGCCGGTCAGGACGGCACCGCGTCGTCGACCGACCCGGGGTTCACGGTGGGCTTCGCCGCCTAGGG
>CAZUFB010000062.1:0-12789 GCA_964619775.1 uncultured Coriobacteriaceae bacterium
GCATGTCCACCGTCGAGGAGGTCGAGGAGCTCGACGGCGTCTCGGGTGCCACCATTACCTCCAACGCGATCAAGAACGCCGTGATCGACTGCCTGGAGCAGGCTGCCGCCAGCGACGAGACTGAGACCGAGGACGAAGACGCAACCGAAGAGGAAACCGACGAGGACGAGGAGACGAGCGGCAGCTCAACCTCCACGGGCACGCGTAGCAGCTCCTCGAGCAGCGCTTCGTCATCCAGCACTTCGACTTCGTCGAGCACGAGCAGCACGTCCAGCAGCAGGTAGTCCTGCAGTCGGGCGACGAGCCGGATAGTTCGCGAACGTCGGGGAGGGGTATCCGATGGGGTACCCCTCCCTTTTTGTCGCCGCTACAATGGAGGCGTTGCTGAAGGTTCGAGCCTGCATGCATATGGGCAAAAGGCGGGTACGATGACACGGCGTGCAATGTATCTGAGTGCGGACGAGGGGTGTTTGGGCAATCCGGGCCATGCGGTGTTCGAGGTTACCGAGACATGCACGGTGCGCGGGCTGCTCATGTCGCTGGGTCTTTCAAAGACCGCCGTTGCTCGCATGTTGTCCTGCGGTCAGGTGGTTGCCGTCGAACCAGACGGTTCACCGTCGAGACACGCTCCGCTGCCCGCACAGCTCGAGATGCCGCCGGGTGCGCGTTTCGCGGTGGTCATGCGGGCATCGGACGCAATCGTATCCGGCACCGCGCGGCGGTCCCGTCCGGCCTCTCGACCCGATGGGGGGCCGTCTGTGCCGCATGTTTTGTACGAAGACCCGTTCTCCATCGCGGTGGACAAACCTGCCGGCTTGCTCGTTCATGGCGACGGCACAGACGCGCCCACGCTTGCTGCGCTTGTGCAGGCATATTTCGACGAGCGCGGCTCTGCGGCGTGGTTGCAGGCGGTGCAGCGTCTCGATGTCGAAACAACGGGGGTCATCCTGTTTTCTAAAACTTTGGAGTTCCAAAGCCTGTTTGATGACCTGGTTGCCTCCAAGGACATGGAGAAGCGCTATCTCGTGGTGGTGCGCGGGGCGTTTCCCCAGGCATGTTGCACCTATACCGACCCCATCGCACGCGACCGGCACGACGCACGTCGCATGCGGGCTGCCCAGCGGGGCGGGCGGGAGGCGTTGACTCGGGTCGAGCGGTTGGCGGTGGCCCCTGACGGCGCATACTCCCTGCTGGCCGTACGCCTGGGGACGGGGCGGCGCCACCAGATTCGCGTGCACCTGGCGGCGCACGGGCATCCGGTCGTCAACGATCCTCTTTACGGAATGGTCGAAAACGGCCGCGGCATGATGCTGCATGCCTGGGTCGAGCGTTTCATCCATCCCGTGACGGGCGTCCCCGTCTGTATCGATGCGGGCTGGCCCGTGCGTTTTGCGTCCTTGTTCTCTCCCGATGAGCTTGCTGCCTGTGTGGCTGATTCCGCAGACATGGACGGCCGCTGCCCCGTGGGGACACACGATGGCGACTGAGGCTGTGCGTGGCGAGCCGCTCGAACTGCCCGACGGCATCGGTGCGGTCGTCGAACCCGGGTCGTAGGACGGTTGCCGCGCTTTCGTCTGCCCTTCAGCCTGCTCATCTGGTTTTCCGGTTCCTCCCCGCTCTCGTGCCCAACCTTAAGGAGTTCCCATGCCGCCCGTCCTTCGCGCCGTTCTCATCGCCGTCGTCGTACTGGCCGTGCTTGTCGCCGTCTTCGTGTGGCTGCGTGCCCGCCTGCGCGAGGCGGGCATCTACGTCATACCGCGCACGAAGTTCGGCATGGCGCTCGTGTTCAACGTCGAGGGCGACGACGGCGAACCGGTGCGCGTGCTCAACGTCGGCGGCATGTACCAATCGGCAACCTACCTTGACGATCGCTATACAGACCTCGTCTTCGAGTACGACCGGCTGTTCGACCGCATGTTCGACGCGGGCATCCCCATCGGGCGTGCCCTCATGATCGGCGGGGGCGGGTACGCCTATCCCAAGCACTTCATCGCCTCCAACCCCGACGCCCACCTCGACGTGGTGGAGATCGACCCCAAGATAACCCAGGTGGCTCGGCGCTACTTCTTTTTGGACCGCCTTGTTGAGGAGTACGGTGTCGAGGAGTCGGGCCGTCTGGGCCTTGTTGCGGCTGACGGTCGCGCCTATCTCGACGACCTGGCCGCGGCACTGGGGGCGAACCCGGGCGAGGCCGACGGGGACGCCTGTGCGCGGGGTCGTGCACGTTATGGCGAGGCGTTTGGGGAGCGCTACGACGTGGTGGTCAACGACTCGTTCCGGGGCAAGAGCCCCGTTCCCACGCTCGTGACGGCGGAGGCCGCCCGCAGCGCGCATGCGTGCCTCAACCCCGGCGGGCTGTACCTGGCCAACGTCGTGTCGGCGGTCGAGGGCGACGGGGCTGCGTTTTTGCGTGCCGTGGTGGCGACGTTCGGTACCGCGTTCGAGCACGTCTACGTGGTGCCTTGCGGTAAGGACGAACTGGCCGACCGCGACAACAACGTGGTCATCGCCACCGACGGCGCATATCGCTTCACGGGAGCGCATGCGGTGGAGCCGGGTCCCGAAGACCCCGTGCTGCACGACGGCGACCCCCTGGTAGAACGGCTTGCGGGATAGGGCGGGGACGCGACCGTCTTGCGCGGCGCCGACTTGCGCAGGTGGCCCTGCAATCGACCGGGCGTGCGACGCAATATATGGCCTCAGCGCCGGTTTGCTGCCGCCGCCCGAAGGGCGTCGCGCTCGTGCGCGGTGTCGCTCATGTTGGGGCATACGGGGTAGTGTCCCCCGAAGCGCGCCTTGACCATGTCGGCAAGGGCGTCCTGTCCGGTGTCGCGCAGGTTTTCCTCCGTCACCCAGCCATAGCGCACATGCCGCGCCGCCAGCTCGTTGCAGTACGTGCAGTCGTGGCACTTGCGGTTGCAGGTCGAGAGACGTTTGAAATACCCGCTCGCACCCAGTGCTTTGTTGTCGACGAAGGCGCTTTTGTCGACGCTGTAGAACCCGACGCTGCTGCAGAGCAAATCGAGCAGGTTGCCGTCGTAGCTTTCGTCCATGTAGGCCGCGCATGCCCGTAGAACTTTGCTGGCCAGCATGTCGCGCCCCACGATCTTAAAGAACGTCGCCGCTTTCGCCTTGGCATAGAGCGCTTGCTCTTCGGGGCGCACCCAGTTCGAGCGGAACAGCTCGGCCGGGTTGTGCTCGATCAGGTTGCCGCAGGCGAACGAGAAGTCCTTCCCCTCGGCCTCGGCGTCTTTGGAGCGGTGCGATATCAGGTTCATGTGGAACAGGCGGTAGGGGCATTTGTACAGGCAGCCCTCGTTCACCATGAGCTTGATCTCGAGGCCGGAGACCTTGCGCATCTGCGCGAGCTGTTTGAGGTCGCGGTTGATGCTCGTCGCAGGGGTGACCGTGGTGGCGCCGGCGTCGGCGAAGGCTTGGGCACGCGAGATACAGTCGATTTCGGAAAGGACCGACGCCGAAATCTCGATGTCCGGGCAGGCGGCGCGTACCTGTTCGATATGGAAGGGGTTGGCCAGCGTGACCGCCTCGACGCCGTGGTCTTCGTGCATCGTGCGGATGAACGACACCAGGCGCCCCGCGTGGTCGTCGTCGTACCAGGCGCCGCCGCCGCACGTGGCGTTCATCGTCATGTCGACGCGCACGCCGGCCGCATGGATGCGGTCGACGACGCGCACGAATCCCTCGACGGTTATGCGGCCGCGCGCCCCCGCGCGTCCTGAACCGGCAATCTCCTGGGGGACGCCGAGATAGATCTCTCGTACGCGGTTGCCGCCGCGCCCGTTCATGGCGAGCTGGCGGTCAAGGACGGTATCGTCGCCGTTGTAGGGGAAGGAGAATTCGATGCCGGCCATGGTGCGCTCCTGGTGTCGAGAGGGGACGATGCGGAAAGGCCGTCGGCGTGGCCGCTAGGAGTTCTGCTGGGCAAGCAGGGAGCGGACCGAGCTGCGGGATACCTCGGGAGTCCCGTCGGCGCGCCGCCGTGCTGCGATCTTGCCGTTGGCGATCATCGCGTTAACGCGCCACACGCTCACGCCGAGTTCTTGAGCCGCCTCGTCGGCCGACTCGAAACCGCACTCGTCTTCGGTCGTCTCGTTGCCGATGTTGGCGACCCCGCGCGTGATGGGAGGGGCCCACTCGACGCGCTCCTTCGCCTCGGCGAGCGTGGGCTTGGAAAAGGTCGCGATGCGTGGGTAGTGCACCTCGAAGTTGTCGGATGCTGTCTGCACGATATAGCCGCCGGGCACGGGCGTGCCGTTGATGAGGACGTCCCACCGCGGGAGTCCGGTCTCCTGGTCGGTCGTCTCGACCCACGTGCGTTCTTGATGCGACATACAAGGGCCTGCTTTCTTATCGCGTCGTGCGGAGTTCGCATGCGAACGTCCGCGCAGAATGCCGGACGGGCCCAGGGGGTGGCCCGTCCGGCGTGCGGTTTTGCGATCCGGCTCCGTTTTGGTGTTGGGGAGGTGCCGAAAGCGCTGCGCCGCCCTGAGCTTACGCTACCGACATGCGGCATAGATGCGCGTCGGGGCTACTCCCAGCTGTCGAGGCCCGCGCACTCGCGGCCG
This sequence comes from uncultured Coriobacteriaceae bacterium, assembly GCA_964619775.1. Lineage (GTDB taxonomy): Bacteria > Actinomycetota > Coriobacteriia > Coriobacteriales > UMGS124 > CAZUFB01. The sequence goes on from CAZUFB010000062.1 coordinate 4,587, forward strand.
GCGATGCGGCCCACGCACCAGTTCTCGGATCCGTTGCCGCCGGTGATGGCGTAGGTGTGGCCTGCCATGTTGCCGAAGGAGCCGGCCGAATAGAGGCGCGGGATAGGATTGCCGTCGGGGTCGAGCACCTGGGCCTTGCCGTTGCGGCGCGCGCCGCCGATGGTGTTGCAGATGCCGGGGTAGAGGTTGATCGCGTAGTAGGGCGGCGTCGAGATGGGAGCCAGGCCGGTGCGGCCGAAGTCCGTATCCTCGCCCAGCTCGCAGAGCTCGTTCCACCGGTCGATGGAGGCCTGCAGGGTTTCGAGATCCATGTAGTCGGGGTCCCAGGTGTGGATGTCCTCGACGAGCTCCTCGAGGGTGTCGCCCGTCTTGATCCACCCGCGCTCGAGCTCCCACTGGTTATCGACCGACCAGCCTTCCCAGCCGCCGAGCTCGGGGTCGAGGTCGGGCGTGGTGTAACCGATGCCCGTGCCGCCCGCTTCCTGGCTGGCGCCGCCGACCGTGCCGCCGAGGCTGCCGGCCTCGAACCCGTTCTGGTCGAAGATGAGCCACGAGGGGATGCGGTCGAAGTCGCAGATGTCCTCGTTGAAGTTGGCGTAGGGCTTCCAACCGCCGTGCGGGCTGAAAGTCTCCTCGTTGATCCAACGGTTGCCGAGGCGGTCGACCTGGATGAAGTTGTCGGAGCGCACCGCGGTGCTCACGCCTCCGGGGACGATCTCGTCGTCGTCGAACCAGGAGTTTGCCCCGCCGCAGACCTGCTGCATGTGCCACAGGTCGGCGCCTACCTTCTGCGCTATGCCGATGCCGTCACCGGTGTTGTACTTCCAACCGTAGAAGCCGCGCATCGGATAGCACTTGAGGTACTTTTCCTGCAGCTCGATGTTGAACTCGAAGCCGCCGGTGCACAGGCACACGCCCTTGCGGGCCTTGACGGCCTTGGGGGTCTCGTCGTCGCCGATGAGGGTGTAGCAGCCAAGGATCTCCTTAGTGACCGGATCCTGGATGAGCTCCTCATCATGGCAGTCGAAGAGGATCTCGATGCCGCGGTCTGCGATGTGCTGGTCGAGGACCTCGAAGGTCGCGACGCCCCAGCCCGAACCCTGGCCGACGTACATCTCCTCGAAGCCGGTGAAGATTTCGTACTCGGCGGAAGGGGTTTCGCCGAGCGAGTATGTGATGCCGTATTTATCGGCGTAGTCGGGGTTCTGGACGGCCTCTTCGGCCCATGCCTGGCATACGTCCATGGGCGTCTGGCCGTGGAACGCCTCGTAGGCGAACTGTGCCGCCGCATCGGCGTCGTGGGGGGCGGTCCACTGGCCCATGTTGATCGAGGAGCTGCCGCCGCCGCGGAACGGGGCCTTTTCGAGGAACATGACCTCGGCGCCCTCGTCGTAGGCGATGAGGCCCGCCCACATGCCCGCACCGCCGTATCCGATCACCAAGACGTCGGTCTCATAGTCCCAGCTCTCCGGGAGCCAAGGCGTGCTGGACGTCGAGGTCGCCTCGTCCGCCTTGGCGACTCCGGCGACCATCGCGGCCCCCGCCGCCGCGGTACCGGCGGCGGCTGCAATGAAGTTTCTGCGAGAAACGCTGTCTTCCATGGTGCAATCCTTTCCTGTCGAGCGATGGACGTCGACGGCAGACAGGGTGCGTCGCCGCCGGCGCCCATCATGCCGACTCCGAGCACGCGGCGCATCTCTTGAATCGGATGAGGGCTTAAGTTTTAAGAAAAGCGCCGGTCAGCCATGCAGGATGTAGCGCAATCATCGGAAACGTATGATAAGGTTATTAGGTGTGCGCATGCCGGTTGGCTGTCGAGGGGGCGTGGGGCGTGAAGCTGTCCAAGGCTGCAGGGGGTCTCGGGGCGCCGCACCGTGGGGGCTTGCGTGCGGCGATTGTCCCAGCATCGGGATTGGCGTGTGCCCAGGGTTGGCTACCCCTGGTTGCCGCGTGCGGCGCGGCGTACCGCGACGGCAACCTTGCGTTTGTGATGGCTCCCCTATGGTTCGGGTACGTCGTCGGCGCCACGTTGTCGATGGCGATGCGACTGCTCCCGTTCGAACGAGCCGGAGGGGCCGAACCCCGTCGGGCGGCTTTGCCTCTTGTTCGTGACGGCGCCGCCCTCGGGTTCGCTTTGCTCGGGTTGATCGTGCTGACCGTATCCCACAGCATGTCTGAAGTGCTGGGGGAGGGGATGATATGGCCGACGGGCGCCGTGGCGTTTGCGGCGTGTCTTTTGGTCGGCGCGGGGTCGGCGACGCTTTCGACGTCGTGGCTTGCACGCACACGCTTCGCCTCATCGACGGACGGATGCGCCGTCGAGTGGGTTACCTGGACGTTTGCCGCTTGCTTTGCATGCGCGCTGGCTGCGGTCGCGACGTTGATGGGGCACAACGTCTGGGCGCCGTTGCTGAACGCCGTGCTTGTGGTCGCGTCGTTTGGATGCCTGGCGACGCAGGCCGATGGACGCTGCGGCGTTTCGGGCGACGGGCTCGGAAGGTCCCGTGCTTCGCTGCGACCCTTTGCCAGGCCTTGTGCGGCGGGTGCTGTGCTGGGCATTGTATTTGCGATGATGATCGGGCAGTTTTTGGGTGCGCAGTTTGGAAGGGCCCTGTCTTGGACGTGGGTCTTTGGGTTTGGCGGGATTGCCTTGGCTGCCGCCGCCCAGCTGTCCGTACGGTTCGTTAGACGGACATGGTCGCCGACGGTACCGTGCTGGTTGACCGCCGCAGCGATGGTCGTGGCGTTCTACCCGATTGACGCCGGCAGCGACTTCTCGCTCAAGTTTGCCATGGCGGGGGCGACGCTTGCCTTGTGGACGGCGGCCGCCGTCTTGCCCCCTGCCGTGACCGCGTTCGCCCGCGCCCAAGACATGGCAGATGTGGCGGGATGCCACCTGGCGGTGTGGTTGGGCTTTGCGCTGGGGGCGGCGGTGGGAGGCCCTGCCGGGCTCTGGGTGTCGGGCACCTCGATGAAGAGCACGTTCGTGCTGGTTTCGGCGATGGTTTCGATGGTCGCCGGGTTTGTCGTGCTGGCATGGTTGCTGCGTCCCGCGCAGCGCGAAGGGAAGGAGGCGGCCCTGCCGCCCGAGCCCGAGCCGGAGTCGGAGGCGTCCCTCGACGACCGGTGTTCCGATTTGGCTGCAAGCTACGGCCTCACGCCGCGGGAGCGCGAGGTCCTCAAGGTGCTGGCGCGCGGCTACGACGTGGCGCGCATCCAGGAAGAGCTGGGCGTTTCCGAGGGCACGGCCCTCACCCACAAGCGGCATATCTATCAAAAGCTCGGCGTTCACAGCCGCGTCGAGCTGTTGGACAAGGTCGGGGCATAACTGTGGAAAGAGTTTGTTAGCCGCAACGGCGTCAGATAACATGGTCGCCTGGCGGCTCCCATGCGCTGGCGTGCCGACTGTCCCATTTCAACCGTTCTCCGAAGAAAGGCTTCGCCGATGTCCCTCGAAACCGTCCGTGCCCACCTCAGGCAGAGCGGCTATGCCGACCGCGTGCTCACCTTCGACGTGTCGAGCGCCACGGTGGAGCTTGCTGCCCAGGCCGTGGGCGTTGCGCCTGCGCGGATTGCCAAGACGCTGTCGTTCCATGCGGGAGAGCGCACGGTGCTTGTAGTCGCGGCCGGCGACGCCCGCGTGAATTCGAGCAAGTTCAAGAGGGTGTTCGGCGCGAAGCCCACCATGCTCGGCCACGACGAGGTCGAGGTCTTGGTGGGGCATCCCGTAGGCGGCGTGTGTCCTTTTGCGGTGAACCCCGGTGTCGAGGTCTGGCTTGACGAGTCGCTGCGGCGTTTCGCTACGGTGTACCCGGCGGGGGGCACGGGCGCGAGCGCGGTGCGTCTGACTCCCGACGAGCTGCAAGACGCCTGCGCCGATGCCTTCTGTGGTTGGTGCGACGTCTGCAAGGTGCCTGAGGCCAAGACCGTGGAGGACGGCATAGGGTCCTAACGAGGGCCGCCTATCATGCGCTCGTGCAGCTCGTTCAAGATGAGGATGGATATCAAGACGTTCCATACCTTGGGATGCTCGCGTATCGACTTGTCGCCTGACAACCCTGATGTCGAAGGACTTGGCTTTGAGGCGCTTGACGGCCAGATCGAACAGGCTATGGAAGCCGGTTGCATCATGCAGGCTGATACCATCGAGGAGCTCGCCGAAAAACTCGGTATGGATTCCTCGACGTTGAGTGTCCCCTGCCGGCTTTCACGCCGCGCCCGCGCCTCCTTCACTGTGTGACGCATCCGTCACCCAAGCGCACGCCACCCGTCACCCGCTTCGCCCCGTCCTCCCGTACGATGCCCTCAACCTGCCAAAACCAGCAGCGCGGCCCAGCGGCCGGGTTCGCGCGGCAAACAAAGGAGGGACGGCGGCCATGCGCAAGATACTTGCGGTCCTGTTCAGTGCCATCAGCGCGGTGGTGCTTGCGTGCGTCATGTTTCTGTGGGGGATGACGTCGACCGCGAACCTCGAGCAGAACGGCACCACCGAGATAAGCCTGGTCGCCAAGGCGGACGTGCTGGGCGACACCCTGGTGCGCGACTGGGTCGAGCCCATCCCCGAGCTGTTCGGCGTCGAAGTCGCGCGCTTCGTGTGGTCTGACGCGGGCACGCTCGACGTCTATGCGAGCGATATGACGCTCGGCGGGCAGGTCGGCCTCACCTCGGGCTCCTGGCCGCGGCAGGGCGAGGGCTCCGACGAGTTCGTGTCCAACGCCGCCACGGGCTCGGAGCTGCAGACGGGCACGTTCAACCTGTTCTCGCCGGGAACGCAGGTGCTCGTGCATCCCTTCGACGCGCTCGACCATCGTGACGGCTACCTGGGCTATCTGCGTCTCTACACCACCGACCCTGCGGTCGTCGACGACGTCGTCGACTACCTTAACGAGCACGTGGGCATGGCCGCGCTTAGCACGGGGGCCACGACCGACGCGGCCTCAAGCATCCTCTATTGGCTCATCAGCAACGCCTTTACGGCCGGCATGCTGCTCCTGCTTGCGGTGCTCACGGTGTTCGCCCTGGTGCGCTACGGCATCCGCGAGAGCCGCAACGTCGCAATCCTCGAGCTGCACGGTTTCGGCAAGGCGCGCGTGGCGGCCTGGTACGCGCGCGGGCTGCTGCCGTGCGCGGGAGCGAGCTTTGCGGCGTGCGCGGTCGGGCTCGTAGTGGCGGCTCTCGTGCTGCGTGCGGCATTCGTCCTCCCGGTCATGCTGGCGGTCGACCTGGGGCTTGCCGTCGGACTGTTCACCTTGGGCATTCTGGTGCTAGGTGCCGTCACCACGTTGCAAAACCTGTTTTATTCCAAGGTGCGCATCGTGGGCGGCAAACGGCCGTTCGCCGCGCTCACCGCAGGGCAGTTCGTCCTCAAGTACGCCGTCCTCGCGGTGTTGCTTGTAGGTTCGGCGCAGATGGGGAGCCAGCTGTCATACCTGCGCCAGCAGGACGCTGCCAACGATGTGTGGCGCCAAGCCGAGAACGTCTACCGCGTGGTCACCAAGGAGGCCGGGCAGATTGCGGCTGAGCAGAGCGGCGACTACGCAACCAACCGCGCCTTCATCTACCAGGCGTTCGACACCTATCGGGTGCTCAACGACGAGTACGGCCTCATGCTCTGTTACGCCGGCAACTACCAGGACTACCTCGACGGTCAGAAACTCTGGCAGATCAACACCGGCCCCGACAGCTACAACAAGGAGAATCCCTGGGCCACCGTCAACGGCACCTGCCTCGTCGTGAACGAGAACTACCTGTGCGCCAACCCTGCAACCGACGTCGACGGCAACGACGTGCTCGACGGTCTGGCGCGCGAAGACACGACCATCGACCTGCTCGTTCCCGAGGGCCTGCGCGCCTACGAGGACGAGATCGTGGCCGGGTTCCGCAGCGACTTCTGGTTCTGGAAGGTCGACGTGGCGCAAATCTACGAGGAGCGCATCGGCGAGCCTGCCCCCGACCTGGCCGAGGAAGACCTGAGCGTGAACATCGTCTGGGTGCCCGACGGCCTTGCGTGGTTCGTCTACGACGCCTCGATTATGTCCGAGACCGGCAACCTGATATACGACCCCATCGTGGTGGTGGACGGAGGCAACATCGACCCGAGCTACTACTACGCGTGGATGACGAGCAGCTGCTTCTATGAGGCCGACGCGGCCAACCCCGCCGGCCCGCTCACCGAGGCTGCCTCCCGCTACGGGGCGACGGACATGTACAACACCGTGCAGTCCGTGTTCGATCAGCGTGCGAAGACTGTCCTCACAATCCGGAGCAGCCTGCTGTTCACGGCGGCGGCCGAGGCGCTGTTGGCCGCGGGGGCCGTGCTGTGCGTCTACCTGTTCTGCACCTGCTGGTACGTTCAGCACCGCCGTTCCATCGCGGCGAAGCGCCTGCACGGCTTTGGGACGGCGCGCATCGTCGGCGCCATGCTTGCGGTCAACGTGGGCCTCACGGCGCTGCTGGCGGCGCTGTGGCCGGGCGACGTGCCCTATGCGTTGCGCGCGGCCCTGCCGGTGTGCGACCTGCTTGTGGCGTTGGCCTGCTGCCTGGCCATTCAGCGCGCCGTGGTGGCGCGGGTCTTGAAAGGAGAAGAGTGACATGCTCGAGCTCAACGGCGTGACCAAGCGTTTCGGCGGCCGAACCGTCCTCGACGGCGTGACGCTGCAAGTGAACGGCGGGGCGTTCCTCGTGGTGACAGGAGCCTCGGGCAGCGGCAAGACCACGCTGCTCAACCTCATGGGCGGGCTGGAGAGGCCCGACGAAGGCACGGTGACGGTGGACGGGGTGCCTCTGCGCGGGCGGCGGCGCACCCTGCTGTTCCATCGCCGCCGGGCCGGGTTCCTCTTCCAGAACTACGCCCTTATGGAGGACGCCACGGTGCGGCGCAACATGCTTGTGGCGCTGGCGTACCGCAAGGCGGGTACGCGTGCCGAGCGGTCGGCGGCGGTGGAGCGGGCGTTGGAGGCCGTGGGGCTTGCCGGCGTGCAGGGCAAGCGCGTCTACCAGCTGTCGGGTGGCGAACAGCAGCGTGTGGCGCTGGCCCGGCTCACCTTGCAGGACCCCGACTTCGTCTTTGCCGACGAGCCGACCGGCAACCTCGACGCCGCGAACCGCGACCTGGTGCTCGCGCGCCTCGCGGCGCTCAACGCCGCGGGCAAGACCGTCGTGGTGGTTACCCACGACCCTGCCGTGGCCAACGCCCCCTGCGTGACGCAGCGGGTGGAGTTGTAGGGGGTCGGCTGACCAAGTCGACGTTATCTGCGGGGTGCTGGCTGTGTATACCGGCTACAAATATAAGTAAGCGGGGCGTTTTTGGCCAAAGGCGCCCACCCGGTCGAGAGGGCGCCTTTGGGTGTGCGGGAGGGCAAGGCGAGAGGGCCCGCCGGCGGTTGCGAACTTGCGGCTGCGGCGGGCCTCTTGCATGCGCGCGGGAGGGTGCGTTCGGGCGGCTTCCGGAAGCGGTGGCGCAGGCGGCCGGCGGATCGGGGGCGGTCGGGCGGCGCGGAAGGCGGCGGTACCCGATCCCCCAGGGAGCCGGCGTCACGGATTTCCAAAAAATTGGCGGAAAACGCGTTTATTGCGTCGAGCTGTGGCGGCCCTGCGTTGGGTTTTGACCCGGCGATGCAAGCACGATGTTGTTCTACCAGAGTGGTGACCAGGTGGTTTTCCGACGCGGGATGTCCGGGAAGCTCGGATAGGCCGCCCGTAACCGCGTGTTTGCGAGTGCAACAAACGCGTTTTCTACCAAAAATCGCGAAAACCGTGACGCGTCGCGACGCGGGGGCGGTTGCGGGTTGACCGCGGACCTGCTCTGCGGTCAAGCCTCGCGCGCCTTTTTGCATGACCGTTAGCGCTTCGTTAGGCCCTCCCTTCATCCTGAGAGCCATACCAACGGCAGACTGGCGCCCCGACCGGGGCGGCCGTCGGGATGGACGGAGGGAACCGCGATGGCGTACATGCTGGAAACGCGCGGACTCACCAAGCGCTTCGGGCACGGGGAGGGCGCGCAGACGGCGGTGGAGGGGGTGTCGCTCCACGTCGAGGAGGGGTGCGGTCTACGGGCTGCTCGGCCCCAACGGCGCGGGCAAGTCGACCACGCTCAAGATGGTCTGCGGGATGCTGCGCCCCACCGAGGGGCAGATCCTCTTCGACGGGCATTCGTGGCGGCGCGACGACCTCTATGCAATCGGCTCGCTCATCGAGGAGGCGC
>CAZUFB010000063.1:0-12519 GCA_964619775.1 uncultured Coriobacteriaceae bacterium
CGGCGACTTCATCGAGGACTCCCAGGCCGTGGTGCCTCCCGACGCGGCGAGCTTCAGCATGCTCCAGGAGCAGATCTCCGCGGTGCTCGACACCCTGGCCGAGCGCGAGCGCAAGGTCATCGAGCTGCGTTTCGGTCTGGCCGACGGCCATCCGCGCACCCTTGAGGAGGTCGGCAAGGAGTTCGGCGTCACCCGCGAGCGCATCCGCCAGATCGAGAGCAAGACGCTGGCCAAACTGCGCCACCCCTCGCGTTCCAGCAAGCTCAAGGACTTCCTCGAAGACTAGGGCGGCCCCGACGGCCCCGACCGTCTCCGGACGGCCGGGGCTTTTTCGTGCGGTGCGCGGCGATGTCCGAGACTGTGTGTAAAATATGATGGACCGTCTTCCACAAAATTATGCTTGCATGGTGTCACGCGATGCCTATAATTTTCTCTCGTCGCTTGTTGAGCGCGTCGAATTCCCCGATAGCTCAATGGTAGAGCACTCGGCTGTTAACCGAGGTGTTGCAGGTTCGAGCCCTGCTCGGGGAGCCAGCTTTCTCCAAAGCTATCAGCAACACTGATAGCTTTTTTTATACCGCGCCTCCTTAGCTCAGCGGATAGAGCGTTCGCCTCCGGAGCGAAAGGCCGACGGTTCGAGCCCGTCAGGAGGCACCATGCCACACCCAAGCCCTCCTCGGCCCCGTCGGCCGGGGAGGGCTTTCGTTTCCGTAGCTCGTGTGGCGGGCGGCGTCAAGCCGCCGACTGGAAACGTGCGGCGCATACAATGGCGGTGTTACATCGCCGCAGGAAGCCGGCCGTGCAAGCGCCGGGGAGAGGAAGGGCCATGCAAGACCAGACCCATCAGCATGCCACGCTGTGCGTGGGCGACAGCGTCTACGCCTACGTGCCGGTTTCGTCGGTTGCGGGCTCCGAGCGGCTCCCGTATGCGCTCAAGGTCTTGCTCGAGAACATCCTGCGCCGTTCGGGCGGCACGCCGCGGGGGCACGCCGCCGCGCGGGCCCTTGTCGACGCCGCCCTGGCGGGCGAGGTGGGCCCCGAGGTCGAGTTCATGCCGGCGCGCGTGCTGTTCCAGGACTTCACCGGCGTGCCCGTGATGGCCGACTTCGCGGCGATGCGCGAGGCCGTGTCCTCCCTGGGCGGGGACCCGGCCCGCGTCAACCCGCTCATCCACTGCGACCTGGTGATCGACCACTCGGTCATCGGCGACGTGGCCGGCTGCCCCGAGGCGGCGCTTGCGAACGAGCGCATCGAGTTCAAGCGCAACGAGGAGCGCTACCGCTTCCTCAAATGGGCCCAGTCGTCGCTGTCCAACCTCACCGTCCTGCCTCCTGCGGCGGGCATCTGCCACCAGCTCAACATCGAGCTGCTCGCACCGGGCGTCGCATGCGCGCCGGGCGAGGACGGCAAACCTCCCCTGGCCTATTTCGACACCGTGGTGGGGACCGACTCCCACACCACCACCGTCGGAGGCATCGGCGTCCTGGGCTGGGGCGTCGGCGGCATCGAGGCCGAGGCCGCCGCGCTTGGTCAGCCCATACCGATCCTGGTGCCCAAGACCTACGGCATCCACATGACCGGGCGCCTGTCCGAGGGCGTCTCGGCGATGGACCTCGCCCTCACGGTGGCGCAGACGCTGCGCGCCAAAGGGGTCGTGGGCTGTTTCGTCGAGGCGTTCGGCGAGGGCGTGTCCACCCTGTCCGCCCCGCAGCGCACCTGCGTGAGCAACATGTCGCCCGAGTACGGTTGCACCTGCGTGCTCTTTCCCTTCGACGAGCGCACCGTCGAGTACTATGCCATGACCGGGCGCGACCCCGGGCAGGTCGCCCTTATCGAGGCGTACGCCCGGGCCCAGGGCCTGTGGCACGACCCGTCGGCGACGGCGGCCTACACAGAGGTCATCGAGCTCGACCTGGGTTCGGTGGGCCGCTGCCTGGCCGGCCCGAGCCGCCCTCACGAGCGCATCCCGTTCGCCGAGGCCCGTGCCGCCTGCCGCGCCGCGACCGTCGCCCACGGGCGCACGCCGGGCGACACCGTCGAGGTCGACCTCGGGGACGGTGTGCCCGTGCACCTGGGCCACGGCGTCCTGGCCATTGCCGCGATCACGAGCTGCACCACCACGGCCGACCCGCGCATGATGGTGGCGGCCGGGCTTCTGGCCAAGCGCGCCGCCGACGCGGGGGTGTACGCCAAGCCGTGGGTGAAGAGGCTCCTGTCGCCGGGAAGCCATGCCTCCGAGCTGCTGCTCGAGCGCGCCGGCCTGCTCGGCAGCCTGCAGCTCCAGGGTTTCTATACCGCCGGTTTCGGCTGCATGAGCTGCATCGGCAACTCGGGCCCCATCGCCGAGGCGCTCCACGCGGTCTCAGGAGACCTCGAGCTTGCCGCCGTGGTGTCGGGCAACCGCAACTTCGAGGGGCGCATCTCGCCCGACGTGAGCCAGAACTACCTCGCCGCGCCCGCCGCGGTGGTGGCCTACGCCCTCGCCGGCACCGTCGACTTCGACTTTTCCTCCCAGCCGTTGGGGGAGGGCGGTTCCGGCCCGGTGTACCTGAGCGACCTGTGGCCGAGCGACGCCGAGGTCGAGGAGGTCGTGTCTTCCTGCGTCGACGCGTCCCTCTACGCCGAGGGCACCCGCGACGTCGCGCGCGGCAGCGAGGCGTGGCAGACCCTGGGCGCCAGCGCAAGCACCGCCTTTGCGTGGGACGCGTCGTCGACCTACATCCGCCGGCCGCCCTACTTCGACGGCATGACCCCCGAGCCGCCGGCGCCGGCGCCGATCGAGGGGGCCCGCGCCCTCGTGCGTTTGGGCGACTTCGTCACGACCGACCACATCTCGCCGGCCGGCTCCATCGCCGCCGACTCGCCTGCGGCGCGCTACCTGCGCGGGCACGGCGTCGGCGACGCCGACTTCAACACCTACGGGTCGCGGCGCGGCAACCACGAGGTCATGGAGCGCGGCACCTTCGCGAACGTGAAGCTGCGCAACGCCCTGGCGGGCGGCAAGGTCGGGTGTTGGACGCTCGACCAGCTTTCCGGCAAGCTGACGAGCGTGTGGGACGCGGCGGTGGGCTACGCCGCGCACGGCGTGCCGCTCGTCGTGGTGGCGGGCCAGATGTACGGGTCGGGTTCGAGCCGCGACTGGGCCGCCAAGGGGCCGATGCTCCAAGGCGTGCGCGCGGTGTTCGCCTCGTCTTTCGAGCGCATCCACCGCTCCAACCTCATCGGCATGGGAATCCTGCCGCTGCAGTTCGCCGACGGCCAGAGCGCCGACAGCCTGGGGCTCGACGGCACCGAGGTCTACGACGTCCCGGCCGTCGACTTTGCGACGGCCGAGCTGCCGGTGACGCTGACGGCGCGGGCGACCGCGGCAGACGGCTCGGTCAAGGAGTTCGAGGTCGTCGTAAGGGTGGACACGCCGACCGAGGCGACCTACATTGCAAACGGGGGCATTCTCCCCTACATGGTCAGAACGATGGCCGCGCGTCCATAGGGGCCGCGGCGGCAGCGGATGGGGGATCGTTGCATGTATTGCCCGTACTGCGGTGAGCCCGTGGGCGACGCCGACAACTTCTGCACGAGCTGCGGCAGGCACCTGCCCCGGGGCGCCCCGGGGCGCCCCGACGTCTCCGCGGCGCGGCCTGCCCCGGTGTCCGGGGCGGGGAAGGGCCCCTCGCGGCGCCCGCCCGCCCGCACGGACCTGCCGCCTGCGGCCGATTCGGACAACGACGGCTCGCTTTTCCCGCCCCCGGCGCCTCCCGCGCCCGAGCGCCCTGCGCGGCGCGCGTCTGGATGGGGCTCGCCCCTCACGGCGGTGCTCAACGTGCTTGCGTGCGTTTTGGCGCTTGCGAGCGTCGTCCTGTGCGCGCTGGCGCCGCTTGTGGAGGTTCCTTTTCTGGCAGGGACGTCCACCGCGTCGGACGACGCCATCCAGGCGACGCTCTCGGTGCTCGACCCCGGGTTGTCCGTCGTGGCGGGCGGGCTGCTCGGCACGGACGCCTTGGGCGTCTTCGACCTGGCCTCTCTAGGCATCTCGCTGTCAGAGGCGCTTTCCGACCAGGGCGTCGCCCTGGCGACGGGTCTGTTCGCCGGCATCGCGGTCGTGGCCGCCGGCCTGTGCGCGGCCGGCGCCGTCTCGTCGCTCGCGCTCCGCCGTGCGACGCCCGTCCTGGTGTGGGGTGCGCTGCTCGGCGCGCTGGCGGGCGGCTGCGGGCTGGGCGGGGTGCTCTACCTCAACCAGAGATTCCGTTCTTGGCTGCTGTTCGACACGAGCGCGACCTTCCGGGAGATGGGCGTCTCCATCATCCCGTCGAGCGTCCAGGTCGTGGTGCAGACCCCCTGGCTCGTCGCCGTCATCGCCTGCGCGTTCGCCGCCTTGCTCTGCGCCGTGTGGGCGCGCAGCCGTTGGAAGCGCGAGCACCGCGTGCGGCTGTAGGGCGCACACACACCCGCCACAGCAGGCGTGCGCCTGTGTGCTACCATCATCGACTGTTCAAGAACCGCCGAGTATCGGCGCAAAGCGAACGCGCCCCGCATGCGAGGCGCCTGGCCACAACGAAGGGCAGGCCCGTGGCAACCTCCCAAACCAGCGTCGACCTTGCCGGCAGCGCCGCAGGCAGGGAGGCGAAGCGCCAGGTCATGAAGAGCACGCTGTTCATCCTGCGGCAGCTCGTGACCAAGGACTTCAAACTCAAGTACCGCCGCAGCGTGCTCGGCGTGCTGTGGAGCGTCCTCAACCCGCTGCTCATGATGGCGGTGATGACGCTCGTGTTCTCCAACATGTTTCGGTTCCCCATCGAGCACTACCCGCTGTACCTCATCTTGGGAACGGTGCTGTTCTCCCTGATGAGTGACGCCACGAACGGGGCCATGAGCTCGATTATCGACGCGGCCTCGCTGCTCAAGAAGGTCCGCATCAAAAAATGGGTCTTTCCGCTCGAGCGCGTGCTGTTCTCGCTTGTGAACTTTCTGCTGTCGCTGGTGGCCGTCCTCGGGGTCATGGCGTACTTCGTGCTCTTCGCCACGCCTGAGAACCGCCTGGCGTTTCCGGGGGCGAGCATGCTCGCGCTGCCCCTGCTGCTCGTCTACGTCATGGTGTTCAGCGTCGGCGTCGGCCTGGTGCTCTCGGCGTTGTCGGTGTTCTTCAGGGACGTGATGCACCTGTGGGGCGTCGTCGTGACGGCCTGGAACTACCTCACGCCGGTGTTCTGGCCCCAGGACCTCTCCCAGTTCGCGTCCTCGATGCCCAACCAGGCGCTGGTGTCGGTGCTGCAGACCGTCGAGCAGTTCAACCCGATGTACCATTTCATCGTCTATTTCCGCGACATCTTCCTCTACGGCACGGTGCCCGGCCTGCAGGAGAACCTTGTCTGCCTGCTGTTCGCCGTGGTGATGCTGGCGGTCGGCATCCTTGTGTTCCGCAAGACCCAGAGCAAGTTCATCCTGTACATCTAACGCCCGGCGGCGCGCCGCGCGACGGCACCCCCGACCCCGAAGGACGCCTATGACCGATTCCCAAACCGCCGACCCGCAGCGCGACGTGATTGTCGACGTGCGCGGCGTCAGCATGGTCTTCAACGTCGCCAGCGAGCGCCTTACCAACCTCAAGGAGTATTTCATCAAGCTTGCACGCCGCGAGCTGATGTTCAAGGAGTTCCGCGCCCTCGACGGCATCACCTTCCAAGTGCGTCGCGGCGACGTGTTCGGTCTGGTGGGCACCAACGGCTCGGGCAAATCCACGATGCTCAAGATCATCGCCGGCGTGCTCGACCCCAGCGAGGGGTCCTGTACGGTGCGCGGCACCATCGCGCCGCTCATCGAGCTGGGCGCGGGCTTCGACATGGAGCTCACCGCGCGGGAGAACATCTACCTCAACGGCGCCCTGCTGGGCTACTCGCGTTCGTTCATCAACGACCACTTCGACGAGATCGTCGACTTCGCCGAGCTGCGCGACTTCCTGGACATGCCCCTCAAGAACTATTCGAGCGGCATGGTGGCGCGCATCGCGTTCGCCATCGCCACGGCGACCGAGCCCGATTTGCTCATCGTCGACGAGACCCTGTCGGTGGGCGACTTCTTGTTCCAGCAGAAGTGCGAGGAGCGCATCTCCCGCCTTATCGACGGCGACGGGGTCACGGTGCTGCTTGTGAGCCATTCCACGGAGCAGATCGAGCGCATGTGCAACCGCGCGGTGTGGATCGAGAAGGGCCGGATGCGCATGGTGGGCGACGCGCTCGAGGTCTGTGCCGCCTACCGCCAGCTCGGCCAGTAGCGGGACGCAGCGAAAGGAGAGGACCCAGCCATGCACAACGCCTCGGAGGCCGCCGTCCCGCACGGGTTCGCGTGGGCGGGCGCCGTCCCCGCACCTGCCGTGGCGCCCGACGTCACCGTCATCGTCCCGTGCTACAACGTGGAGCGCTTCCTCGACCAGTGCCTCTCGTCGGTTCTCGCCAACGACCGGGTGCGCCTCGAGGTCATCGTCGTCAACGACGGGTCGAAGGACGGGGGGCTGGCCGTCATGCGCCGCTTCGAGGAGGCCGACTCCCGCGTCCACGTCATCGACAAGCCCAACGGCGGCTACGGCATGGGATTCAACGCGGGGTTGGCCAACGCCCACGGCACCTACGTCGCTGTCGTCGAACCCGACGATTACGTGCGTCCCCACTTTTACGACGAGGCCTTCGCCTTCGCACGGAGCTTTTCGGAGCTGCCCGACGTCGTGAAGACGCCGTACGTGCGGGTGACCATGCCCGAAACGCCGCGGGAGCGCCTCTACCACTGCGCCTACTACGACCGTATCCACCCGGATCGCCAGCCGTTCGTCCTACACGACGAGCCGCGCCTCATCCAGCACCACCCGTCGATATGGTCGGCTCTCTACCGGCGGGGTTTTTTGGAGGAGAAGGGCATCGCCATGATGGAGGTGCCCGGAGCCGGCTGGGTCGACAACCCTTTCCTTGTCGAGACCCTCTGCCAGGCCGAGCGCATCGTCTTCCTCAACAAGGAGTTCTACTGCTACCGCGAGGATCTGCCCGGCTCGTCGTCGATGCTGAAGACCACCGGCCTTGCCTTCGAGCGTTGGAACCAGATGGCCGACATCCTCGAGCGCCTCGGCGTCGACGACCCCGGCATCCTTGCGGCGCACTGCGTGCGGGGCTTCACGTACCTGAGCGGCATCATGGAGGAGGCCAACGTCGCCGGCAGCCCGGCCGAGGACGAGATGCGCCGCATGTTCGCGCGCATGGACCCCGCGCTCGTCCTGGCGAGCCGCTACATCGACGGCGGGCGCAAGCGCCTGTTCTGCCGAGTGCGGGGCATCGAAGGCGCCTCGTGGAGCCCGATGTCCCACTTTGCCAGCCTCGCCGAGGAGTTTTGGTACAGCCTGCGCACCAACGGCCCGGTCTTTGCCTGTTCGCGTATCGGCGTGTACTTTGCACGCAGGCTTCACATTGCCGCAAACGACCCCACCAAGACGGCCTCGGCGGGCATATAATGTCCGCAGACCTTTAAGCGCGGTACCGAGAGACCGGCAAGGCGTCCGAGGTGCGGGGAGGACCCTGCGCCGCACATGCACACAAGCCTTACGGGAGCGTCCGATGCGACAAGCGTTGGGCGCTCCTTTTTGTAGGGAGGCGTGCGCCGCCGCCGCGGTCGTCGGGCCGCACGTGCGAGACAGGAGGGGCCATGACCCAACAGGCGGACCCAAGGCCCGCCCCCAAGGCCGTCGTCATGGACGGGGAGGCCGTGTCGCGCGCGCTCACGCGCATCGCGCACGAGATCCTGGAGGCCAACGGCGGGGCCGAGAACCTCGCCCTCGTAGGCATCGTCACGCGAGGCAAGGACCTGGCGGAGATGCTTGCGGCGCGCATCGAGGAGATCGAGGGGGTGCGGGTGCCGCTCGGATCGCTCGACATCAGCCTGTACCGCGACGACTTCGGCAAGCGCCTGGCGCCGGTGCTGCACGGAACGTCGCTGCCGTTTTCCCTCGAGGGCAAGACGGTGGTGCTTGTGGACGACGTGCTCTACACCGGGCGCACGATCCGCGCCGCCCTCGACGCGCTCATGGATTTCGGCCGGCCGGCGGCGGTGCGCCTGGCGGTGGTGGTCGACCGCGGCCACCGCGAGCTGCCCATCCGCGCCGACTACGTGGGCAAGAACGTTCCCTCTTCGCTCGGGGAGACCGTGCGGGTGGCCTTGGAGGCATACGACGGCGCCACGGCGGTCGAGATCTGGGACGGCGACGCCTGGGTGCGCGAAAAGGCCCTGCGCGCCGCAGCCCGAAAGGGGGCCTAGGCGATGCTGAGCGTGTGCAACCTGATCAACACGGTGGACCTTACCCGCGACGACATCGAGCAGATCCTTGCGTGCGCTCGCACTTTCGAGGAGGTCAACTCCCGCACCATCAAGAAGCTGCCCACCCTGCGCGGCCGCACGGTGGTGAACCTGTTCCTCGAGCCCTCGACGCGCACCAAGAGCTCCTTCGAGATCGCCTGCAAGCGCCTGGGTGCCGACACGCTGGCCGTCGCGGGGTCGTCGAGCTCGGTGGTGAAGGGCGAGTCGCTCGTCGACACCGTCAAGACGCTCGACGCGATGGGCGTCGACATGTACATCTGCCGCGCCAAGTACGCCGGCACCCCCGAGGTCATCGCCCGCACGAGCCAGGCCCGCGTCATCAACGCGGGCGACGGCAAGCACGCCCACCCCACGCAGGCGCTGCTCGACCTCTACACCATCCGCAAGCACCTCGGCGGCATCGAGGGTCTGCACGTGGGCATCGTGGGTGACAGCCTGCACTCGCGCGTCGTGGGGTCGCTCGTCCCGGCGCTCGTGAAGATGGGCGCGCGCGTCACCCTGGTGGGCCCGCAGTCGTTCCTCCCGGCCCGCCCCGACGTGCTCGGCGCCGACGCGACGAGCGACCTCGACGCGGTGCTGCCCGAGCTCGACGTCGTCTACCTCCTGCGCGTGCAGCTCGAGCGCATGGAGGGCGCGGCCATCCCGTCGCTGCGCGACTACTCGGCGCTCTTCGGGATCGACGGGCGCCGAGCCGCGCTGATGCGCCCCACCGCCAAGGTGATGCACCCCGGACCGCTCAACCGCGGCGTCGAGGTGGTCTCGGCGGTGGCCGACGCCCCCAACTCGCTTATCACCAACCAGGTCAACGCGGGCGTCTCGGTCCGCATGGCAGCCATCTATCTGCTGTTCGGAGGTGAGTCCGATGGCACTGTTGCTTAAGGGCGGGCGCTGCGTCGACCCCCAGGTGGGGCTCGACGGGCCGGCCGACGTGCTCGTTGGCGACGAGGGGGGCATCGTCGCGGTCGGCGACCGTGCCGCCGCGCGCGCCCTGGAGCTGGGCGCCGAGGTCAAGAACTGCGCCGGCATGGTCGTGGTCCCGGGCCTGGCGGACATCCACGTGCATTTCCGCGACCCGGGCCAAGAGTACAAGGAGACGATCGAGGGCGGCGTGCGCAGCGCGGCCAAGGGCGGCTACACCGACGTGGCCACGATGCCCAACACCTCGCCGACGTGCGACACCGGCGCCATCGTGACCTACCAGCTCGAGAAGGCCCGCGCCGCCGGGCTGGCGCGCGTGCACCCCATCGGCGCCATCACCAAGGGCGAGGCAGGCGAGAGCCTGGCCGAGGTCGGCGACATGTACCGCGCCGGCGCCTGCGCCTTCTCCGACGACGGCCGCGGCGTGCAGTCCGCCGGCATGTTGCGCACGGCGATGGACTACATCGTGCAGTTCGACCGCTGCGTCATCAGCCATTGCCAGGACGAGTCGCTGGTGGGCGGCGGCGTGGTGAACGAGGGCGCCGCCTCGAGCCGCCTGGGCCTGGCGGGCTGGCCGGCCCAGGGCGAGGAGCTCCAGGTGGCACGTGATATCATGCTCTCGGAGCTCACGGGCTGCCCGCTGCACGTGGCGCACGTCACCACGGCCGCCGGCGTGCGGATGGTGCGCGACGCCAAGGCGCGCGGCCTTGCGGTCACCTGCGAGGTCACCCCGCACCACCTGTTCCTGTGCGAGGACGACATCTCCGACGGGTACGACACGAACTACAAGATGAACCCTCCGCTGCGTACCCGCGAGGACATGCTCGCCCTGCAGGAGGCGCTGTGCGACGGCACGGTCGACTGCATCGTGAGCGACCACGCCCCCCACGCCGCCCACGAGAAGGCCCTCGAGTTCGAGCGGGCGCCCTTCGGCATCGTGGGTCTGGAGACCGAGCTGCCCCTGGTGCTCACCTACCTGGTGGCGCCGGGACGCCTGTCGTGGGGGCGGCTTGTGGACGCGATGTGCGTCAAGCCGCGGCAGGTGTGCCGCATGGACCCGGTGCGCATCGAGGAGGGCGGCGAGGCGACGCTGACCGTGGTCGACCCCGACGCCCCCTTCGAGGTCACGCCGCAGTTTTTGGAGTCGAAGGCGAACAACACGCCGTTCATCGGCCGCAAGCTGCGCGGCCGGGCCGTGGCGGCCTATGTCGCGGGCACGGCGATTTTGGACAACGGAGAGGTGGTGGCGCGGTGAACCCGCTGATCGACGATGGATCGACCCCCCGCGCGCTGCTCGCCCTTGAGGACGGCAGCGTGTTCGAGGGCCTGTGCGCCGGAGCGCAGGGTGAGACCTTCGGCGAGGTGGTCTTCAACACCTCGATGACGGGCTACCAGGAGATCGTGAGCGACCCGAGCTACGCGGGCCAGATCGTCACGCTCACCTACCCGCAGGTCGGCAACTACGGTGTGTGCGATGCGGTGATGCAGGCCCCCGAGCTGCACCTGCGCGGCCTGGTGGTGCGCGACATGTGCCGCACGCCGAGCAACTGGACGAGCACGGGCAGCCTGCCGGACCTGCTCCGGGATCGTGGCGTGGTGGCGATCGAGGGGGTCGACACGCGCGCCCTCACCCTGACGATCCGCGACAAGGGAGCGATGCGCGCGGCGATCTCGACGGTCGACCTCGACCCGGCGAGCCTCGTGGCGCGCGTCCAAGCCTCGCCGGACATCTCCGAGCACAACTTCGTGCCCGACGTGTCGCCCGACGCCGAGCGCACCGTGCCGGCGCGGGGCGAGCGGCGCTTTCGCGTGGTGGCCTACGACTGCGGCGAGAAGCAGGGCATCCTCGACGGCATGACGTCGCGGGGCTGCGAGGTCACGGTCGTTCCGTGGGACACCCCGGCCGAGCGCGTCCTCGAGCTCGACCCCGACGGCGTGTTCTTCTCCAACGGGCCCGGCGATCCCGAACAGGTCGGTCCCACCGCCCAGGCGGCCCGGGAGATTCTGGGCAAAAAGCCGGTCTTCGGCATCTGCCTGGGCAACCAGCTCATCTCCATCGCGGCCGGCGCCCAGATCGAAAAGCTTCCCTACGGCCACCACGGCGGCAACGAGCCGGTCATGAACCTGCTGACAGGCAAGGTCGAGATCACGGCCCAGAACCACAACTACGGCCTGGTCTTCGACACGCTGGGGCCGCTTGTGCCCGAGCTGTCGGGCGGCGTGTCCGAACACGTGCGCGACCTGCGCTTCTGGTCCGAGCGCAAGGTGGCCCCGGTGGTCGCCAGCGAGCGCTTCGGCCGCGTGCGCCTCACGCACGTCAACCTCAACGACGGCACTCCCGAGGGCATCCAGTTCCTCGACGTCCCGGCGTTCTCGGTCCAGTACCACCCCGAGGCCTGCCCCGGTCCCCACGACTCCGCCTACCTGTTCGAGGCTTTCTGCCGCCTCATGGGGGGACGGGAGGACTATCTGGCCATCGACGTCCGCGAAGGGAGGCGCTTCTAACGTGCCGAAGCGCACCGACATCAAGAAGATCCTCGTCATAGGGTCGGGCCCCATCGTCATCGGCCAGGCCTGCGAGTTCGACTACTCGGGCACCCAGGCGTGCCGCGCGCTGCGCTCGTGCGGCTACGAGGTGGTGCTCGTCAACTCCAACCCCGCAACCATCATGACCGACCCCGAGACGGCCGACCGCACCTACGTCGAGCCCATCACGGTCGAGGCGGTGGCCCAGGTCATCGAGCGCGAACGCCCCGACGCCCTTTTGCCCAACATGGGCGGTCAGACGGCGCTCAACTGCGCCGTGGCCCTCGGCGAGGCCGGGGTGCTCGACAAGTACGGCGTCGAGGTCATCGGTTGCGACCTCGACTCCATCAAGGTGGGCGAGGACCGCAGGCTCTTCGCCGAGGCCATGCGCGACATCGGCCTCGAGGTGGCCCGCTCGGGCTTCGCCTACTCGCTCGCCGACGCCGAGGCCATCGTGGCCGACCTGGGCTTCCCCGTGGTGGTGCGCCCCTCGTTCACGCTGGGAGGCGCCGGCGGCGGCGTGGCCTACGACACGGCCGGCCTGCGCGAGATCGTCTCGCAGGGCCTCGAGCTGTCCCCGGTCCACGAGGTGCTCGTCGAGGAGAGCATCGAGGGCTGGAAGGAGATCGAGATGGAGGTGATGCGCGACGCCTCGGGCAACGGCATCATCATCTGCTCCATCGAGAACCTCGACCCCATGGGCGTGCACACCGGCGACTCCATCAC
>CAZUFB010000064.1:0-12390 GCA_964619775.1 uncultured Coriobacteriaceae bacterium
TGGTTGTCGGATTGGCACGTGACCGCATTGCCCTTGCACGGTTATCGGAGCGCCGCTATCCGCACATGCCCGCATCAACCGGACCGCCGCCGTCCGATTTCGTACGATTCTCGTCATCCGGAGTTCAGGCGCCCTCCTCCCCACCGTCCTCGCCAAACGCCAACACCACGCGGAGCACACTGCCTTCAAGCTCGGCGGATACCGCAACCCCCATGGCGCGGCACAGCTGAGCGACGATGGCGAGGCCCAGGCCGCTGCCCCGTCCGCCGCGCGCGGCGTCGGCCCGATAGAAGCGCTCGAACAGGCGCGACGCGTCGATGGACGACGGGGCGGCCACGGGGTTCTCGACCGTCAGCGTCCGGCCGCGTTGGCCGATGCGCGGGGCGCCGCACCCGTGGTGAAGCGTGTTGGCGACAAGGTTCGCCATGACGCGCCCCAGCGCTTCCGGGTCGGCCCGTACGGTCACGGCCTCGTCCTCGAAGTCGACCTGCGGCTCCCAGCTGCGCTCGGCAAACGCGGGATACTGCGCCACAAGGGCGTCGACCACCACAGGGTGCAGCCGCACGTCGATGGGATGCAGCTGCAGGTCGGCGTCGGCCGCACGGGTGTAGTCGAACAGGTCGTCGGCCAGCGCGCGCACCGTCGCCAGGCGCTCCCGGGCCGACGCCAGGTAGGCCGAACGTTTGGCGGAGTCGTCGGTCAGGTCGTAGAGCTCGAGATAGCCCTGGGCGCCGGCAAGCGGCGTGCGAATGTCGTGCGAGAGCGCCGCGAGGTCGCCCTGGAACGCCCGCCGCTCATGGTAGTCCGTGCTGTGGGCGTCGCGTTCGGCATCGAGGAGGGCGTTGACCGCACGCGCCAGCTCGACGGTCTGCCGCGTGCGAAAACCCACCGTCACCCGTGCGTTGCCGTGCGGCCCGCACGCCCGCACGTCGCGCGCCATGCGGTCGAACTCGTGCGCATACCGTGCGGCACGTCGCCCGCACACGGCCGCCACCGCAACGGCGGCGCACGTCGCGATGACAAGCAGCGCCGCCAGCCAACCGGGCATCGAGCGCCACCTCCCTTCAAGCCGCAACGGACCCCTGTTCTACGCGAGCCGCTTGCGGTGCATAGCCAGCACGATGCCCGCACTTGCAAGCACGATACCGCCCAGTGCGGCAAGCGTCCACGGCAAACCGGGAACCTCGCCGCCCACAAGCAGCATGAAGTTGGCCTGGGGCAACAGCGTCGCAAGCCACGCGGGCATCTTGCCCGGCGCGGGCACCACGTTCATCGCAAAGCCGAGCATCAGCACGACAGGCACAAGCAACGCGCAGACCATCCCGACCGTAAAGCTGCGCACCAAACACGCCACGAGCTCCGTCACGCACAGACACAGCATGGTGCTCAAAAACGCCTGTCCCATCCAAGCAAAGCAAACGGCCGCGTCGGGACGGTCGAGCCATGACGGGCGCACGAGAAAGACGGTCTCGGCCACTGCAACGCCCCACACTACCGTCAGCAACGCCACGCCTGCGGCGGTCAAGACCATCAGCACGGCATACGACATCCGCGCATGGCGGGCGGCAAGCAGGTTCTTGCTGTACCCATACTGAAAATCGCCCAAAAACACCCACGCCGCAAACAGCGACGCAACGATAAGCCCGAACGCGAGAACGCTGCCATAAAGCGGCAGGCAATCGGTGTGCCAGGCCTCGGGCGAGGTCTCGATGCGATATCCGCGCAGGTTGCGCTCGGCGCTCCCCGCCAGCGTTGCCGCCACGACGGTGTAAAACGCCAGACACAGCGGCGCATACCACGAGCGCCTCAGTCGAAACGCCAGGTAACGTACCAGATTACTCAACATAGCCGCTCACATCCTTCCGGCGCAGGACGGCAAGCATGAGCGCGGCCGCAAGGACGACGACGGCGCAGCCCATTGCCCACGGCAACGCATGCGAAAAGGGCGCACCGTCGAGCAGGCCGCTGGAACTAAGGTAAGGAAACGCCTCGTTGTCAGCCATCGCCTGCGACAAGGCGAAAAGGGAGGTGCGGCTGCCGCCGCTCTGCATGAGCGACAGGGCCAGCAGCTCGCTCAGCCCCGATCCGCAGAAATGGCCCGCAAGCACGGAGAGCGGCTTGCTGCCGGTCAGCACGGCAACCACCAGCACCTGGCACACATGCACGAACACCGCGAACACGCACGCGGCAAACCAGGCCCATGTTTCAGGCCGCGCACACCATGCGAAGAACTGGTCGAGGCCGGCAAATTCGGCCCGGGTCTCGTCGGTCGGGTTGAGCGCCGTCGTGATACCGCAGGCCGCAACTTTGACGAACATGAAAACACACACGACCGCCAGCATGCTCAGCAGCACCGCCCCGACATATGCCGCACGTGCGCGATGTCCGACAAGCACGTTTTTGACAAACCCTGACGCAAAGTCATCGGCCACCACATGGCCCGCGTACATCGCCACGATGGCCGAGGCGTTCACAAGCATCAAGGTGAACGGGCTATACGGGTTGGTCCACCCGCCCGGAAGCACCAGCAGACCCACCGCCAGATACCCCCAAGTCTTGCGCGTGCGCACGAGCCGATAAAGCTCATAGCGCGTCAGGACGAGCAGGCTATGCATCGCAGCCACCTCCGCGAGACCCTTCGGACGACCCGCCGGACGCCTTCCCGCCCATCAGGTCGGCGAAGTACCGCTCGAGGTCCCCGTGACGCACCGAGGCCTCCGTCACCTCCACATCGGCCTCCACCAGAGCGCGCACGACCTCCCGCGTCGGCACGTCGCGGTCGGCAAGCAGCGCCCCGTCACGATCCATAGCAAAGCCCGCACGGGGGAACGCCTCCTGCAGCACGGCAAGCGCGCGCTCGGGCGTGGGGCTGCGCACGCACAGGCAGTCGATGCATGCGCGCTCGACCTCTTCGGCGGTCTGCTCGCACACCAGCGCGCCGCGGCGCATGACGCCGTAGCGCGTGACGATCCGCGCCAGCTGGCCGATGACGTGCGAGCTCACAAGAACCGTGACGCCCAGGCGCTCGCTCAGGTCGCGGACCGTCGCGCGCAGCTCGCGCGTTCCTTCAATATCAATCCCGTTGAACGGCTCGTCGAGGACAAGCAGGTCTGGCGTCCCCACCAGGGCGATGGCCAAGCCGAGGCGCTGCTTCATACCCTGTGAGAACGAACTCGCCCGACCGCGCTCGCCGGCAAGGCCCACCAGCTCGAGCGCCCGGCGCGTCTCCTCGCGCGGGTTGGCGAGCCCGAGCACCGTGGCGCGGCACATCACGTTGTCGAACGCCGTCATGCCCGGAAAAACGCCCGGCCGCTCGATGAGCGATCCCACGCGCGGGTGGCCCTCGCCCAGCCGCATGGCCTGGCCGAGGATTTCGACGGAACCCGAGGTGGGCAGCACCAGGCCGCAGACCATCTTCATGAGCGTCGACTTGCCGGCGCCGTTGCGCCCCACCAGGCCGTAGATCTCGCCCCGCGCCACCGTGAGGCTCACCTCGTGCACGACGCAGTTGTTGAAGTAGCGCTTGGTGAGGCCGAGCGTTTTGAGGGCGGCCGTCGGCTCGGCGGCGGCGCCGATGTTGCGGGGCGCATCCATGGCTGGTTCCTTCCGCTCGCTTGCGGCACGAATGGCATCGGTGCGACCGTACGTAAGCCTGCTGAAAAAGCAGCCGTGCGGACACCGAGCCCTGTGCACAACCAGCGTAGCGGGAAACCTCCCACCCGGTGCCCGGATTGCTCCCAGAAAGTTACCAGATTGGGGAAGTGGGAAGTGGGGCCGAGACCCGGCGGCCCACCGCCGTCGAAACGCTGCCGGAAAGTCAGCGAGCCGGTGCGCAGAAACTGAAAAAGCTATCGCCCGTCCCGCTGCAGCACATCGGGTTCTGCAACGGTCACGATGTCAAGACCCCGGTAAGCGCAGTGCGTTTCGCACATGCCCTGCAAAACGCGCAGGTTTTCGTCGATTGTGTCCCACACCACATCAAACCGCGTGCCCGGACTTCGTCAACCGCAAGCGTACGCGTGTCTATTTGCATCAATGCACCTCCCGTACGCGAACGGCCCGCCCGGTCGCGACCATACAACTATAGCGGGTCGGCCGTCAGCTTGAAGCCCACGCCCCAGACCGTCTCGATGTACTCCTCGGTGCCCGTGTCCCTGAGCTTGGCGCGGACGTTGCCCACGTGGGTGCTTGCGGTTTTCTCCTCGCCCAGGTCGCCGTCGGCATGCACGGCGACGAGCAGGTCGTAGCGCGAAAACACGCGCTTGGGGTTCGCCATGAGCAGCCACACGATGTCGAACTCGGTACGGGTGAGCTTGACGGGGCGACCGTCCACCGCAAACGTGCGGTCGGCGGCGCACGCCTGCCAGCGGCCGAAACGCAGGGTCTGGGGCTCCGCCGGGTTCAGCCCCGATGCCTCCGCATGCGCCCTGTAGCCCTCCGGCCCGTTCGCCGAGCAGCGGGCTGCATGGCGCAGCTGCACCTCGACGCGGGCAAGCAGCTCTTCAAGCGGAAACGGCTTCACGAGGTAGTCGTCGGCCCCAGAGCGCAGCAACGCCACGCGGTCGACCACCTGGCCTTTGGCCGACACGACGATGACGGGCACCTCGGCAAGGCGTTGGGCAGAAGCAGGGGCGTCGGGCGCCGCGGCTAGCCCGCGCAGATGGGCGATGAGTTCCTCGCCCGGGAGACCCGGCAGCATGAGGTCGCAGATGACGAGGTCGAACGACAGGTCTGCCGCTACGCCGTCGTCGGGACAGGCGAAACCGGCAGGGCTTCCCGCAACGCCGGAACCCGCATCCGAACGGGCGGCCGCATCCACGAGCATCCGGGCCTCGGTGCCCGAAAACGCCGGCATGCAGGAATAGCCGTTCATCTCGAGCAGCGAGCACACGACCTCGGAAAGCGACGGGTCGTCCTCGACGACCAGCACGCGCGCCCGGGGTTCTGCGGGGTTCTCCGTCATCGCTTCGCCGTCCTTGCCGTCATGGGGCCCCTGGCTATGGGGCCCTCGGTGGAACCCTCGCCATTTGTAGCTGATGTCAATGTATAAACTTCATTCCTTCCTCCGCCCGTTCCCTCTTCCCTGCCGCCTCCGTCCTCCTGCCTCCTCCCCATACCCGCCGGCCGCCCCTTCGGCCGACGGGTCCGCACGCGGCGCCCCCTACGACACCCGCCCGCTCTCCACCGAGTACGTCACGTCGGCCAGGGCGGCGGCGCTTTCGCGGTGGCTCACGAGCACGACGGTCTTACCTGCACGGTTATCGGAGAGCGCCCGCAGCACGGACGCCTCGCTTAGGCTGTCGAGGTTGCTCGTGGGTTCGTCGAGCAGCACGAACGGAGCGTCGTGCAAAAAGACGCGCGCCAGGCCCAGACGCTGCCGCTCGCCGCCCGAAAGCGTCGCGCCCAGCTCGCCCACGGGGGTGTCGAGTCCCTGCGGCAGGCGTTCCACCAGCTCGTCGATGGCCGCCTTGCGCAAGGCGGCCATCAGCTCGTCGTCGGCGGCATCGGCCTTGGCGACGAGCAGGTTGTCGCGGATGGTGCCCGCGAACAGATAGGTCTCCTGGGTCATGAAGCCCTCGGTGGCGCGTAAGCTCGCGGTGTTGACGCAGCGCACGTCGTGGCCCGAGACCTGCACCACGCCGCGCTCGGCGTCCCAGAACCGCATGAGCAGCTTGAGCAGGGTCGACTTGCCCGACCCGCTGCGCCCCGCGATGCGCACCACGCTGCCCGGGGCGATCTCGAGGTCGACGTTGCGCAGCACGCGCTCGCCCCCGTAGGAGAAGTCCACACGGTGCACGGCCGCCCCGGTGAACGACGCGAGGTCGATGCCGTCGCGCACCTCCTCGGTCTGCGGCTCCTCGTCGAGCAGGTCGAGCACGCGGGCGCCCGAGGCAAGGGTCTGCTGCAGCGTCGAGCCGAGGTTCGCCACGGCGATGACCGGGCCGAACGACGCCATCACGGCCGCGCTCACCAGCACCGCCCGGCCAAACACGAGCGTGCCCTCGGTCGCCATGTACATGCTCACCAGCAGCACGAGGATGTCAAGCAGCAGCACCACCGCGCCGGTGACCGCCATCCACAGCGCCGTGCGCCCTTTGAGCCTGCGCTCGACGCCGGCCAGCCTGTCGGTGCGGTCGTCGAGCTCGCGCAGGCGCTCGTCGACGCGGCCGAACTGCAGCGTCTCGCCCAGCCCGCGCAAGCTCTCGAGCACG
This sequence comes from uncultured Coriobacteriaceae bacterium, assembly GCA_964619775.1. Classification (GTDB taxonomy): domain Bacteria; phylum Actinomycetota; class Coriobacteriia; order Coriobacteriales; family UMGS124; genus CAZUFB01. The sequence continues at coordinate 6,213 of CAZUFB010000064.1, forward strand.
AAGCCGTTCATCGCGCCGATGCCGTCGCGCACGCCGCGGCCGCTCGTACCGCTCGACTTGGACGACAAAAACGGGATCGCCACGCCCACGATGAGGTAGCACACCAGCACGAGAGGCACCAGGCGCACGGACTGCGACCCCACGAAGCACGCCATGGCAAGCGACACGACCAGCGCAATGATGGCCGGCGACAGGGTGTGGGCATAGAACACCTCGAGCAGCTCGACGTCGGAGGTCACAAGCGACACGAGGTCGCCCTTCCCCTTGCCCTCGAGCTTGGCGGGGGCCAGGCGGCGCATCGCCCCGAACACGCGGTCGCGCACCAGGGCCAGGATCTTGAAGGCGAGGTAGTGGTTGCACAGCTGCTCCCCGTAGCGCAGCGGGCCGCGCACCACGCCGCATACCGCGACGAGCGCGCACACCGTCCCGAACGCCACGACGCGCCACGAGCCGGTGACGTTCACGATGCCGTAGGCCGCGAACACCGTGAGGAAGATGGCCGCCAAGAAGCCGGCCACGCCGAGCACGACGGCCAGAACCATTACCGGCACGAGCGGCTTGACCAGGCGCACCATGCGCAGCATCACCGAGAGGTTCGAGCGGCGGTGCACGGGAGACGCCGCGGCGGCGGTCCGGGCCACTGCGGCATCGGCGGCTTCCTCGTCGTCGGACGCCGCGGAGCGCTCGGCGGCGGCCCTTTCGGACGCGTCGCGCTCGGCGTAGGCGCGCTCCTTGGCGTGCGCGGCCTCCATCGACGCCTCCGCGCGGTTGCGCCGCGCGAACGCCTCGAGGCGGTCCTGCTGCTCCCAGAGGCGCGCGTAGGCGCCGCCGGCCGCGCACAGCTCGTCGTGCGTGCCCTTCTCCGCCAGGCGCCCCTCGGCCAGCACGTAGATGCAGTCGGCGTCGCGGATGGCCGCAAGGCGGTGCGAGATCATGATGACGGTCTTGGTGCGGGCGATCTCCGCGACGAAGTCGATTATGGCGGCCTCGCTCTCGACGTCGATGTTGGAGGTCGCCTCGTCGAACACGTAGACGGGCGTGTCGTGCAGCACGGCGCGGGCCACGGCGAGGCGCTGGCGCTGGCCGCCCGACAGGTTGCCGCCTTCGGAGGCCACCGGCATGTCGAGGCCGCCCGCCGCCCGCACAAAACCGTCGAGCCGGCAGCGGCGCAGGGCCTCCCACAGCTCGTCGTCGGTGGCGCTGGGCTTGGCCAGCAAAAGGTTCGACCGCACGGTCCCTTCGAACAGGAAGCTGTTGAACGGCACCGCGGTGACGGTGGAGCGCAGCGACGAGCGGCTGATGTCGCGCAGGTCGATGCCGCCGATGCTCACCTCGCCCATATACAGGCCGTTTGAGCCGGTCAGGATACCTGCAAGCGTCGACTTGCCGCTGCCGCTCTCGCCGGTGATGCCGATGAACGACCCCTGGGGCACCTCGAAGTCGACGCCCTCGAGCACGGTGCGCTCGCCGTCGTAGCTGTAGCCCACGCCGCGCCCCACGATGTCCACCTCGTCGGGCCTCACCGCGCGCGACCCGTAGACTGGTTCGGGCGCGTCGAGGACGGCGTACATGCGCTCCGCCGCCGCCATGCCGTTCATCGCGGTGTGGAAGAACGACCCCAGCATGCGCAGCGGGATGAAGAAGTCTGCCGCAAGCAGGGTGAACGTGAGCGCGCCGGCGAGGGTCACGTTGCCGTGCGAGAACTGCACGAGCATCACGACGATGCCCGCCGCCGCGCCGCCGAACGCGAACAGGTCCATGACGGTGATAGAGTTGAGCTGCATCGTGAGCAAGCGCATCGTGGCTTTGCGGAAACCCTCCGCCTCCTCGTTCATCATCTGGTGGCGGCGCTCGTCGGCCTGGTAGATCTTAAGGGTCGTAAGGCCTTGGATGCTCTCGAGGAAGGTGCCTCCCAGGTCGGCGTAGGAACCCCAGTAGTTGCGCATGACGCGCTTGGCGATCTTCTGCACCGCCATGATGGACGCCGGGATGAACGGGACGAGCACGAGCAGCAGCACCGACGCCGGCAGGCATAGCGGCGCCAGGCTCGCGAACAGCGTGAGCGACGCGAGCAGCGCGTAGAAGAGCTGGGGGAGGTACTGGCCGAAGTACGCCTCGAGCTGCTCGACACCGTCGACGCTGACCTGCACGGCCTCGCTCGTGGCAACGCGCTCGCGGTATGACGGACCCAGGCGCACGAGCTTTTCGTAGACCTCCCGGCGCACCGTGCGCTTGGCCTCGAACGACGCCGCCTGGCCCATGCGCTGCGCAAGCACCTGGCACACGAGGCGCACGGCGATGGCGACCAGCGCCGACACGATGATTCGGGCGAACGCCCCCGCGTCGACCGTGCCGCGCCACACCGTCTGGACGAACAGACCCACGAGCATGAACAGCACGACGTTGGCCACAAGGGCCGCCCATTGGAACACGACGTCGGCGACGATGTACTTGATGGCCGTCGGGACCATCTTGAGCAGGCGTTTGTCGAACACGGTACGCAGAGCCCCTCTCCTGGGTCTACTCAGCAGGCACGTTCTCCGCGGGGGCGGCATCCAAAGCTGCGGCGGCCGACGCCGAAGGTGCGTCGTCGGTCTTGACGACGAACCCAAAATATAGCACGTAGACCGCCCGCACCACCGCCACCACCGCACGGCCGACGGGGACCGACCCCACGCCCGAAGAACGCAAACCCCCCGACGGCCCAGAGCTTCGGGAAGACGCGGCGGCCGGGCTTGCGCGCGGCGCCTTCGTCGGATGCGGCGGAAGGCGGGATCTTCCTCGTTTGCGGCTCCGGTTTCATGGCGGTCCTCCCTGGCGTGCCCGCGGCCTGCAGCTTGGGCGCCGGATGCGAAAGTGGGAGGTGCAGGCTGCGGCAGAAGCTGAGGCTAACTTTGTGTTCACCTATCATAACTTCTCGACAGGCACCCGTCACGGGAGAAAGCGTCCCGGGGGCATCTTTCGTGCGGTACACACGAACGGGCCGGGGGACAAGCCCGGCCCGTTCCTCGCACGGCAGTTCCGTGGACCGCTATGACGGCCTACGCCTCGTTCTGGTTAAGGCCCATCTGCAGCAGGTAGACCTCCTCGCGCATGCGCTGGGCGTCGGAGCGGGTAACGGTGCCGCTCTCGGCCGCCTGCTGGATAAGGTCGAGCTCCAGGCGCAGGGCCCGCGCATAGATGTCGTCGGCCTGCTGCAGCGTGCGCCTCGCCAGGGCGCTCAGGCGCTTCGACGGGCGCACGCCCTCGTCGGCGGCCCCCGACGCCTTCTCCGCCTGCCTGGCCGCCAGCGCCTCGCGGCGCGTCTCGATGCTCCCGATCGTGGCGTTGTGCTCGGACACCAGCACGCGCGCGGCGTCGGAGCGCGGGTCGGTCCTGCGGTCGGCAATCGGCTGCAGGTAGTCGAGGGCGCAGCGCTCGAGCTCGATCATGAACGCGAGGCTTGCGTCATACTCTTCGTTCGTCAGACGGATTCCCTTGACGCGGTCGACCACGCCGCGCACCAGCAGCTTGAGCGAGATGATCGGGTTAAAGCGCTTGCGGTGCATCCCGTGGCCGCGCTCCAGGATGCGCGTCATGCGCGCCAGCTGGTCGATGCAGCGCCGGCCCGACTCGGCGTCGACGCGCCCCTCGTCGACCGCGGCGAGCACGTGCGACTTCTGCCGGTCGATGACGTTCTCCCCCAGCGTGCGCAGGTGCTCGTCGGACACCAACGGCCCGTGCAGCTGCTCGATGCGCGCCTCGTAGGAGCGCAGGACCACCTGGACGGCTTGGGCGTTCTGCGGGGTGGTGTTCGCCTTCAGCTCGCCGATCACGCCCAGGAGGATCTTGGCGTAGGCGCCGCGCGCGGCCTCCTCGTCGGAGGAGTCCTTCTTGGGGGCGACGAGCGGCATCACGAAGTTGGCGAGCAGCAGCGTCAGCAGGATGACGAGCGACGCGATGCAGATGAGAGCGTTGCGGTTGGGAAACTCCTCGCCCGACGACACGACGACCGGGATGGTGAAGGCGATGGAGAGGGTCACCGCGCCCTTGGGCCCGGCGAGCGTCGTGACCAGGGAGTCGCGCAGCATGCCGAGCGAAAAGCCGCGCAGCCTGCCGGTCTCGGGATTCTTGACGAACAGCTCCATCACGGCGACCCACACGAAGCGCACCGCCACGAGCAGCGCCGTGATGAGCAGCGCGGCGACGATCACCAGGCCCCTGCTGTCCGTGTCGGAGTCGTTCCACTCGGGCACGATGGCCTGCGGCAGCTCCATGCCCAGCAGCACGAACACCACGCCGTTCGCCACGAACGCCACGATCTCCCACACGCTCGACGACGTTAGGGACAGTCGGGTTCCCAGCGAACTCACCGGCATGGGGACGAACGACATAAGCAGTCCGGCGGCCACGACGGCGAGGATGCCGCTGACGCCGATGTTCTCGGCGACCAGGAACACGATGAACGGCGTGAACAGCTCGAGCACGACGTGCACGGTGACGCTGTCGTAGCCGTGGTTGCGGATGTAGCGCGTCGCCAGCAGGGCAAGGAAACCCAACACGAGGCCTGCGGCGATGCCGCCGAAGAAGCTCAGCGCGAACGAGGCGCTGGCGTCGATCAGGGAGAAAGCCCCCGTCGTGGCGGCCGCGATGGCAAACTGGAACGAGACGACGCCCGACGCGTCGTTGATAAGCGCCTCGCCCGAGAGCAGCGCGTGCTGGCGCCGCGACAGCGAGACGTCCTTGGACAGGGACGAGACCGCAACCGCGTCGGTGGGCCCCAGGGCCGCGCCGAGCGCAAAGGCGGCGGCGAGCGGGATAGAGGGCTCGAGCCAGTGCAGCGTGAAGCCCACGGCGAGCACCGTGACGAGCACCAGGCCTATGGCAAGCGAGACGATGGAGCCTTTGTTTTGCCACAGCTCGCGTTTGTTGGCGTTGCGCGACTCGTCGAACAGCAACGGCGCGATGAGCAGAACCAGGAAGAGCTCGGAGTCGATGACAAACGAGTGGCCCGAGGCGATGAGTGCCACCACGGCGCCGATGGCGATTTGCACAAGCGGCAGCGACACGCGCGGCAGCAGCTGGTCGACGACCGTCGATACCAGCACCGCGGCCAGCAGCAGCAAGACAAGTTCGAACATTTCCACGCGGCGGCCTCCCGTCCCTGCGACAACCTGCGCGCCGGTATACGAATCACGGCCCGACCCGACGCCCGCGGTGCCCGTTTCAACTAGTGATACCGAATCAGTCTACGGCAGGCGCGGCGGCACCCGGCGAACGCCGGTCATAAACCGAAGAAACACCGCATCCATGGAACTGCAGGCGCAGACCGGCCGCACGGAGGCGCCGAGACTACAATGGAACCGTCCGTTGCACGAAAACGCACCCGCCGCGCCGCGCTCGTCTCACCCGTCCGCCTACCTGCCCTGGCGCTCGTAGGACTCGTCGCACTGCAGCACCCGTCCTCCTGTCTTCGGCACCACCTCTTCCTCTCCCCTCCCCGCTTCCAACTGTCCGAAAGGACCGCCCATGTGCAAACGCTTCACACCGCTCACCCTCGCCGAGGCAGAAGAAGCGATCGCCAACCGGGCACGCAGCGGGCGCGCAACCATCGGCCGTCGGGCAGACGCTGTGCAGGCCGCGGTACCCGACGCCTACCCCGGGGCCACCGTGCCCGTATTCGTCCCTCAAAGGGACGGCCGCCTCGAGGCGGTGCTGATGGCCTGGGGATTCTGGGGGCGGCCGCCTGCGGGAGTGGGCGTCAAAAAAGCGCAGGCGACAAGCGACGAATGCGACAGACCCGCACCCAAGCTCATCTTCAACACGCGGCTCGACACCGCCACCCGCCAGCTGCACGACGGCCACGGCCTATGGGCGCAGGCTATGGCGCACGGCCGCTGCCTCATCCCCGTGCGGGCGTTTTTCGAGCAAGGCTCCGCCGACGCCACGCTGAACCCGCGCGCCGGCAAGACCATCCGCAAGCCCTACCGGTTCACCCTGGCGGGAAGCCCGGTGTTCTTGCTGGCCGGCATCGCCGAGGACGGACGGTTCTCCATCGTGACCACCGAGCCCAACGCCCAGGTTGCGCCCGTCCACAACCGCATGCCCCTCGTGCTGGGACGGGGCGAGTCCGCCGTCTGGCTGGCCGGCGACCTCGAACGCCTCGCCGACCGCAGCGGCGTGCAGCTGGACGTCGAGG
>CAZUFB010000065.1:0-12012 GCA_964619775.1 uncultured Coriobacteriaceae bacterium
GACCCGGTGAGGAAGAGATGCGGCACAGCAGGTGCGGTGTATGGCCACGCGCGAGTTGCGTCGCGGAAGCAGAATCTGGACAGGCAGCCGGCGGCGCTTGGCGCGACGGGATGCCGCGCGGAGCCGAGGAAGACGCTTGGGTGGGCCACGCCGGCGGAGGCGATGGCGAGGACGCCAGCGGAAGATGGTGCATGACCTCGTGAATCCACAGGTGTCGGTGCGGCCTACCCTTCGTCCGTCGGGGCCCAGGCGATGCCCACGGCACCGGCTCCCAGGATGTAGCTCAGCACCGGGCCGCCTTCTTTCACGCGGATCTGCGCGTCGGGAAGGGCGGCTTTGGCCTCGTGCAGCAGCTTGGCCGCGAGGGGTCCGCGTGCGCCGAAATGGGTGATGACGACGTCGCGGGCCGCTGCGGGCACGCACGCCGCCATTTCGCGCGCCAAGGCGTAGGTGCCGTGGGCGGTTCCCACGTGGGTGATGGCCCCGTTTTCCATTGCAAGCACGGGGAAGCGGTTGAGCATCGTGTTCACCGACAGCGGCACCATCGCAAGACGTCCCGAGGCACGCAGGGCACCGGTGTCCGGGACCGAGAAGCAGATACCCTGGCGAGCGCGGCGGTCCTCGAGGGCCGACAGGGTCTCGTCGAAGCCGGTGCCTTCGTCGGCAAGGCGCCGGGCTGCACGCACGAGGAACTCGATGCCGCCGATACCGCTCTGTGAGTCGAGCACGGCGATGCGCGGCAGGCCGGCCGTGCGCGCCGCGGCGGCGGAGTTGGCCTCGCGGCTCGTGGCGCCGGCCCTGCGGCGAAGGTCCGACCGCACGGCGTTGGCGGCGTCGCAGGCGTGGCGGTAGGTGCCCGACAGTTTGGCGGACATCGCGATGCACAGCACGTCGTCGCCGCGGTCGGTGAGCGCGCGGAACACCGGTTCGAAGGCCTCGGCGCGCACGCCTTCGGTGTCGGTCACGCGGCCTTCGCGCAGCAGGGTGTCGAAATCGCCGTTCTCGCCCAGGAAGGTCTCTTCGACGCGTTCCCCGTCCACGACGTAGGTCATGGGGACGAGTTCGACGCCCAGCTGGCGCGCCTCGTCGCGCGTCAGGGCGGCGGAAGAGTCAACTACGAGTGCGAGCATATGGTATGCACCCCCATCGCGCGGTACTTGGCGTAGCGGTCGTCGAGCAGCTTCTCGGTCGGCAGCTCCTCGAGCCGGGGGAGCGTCTCGCGCAGGTTGGCGGCGAGCTGTGCGCCCACGACCCGGGCGCTGCCGTCCCCCTCGTCCACGACGTCGTCGATGACGCCCAGGCCCAGCAGGTCGTGGGCGGTGAGGTGCAGTGCGGCCGCCGCCTCGGCGGCTTTCGAGGCGTCCTTGTAGAGGATGCTCGCGCAGCCTTCGGGGCTGATGACCGAGTAGACGGCGTTTTCGAGCATCCACACGCGGTCGGCCAGGCCAAGCGCCAGCGCGCCGCCGCTGCCGCCCTCGCCGATGACGACGCTCACAATGGGCGCCTTGAGGCCGGCCATTGCCACGAGGTTCTGAGCGATGGCCTGGCCCTGGCCGCGCTCCTCGGCCTCGATGCCGCAGTAGGCCCCCGAGGTGTCGATGAGGCACACCACGGGGCGACCGAACTTCTCGGCCTGCTTCATGAGACGCAGCGCCTTGCGGTAGCCTTCGGGGTGGGCCGAGCCGAAGTTGCGCGCCACACGGTCCTTGAGGTCGACGCCGCGTTCGGTGCCGATGACGGTCACGGGGCGCCCGTCGAACAGGGCGATGCCGCCCACCACGGCGCCGTCGTCGGCAAACGAACGGTCGCCGTGCATCTCGATGAAACCGTCGAACGCCTCGGCGATCAGCGCGGTGGCCGTGGGGCGTTTGGTGCTGCGGGCGTTCCTGACGCGCTCGTAGGCCGAGGTGGGGTCGGCGGTTGCCTCGGCGGCGCCTTCTTCCACCGGCGCGTCCGACGTCGCATTCGAGGCCTCGGCGCTGTCGTCGGTTTCGGCGGGGTTCTGGGCGGTGCCGGCGGCCTGGGCCTTGAGGGCGGAGGCCTGCGCCCCGACGGCCTCGCGGGCGGCGGCGATACGCTCGGACAGCGCCTCGGCTGCGGCGCGCATGCCCGTCACGGGACTGCTGTCGTCGGTCGAGGCGTTCTCGGGGCCGGTCCAGCCTGCCGCGTCGGCAGGGGAGGCGTGCAGGGCCAGAATGCAGCCCAGCTCGTCGCGCAGGTTCCGGCGTTCGACGATGCGGTCCACAAAACCGTGCTCGAGCTGGAACTCGGCGCTCTGGAAGCCGGCGGGCAGCTTGCGGTGGATGGTCTGCTCGATGACGCGCGGGCCTGCGAAGGCCACAAGCGCCTTGGGCTCGGCGAGGATGACGTCGCCTTCCATTGCGAAGGAGGCCGTCACGCCGCCCGAGGTGGGGTCGGTGAGCACGGTCACGTAGAGCCCGCCGGCGTCGTCGAAGCGCCTCACCGCCGCAGAGACCTTGGCCATCTGCATGAGCGAGACGGTGCCCTCCTGCATGCGGGCGCCGCCGCTTACGGTGAAGCCCACCACCGGCAGGCCCTCGCCGCGGGCGTGCTCGAAGCACCGGGCGATCTTCTCGCCCACGACGGCGCCCATCGAACCCATCATGAAGTCGCCGTTCATCACGAACAGCGCGCAGGGCATGCCCTCCACGCGGGCGCGCCCGCATACCACGGCGTCGACCTCGCCGCTCTTCTCGCGGGCGGTGGCGAGCTTCTTGGTGTAGCTCGGGAAGCTGAGGAAGTCGGTGGCCTCCAGGTCGGCGTCCCATTCGAGGAAGCTGCCCTCGTCGCAGGTCAGCTCGATGCGGCGGCGTGCCGACAGGCGCATGTGGTGCCCGCAGTGGGGGCATACATCCATGTTGGCGGTGATCTCCTCGATGTCCACGACGCGCTTGCAGTCCGGGCACTTTGCGTAAAGGCGGCGCTCGGGGACTTCGACGGGCACCTCGGTGATGGTGCTCTCAAGGGTGTTGCGGCTCTTCTTGCCAAACTTAGGAATGAGTGCCATAGAGGTGTCCCATCAGGTCCGTGTGGTAGACCCCGCTCAGGAACTCGGGGTTGTTGAGGATGTCGAGCTGCAGCTCGGAATTGTTGCTCACGCCCTCGATGGCGAGCTCGCCTAGGGCCGAGCGCATCTTGCGGATGGCCTCCTCGCGGGTGGGCGCGTGCACGATGAGCTTGCCGAGCAGCGAGTCGTAGTAAGGCGGCACGATGCAGCCCTGGTAGAGGCACGAGTCGAAGCGCACCCACGGGCCGTTGGGCGCATGGAGCATCGTGATCTTGCCGCTCGAAGGCAGAAAGTCCGGCGTCTCGGCGTTGATGCGGCACTCGATGGCGTGCCCGCTCACGCGCACGTCGTCCTGGCCGAAGGGCAGCTCGGCGTCGGCGGCGCAGCGCAGCTGCCACTTCACGAGGTCGAGCCCCGTGACCATCTCGGTCACCGGGTGCTCCACCTGCAGGCGGGTGTTCATCTCCATGAAGTAGAAGTCGCCCTCGTCGGTGTAGAGGAACTCGATGGTGCCCACGCCGGTGTAGCCCACCTGCTGGGCCAGGCGCACCGCCGAGGACCACAGCTCCTCGCGCACCTCGGGCTTGAGGCAGGGGCAGGGGCTCTCCTCGAGCAGCTTCTGGTTGCGCCGCTGCACCGAGCACTCGCGCTCGCCGATGGCCAGGGCGCGGCCGTGCACGTCGCAGAGCAGCTGCACCTCGACATGGTGGGCGTGCTCGATGAACTTCTCCATGTAGCACTCGCCGTCGCCGAAGGCCGCCAGCGCCTCGGCGTAGGCCTCCTGGTATGCGGCGCGGGCCGCCTCGGGCGAGTCGACCCGGCGGATGCCGCGCCCGCCGCCTCCCGCGCGCGCCTTGATGAGCACGGGGCAGCCGATGCGCCGGGCTTCGCTCTCGGCCTGGTCGGCCGAGGTGAGCAGGTCGCAGCCTTCGGCCAGCGGCACGCCGGCATCGCGTGCGGCGATGCGGGCCATGTCCTTGTTGCCCATGCGCTCGATGACTTCGGGGGACGGGCCCACGAACACCACGCCGCATTCGCGGCACATGCGCGCGAACGCGGCGTTTTCGGCCAAGAACCCGTAGCCGGGGTGGATGGCGGTGGCGCCCGACTCCACGGCCACGGTCAGGATGGCCTCCTTGTCGAGGTAGCTGTCCTGCGGGCGAGGCCCGCCGATGCAGTACGCCTCGTCGGCCAAGGCGACGTGGAGCGCGTCGCGGTCGGCGCTGCTGAACACGGCCACCGTCTCGACGCCCATCTCCTTGCAGGCGCGGATGACGCGCACGGCGACCTCGCCGCGGTTCGCTATGAGGATCTTGCTAAACATAGGAGCTCTCTCTGGTCGTTTGCCTTCTCGGGCTCTCCAGGGTCCGGACCGTCCCGCCGGGAACGCCCTACTCCGCCGGCATCACCGCGAACGAGAAGTCCGCCGTCACGCAGACCGTCCCGCCGACGCGGGCCTGCCCCGTAGCGAACCGGAACGGGCCGCGCTGCCTGGTGATGGAGCATGTCAGCTCGACCGTGTCGCCGGGCTTCACGGGGTGCTTGAAACGCACCTTGTCGAGGCTCGTGTAGTAGGGGGTCGCCCCTTCGGCGGCGCCTTCGCCCAAAAGCACGCAGCAGTTCTGGGCGAGCATCTCGCACAGGATGACTCCCGGCACCACGGGGTTGCCGGGGAAGTGGCCCTGCACGAAGAACTCCTCGCCGGTCACGCGGTAGGAGCCGTGCGCCTCGGGGCCGTTTTCGCCTTCCACGACCTCGGCCTCGTCGAGCAGCAACATCGGCTCGCGGTGGGGGAGGATGTTCTTGAGCTGTTCGCGGTCCATGCCCGCCTCCTCGCAGATATGCGACGGACGGTCTGCCGCTGCGCCCCCGCAGGGGGAATTCGTCCCCGCGGGGCGCATGGCGGGCCGCCCGCATCCAACTTGCTAGTAGATCCTAAAAAGCACGCGGCCGTACTCCACAAGCTCGCCGTCGTTGACGCAAACCTCCACGACCTCGCCGTCCCGCTCGGCCGCGACTTCGTTCATGAGCTTCATGGCCTCAAGAATACACAGGGTCTCGCCCTTCTTGACCTTGCTGCCCACGTGCACGAAGGGCTCGGCGCCCGGCGCGGGGGCGGCGTAGAAGACGCCCACCATGGGGGCGGTGACCTCGGTCACGCGCGAGGAGTCGCAGGGCGTGCCGTCCGACGTCGAAAGCGCCGGGGCCGGGGCGGCGGCCGGCACCGCGGGGGCCTCGGGTGCGGGGGCGGCGGCCGGCATCGCGGGGACGACAGGGCTGGCGGGCAGGTTCGCCATGCCGGCGGCCAACGCCCCGGCCAGGCTGGCTTCCCAGCCCGTCACGGCCGAGGCGGCCGCGGGGGCCTCGCGGGCGATGTCGAGCTTGAGGTCCTTCTCGTCGAGCTTGATGCGGGTCAGGCCGTGCTGCTCCATGAGCTCGGCGATGCCGCGCAGGGTGTCGAGGTCCATGCCTACTCCTCCTCGTACTTCTTGAAGGCGAGGGCGGCGTTGTGCCCGCCGAAGCCCAGGTTGGTCGAGAGCGCCCAGCGCACGTCGGCCGCCACGGCGCAGGTGCCGGGGGTGTAGTCGAGGTCGCATTCGGGGTCGGGGGTTTCCAGGCCCACGGTGGGTGGGATCATGCCCTCCTTGAGCGCCAGCGCGCAGGCCATGGCCTCCATCGCGCCGGTGGCGCCCAGCATGTGGCCGGTCATGCTCTTGGTCGAGCTGATGTGGGCCGCGCGGGCGGCCTTCTCGCCCAGGGCCATCTTGAAGCCGGCGGTCTCGCAGGCGTCGTTGAGCTTGGTCGAGGTGCCGTGGGCGTTGATGTAGAGCCCCTCCTCGGGCTTGACGCCGCCCTCGGCTACCGCCTGCTCGATGCAGCGGCGGATGCCCGAGCCGTTGGGGTCGGGGCTTGTGATGTGGTAGGCGTCGGCGGTGTTGCCGTAGCCCACGACCTCGGCGTAGATCTTGGCGCCGCGGGTGCGGGCGTGCTCGAGTTCCTCGAGCACGAGCACCACGGCACCCTCGCCCATCACAAAGCCGTCGCGGTTGAGGTCGAACGGGCGGCACGCGGTGGCGGGGTCGGGGTTCTTGGTGAGGGCCATGCAGCTTGTGAAGCCGGCGATGGCGCTCTCGACGATGGCCGCCTCGGTGCCGCCGGCCAACGCGACGTCGCACTGGCCGAGCTTGACGGCATGGAACGCCTCGCCGATCTCGTGGGCGCTCGTGGCGCAGGCGGTGACGACGGGAAGGCTCGGGCCCTGGGCGTTGTGGCGGATGGACACCGCGCCGCAAGGCATGTTGGCGATCATCATGGGGATCATGAACGGCGAGACCTTGCGGGGACCCTCGTTGTGGCATTTGAGGATCTGCTCCACGCTGGTGTGGTAGCCGCCGATACCCGAACCCACGTAGGTGCCCACGCGCTCGGCCGCGATGTTGGCGGTCGGCGTCTCCTCGCCCTCGGCGGTCCCGGCCGCGACGGCCGGGGAGCCCTCGATGACCAGGCCGGAGTCGGCCACGGCCTCGTCCGAGGCGACCAGTGCGTACTGTGTGGCGAGGTCGTTGCGCTTGACCTCTTGCTTGGTGAGCCCGCGTTCAAGCGGGTCGAAGCCCTTGACTTCGGCGGCGACGGCGACCTTGTAGCCCGTCGTGTCGAACTGCGTGATGGGGCCCACCCCGCAGGTGCCCGCCTTGAGGGCGGCCCAAGCGTCGGGGGCGGTGAGGCCCACGGGCGTCACGGCGCCCAGTCCGGTGATGACCACTCTGCGTTCCATACTGGTTGATGCTCCTTGCCTCTACCTCCGCGGCACCGCCTTGCGCCGCGGGAAGTTCCTCTGGGCTGGGCGCGCCGGCCCCGGCGCGCTACATGCGCAGGCCGCCGTCGACGCGAACGACCTCGCCGGTTATGTAGCCGGCCTGCGGGCTGGCGAGGAACGAGACCACGGCGGCCACGTCCTCGGCCGTGCCCATGCGGCCCAGCGGGATGCTCTCGTCGTAGCGCTTGCGCGCCTCCTCGGGCAGGGCGTCGGTCATCTCGGTGACGATGAAGCCGGGCGCCACCGCGTTGCAGGTCACGCCGCGCGGCGCGAGCTCGCGGGCGACGCTTTTGGTGAGGCCGATGAGCCCCGCCTTGCTCGCCGCGTAGTTGGCCTGGCCGGCGTTGCCCATAAGGCCTACCACCGACGAGACGTTCACGATGCGCGCGTCGCCCTTGCTCTTGAGCCAGTTGCGGTAGAGCGCCTTGACCATGTTGAAGGCGCCCTTGAGGTTGACGTCGACGACGCTGTCGAAGTCCTCCTCGCTCATACGGCCGAGCAGCTTGTCGCGCACGATGCCCGCGTTGTTCACAAGGATGCTAACAGGTCCCAGGGTCTCGACGACCTCCTTGCACACAGAGGCGGTCTCCTCGGCGTTTGCGACGTCGCAGCGCCACGCTCGGGCGCAGCCGCCCGCTGTCTCGATGGCCGCGACGGTCTCGGCCGCGGCCGCCTCGTTGCCGGCGTACACCACGGCCACGGCGCAGCCGTCGTCGGCCAGGCGCAGCGCGATAGCGCGCCCGATTCCGCGCGACCCGCCGGTCACCAGGGCGACGCGCCTCTGCCGGATTTCGGTGCTTTCGCTCACCAGTGCCCCTCCTTACGCTCCGTTTTCCTCGGGGCCCGACCGGCGTCGGGTTCCCGTCGTGCCCATGCGTCGGCGGGCCTGTCGGACCCGCCGCGCCGCGCTCTGCCCGGACGGCGCATACCTCCGCGCGGGGCGGCCCCGCATGCATGCGAGGCTGCCGGCGGGAACGTCGGCCGGGCACAGGGCGGCGGACGATCGAGGTGCGTGCCCGCGCCGGGCGGCCGCGTGCGCAGGCACGGGCGTCCGGCGCGGGACGGCGCTACAGCCCGAGGGCCGCGCACACGGCGGCGACGTCCTCGGGAGTCTCGCACGACAGCGCCGTCGCTTGGGGTAGCGTGCGCTTCACCAGACCGGTCAGGACTTTGCCCGGCCCCACCTCGACGAAGGTGTCGATGCCCTGCCCGGCCATGGCCTGCAGGGTCTGGCACCAGCGTACAGGGCGGGCCACCTGGCTTGCCAGCAGCGCCCGGACCTCGTCCGCGTCGGCGGGGTAGGGCCGGGCCGTGGCGTTGGCCCACACCGGCACCTGCGTCGGCTCGAACGCCACCGGCGCCAGGACCTCGGCAAGCCCCGCGCTCGCGCCCTCCATGAACGGGCTGTGGAACGCGCCCGACACGTTGAGCGGCATCGCGCGGCCGCCGGCCTCCTTCGCCAGGCCGGCAAGCTTTTCGACCGCCGCGGGCGTGCCGGCGCACACCGTCTGGGCAGGCGAGTTGTAGTTCACCGGCCAGGCGCCGGCACGCGCGGCGAGCTCCTCGACGCGCGCCGGTTCGAGCTTGAGCACGGCAACCATGCTGCCGGGGTTCTCCGCGCAGGCGCGCTGCATGAGCTCGCTGCGGCGGCAGACCACCGAGAAGGCGTCCTCGTCGGACATCGCCCCGGCGAAGGCCAGCGCCGCGAGCTCGCCGAGCGAGAAGCCCGCCACGCAGGCGGCCTCCACGTTGTGCGCCTGCAGGGCGCGGGCGCAGGCGAGATCGACCGCCCACATGCAGGGCTGGGTGTTCTCGGTCTGCGACAGCTCGGCAAGCGGCGCCTCGAAGCACTGGGCCGAGGTGCCGGGGCGCACGCGGTCGCAGGTCGCGAACACGGCCGCCGCGGCGGGCTCGGCGGCGGCCAGCGCGGCGCCCATGCCCTCGTGCTGAGCGCCCTGGCCGGCGAACAGGATTGCTACGCCAGCCATGTTCCCGCCCCCTTGAGGACCCGTTCGGCACCCTCCACGAGGTCGCGGACGATGGCGGCCGCAGGCTCCTCCTTGGTCACGAGCGCCGCGATCTGGCCGCACATGAACTGGCCGTTCTCTCCGTCGCCGTCCTGGGCGGCCTTGCGCAGCGCTCCGGCCGACAGGCCGTGCAGGTCGTCGTCGTTGAGCGTCTCCTTCTCGATCTGCACGTAGCGCGTCGTGAAGGGCGACTTGAGCGAGCGCACCGGGTGGCCCGTGCGCCGCCCGGTGACCACGGTGGAGAGGTCCTTGGCCTTGAGCACGCGGTTCTTGTATTCCTGGCTCACCGTACACTCCTCGGCCACGAGGAAGCGCGTGCCCACCTGGACGCCCTGGGCGCCCAGCATGAACGCCGCGGCCACCCCGCGCCCGTCGGCGATGCCGCCGGCGGCCACCACGGGGACGTCCACCGCGTCGACGACCTGCGGTACGAGCGCCATCGTGGTGAGGTCGCCCACGTGGCCGCCCGACTCGCCGCCTTCGGCCACCACGGCGACGGCCCCGGAGCGCACGACGAGCTTGGCCATCGCGACGCTGGCCACCACCGGCACCACCTTCACGCCCGCCTCGTTCCAGGCGGCCATGTACTTGACGGGGTTGCCGGCGCCGGTCACGGCCACCGGCACCTTCTCCTCGGCGACGACCTCGGCCACCTCGTCGGCAAACGGGCTCATGAGCATGACGTTCACGCCGAAGGGCTTGTCGGTCTTGGCGCGCAGCCGGTGGATCTGGTCGCGCAGCCAGTCGGCGTCGGCGTTCATGGCGGCGATGATGCCCAGGCCGCCCGCCTCGCTGACCGCCGCGGCAAGGCTCGCGTCGGCGATCCAGGCCATGCCGCCCTGGAACACCGGGTGTTCGATGCCGAGCAGGTCGCACAGGGGGGTGCGGACCATCTACTGCTCCAGGGTCTTCTCGACGAGCTCGACGAACTCGCCCACGGTCTTGGGGTTGCTCTCGGGGTCGATCTCGATGCCGAACTCGTCTTCGCAGGCCATGACGGCCTCGACCGTGGCCAGGCTGTCGAGGCCGGCCTCCTCGAGGGTCATCTCGGGGGTGAACTCGACGTCTTCCAGGCCGTCCTGCTCCTTGAGGACCTTGACGACGCGCTCGAACGTATCGGACATTGCCTTCTCCTTTTCTGTGCCGCCGCCGGTCCTTGGCGCCGGCGGTCTGCAAACGGGCGTATGTGATCGCGGGACGGGTCCCGCGGGGACACCGGGGTGCGGTGCGGGGGCGTTTTACGCCGGGACGGGCGCCTGCGCGGGCGCGCCCCAGCGCAGCAGGGCCGTGCCCACGACGAGGCCGGCCCCGAAGCCCGAGCAGCACACAAGCTCGCCGGGTTTGAGCTGCCCGGCCTTGTTGAGCCGGTCAAGCGTGAGCGGGATGCACGCGCTGCTCACGTTGCCCGTGTGCTCGATGGTGTAGGCGACCTTTGCCTGGTCGATGCCCAGGCGGTCGACCGCCGCGTCGAGGATGCGCTTGTTGGCCTGGTGGAACACGAAGTGGTCGACGTCGCTCAGGGCGATGCCGGTCTTCTCGCACATCTCGGCCATGTCGGTGCAGATGCTCGTGACGGCGAACTTGAAGACCTCGCGCCCCTTCATGTGCAGATAGGGGGCCTGCACCTCCTTTTCGTCGAACGGGCAGTTGCCCATCGGGGCGGGGGCGTAGAGGATGTCGTGGTCGCCCTTGGTGGTAAGCTTGTCGAACAGCGGGCTGTCGCCCCCCGCGCCGAGCACCGCCGCCGCCGCGCCGTCGCCGAACAGCACGCAGGTGGCGCGGTCGGTCCAGTCGACCAGGCGGCTCATCTTCTCGGCCGAGACGACGAGGACGTTGCGGGCCCTGCCGCGTGCGAAGAACCCGTCGACCACGTCGAGCGCGAAGATGAAGCCCGCGCAGGCCGCGTTGAGGTCGAACGCCGGGCAGGTCGCCCCGAGGCGCTCTTGCACGACGCAGGCGCAGCTCGGCGTGGTGTCGTCGGCGGAGATGGTGGTGCAGATGATGAGGTCGAGGTCCGACGCCTCGATGCCCGCGTTTGCCAGCGCGTCGCGGGCCGCCGTCTCGGCCAGGTTCGAGACGGACTCCACGGTGCACACGGGGCGCGACTTGATGCCTGTGCGCGTGCTGACCCACTCGTCGTCGGTGTCGAGGAACTGCGAGAGGTCGTCGTTGGTGACGTCGCGTTGGGGCAGCGCGCTGCCCGTTCCTTTCACATGGAAAGCCATGTACTCGTCCTCCAGGTCGTCGTTGCCGTCAGGCGGCTGCGCATGCGGTGCAGGGGCCGACCGTTCGCCCTACCTGATACCCACCGCGGCGCCCTTGCCGCCATCCTGCCTATTTTGAACGAGCGGGAGGCTGCGCGCATCGCCGTTGGCGGCTTTCTCAAAGAACGCTTTGAGTTTCCGTATGCCCTGGGTGAGCTGGGCGCGTTCGGCTGGTTCCATGTCGCCCGCCACGGCGTCGACCATGCGCCGGTGAAACAGGGCGTGGAGCCTAAAGGCCCGCCGGCCCTCGTGGGTGAGGCGCACGTGCACCGTCCTTAGGTCCGACGTGCTGCGCTCTTTGACGGCGAGGCCCTTCTGCACGAGTCGGTTGACCGCCGCCGTGGCCGTGGGAACCCGCACGCCGAGCGCCTCGGCGACCTGGCTGACCGTGATGCCGCCGTGCTCGCCCGACCCGCCGCCCCGTCCGACGACGTCGACGACGTGGGCCTCGTTGACGCTGAGATTGAAACCGGCGAAGGTGCGCAGCGACCGTTCTTCGAAGCGCTCGATGGAGTGGAACGTGCCAACGAGCAGGCTGTTGAGCTCGTGGGCGAAGGCGTCGTCGGAGACGGACGGTTGCGCCGGCGGGCAGGCTGCGCCTGCGGGGACGAGTGATGGCTGCATGGCGGCGCGCGGTCCTTTCGGTTGCTCGGCGTCCTGCGATCGGCGTCGCAGGTCCTGCGGCGCATTCGAGGTGGTTAGTTAGTTAAACTAAATAAGCATAGCGTGGAGACGGCAGGGCGTCAACGGGGCATGCGATGCGTGTGTGCGGGGCTTCGCGACGGTTGTGGTCGCTGACAGGCGCCATGAGGCCCAAACCTGCCAAGCCGTTCACGTCCTTTGCGCTTCACGATGTTTGTATCGCGTATCCTTGGA